>NZ_JAJJBY010000007.1:0-200583 GCF_022625245.1 Bacillus sp. TL12 | reverse complement strand
TAAAAAATAAGAGATAAGAAATATATAAAGCCTCTAGAAACATTAAAAAATGATAGAAATCTAAAAAATTTTTAATCATAAAAACACTTTGAAGAGAATGCTAGTTCGTATATACTGAATACAATTGAAATAGAAGAAGGGAAGAAAAGATGATGATTCATAAAGTCGGTCAAATTATGTTATATGTAAACAATCAAGATGAGGCTATACAATTTTGGACAGAAAAAGTAGGATTCCACTTAGTTTCCGATGAAAATAACGGTCAAGGGTTTAGGTGGATTGAAATTGCGCCAACAGAGAAAGCTGAAACGAGCATTGTGCTACATAATAAAGAGTTAATTGCAAAAATGCAGCCTGAATTAAACTTGAATACACCATCCATGTTGTTTTTCACCCAAGACATCGATAAGTTATATAAAGACTTTGTAGGGAAGGAAATTACAGTCGGGGAAATTGTAAATATGCCGTCTGGTAGAGCTTTTAATTTTGCTGATCATGAGGGGAATTATTTTGCAATTATGGAGAAAAAGTAATTGTCGATTGGAAATGATATTATGTCGTTTTAAAGAATGTTAAGATCCTGCTTTACAGGGTCTTATTTTATTAGGCTCTGTTAATGAATTATGTTGATAATAATACAGTAAAAGAACTAAACTTTAGTCCTTTTACTGTATATATTGTTAATCGACCACTTGTTTCGTTAACGAAATATCAATATTAAAAAACTCTGAGTAGTCCTGTAAATGATAATCAGCTAAATCACTTTGACTTTGAAATATGCATGTTGAAATTCCTAATTCTTTAGCGGGTAATAAATCTAATTCTCTGTCTCCAATAACTAAATCGATTCTGTGTTTTGTGTGTAAATGAACATATGCTAATGGATTGGGTTTTCGAGGGAAACCATCGTCAATCGTAACCATATCAGCAAAGTATTTATCCCATCCATAGTAATTTAAGATAGCTAAAACCCCGTCCCTATGCTTATGGGTCATAATTACATTTTTATTTGCAAATTTCAAGACTTTTTCTACATTATCAAACGGTTTCATTTCTTTTGGAGACAGTTTCTTCTGTAGAGTTTTTATTTCTTTTTCTTGATTGCTGGAAATGTTATAGTAATCGATTGCATGAGAATACGAAATTTTTAACTTTTCATAGATTTCCTGTTTATCCACCGCATTTCCTAAAGCCTGAGAGAGTATGTTTGTATACGCAGGATAAGTATCAAATAATGTGCCATCAAAATCCCATAAAATGTTCAATTAAACTACCCTTTTTATAATTATATCAATATAAATTCGTTAAGCTAATGTAAACTCCTTCTTTTATAGACCTACCCGAATGGACGAACAGGGTATAATCCTAAATACGAGATTTAATAATGCATCCTTTGCGCCAATATTGTGAACAGAGTCTTTTAGTAAAGAAAGAGATAGTTTAGTAATGCAAGGTCTTCACTATAATTACATCGAATTTATTAGATGAAGTGTAAGGCATTATTGTAATTTATCTTAATGATATAACTAGCATTTTTGTAATAATCAAGCTTTTTAATGTGACAGTACTAGATAAAAAAGCCGTTCAAATTTTTTGAACGGTTTTTTGTTGTTATTTTATTTTTTTAACTTACTTATTAAAAAGTCATGCTAGTAGTTATTTCGATTTGATTTCCTTCTGGATCACTAATTACACTCTCATAATAGCCATCTCCAGTGAAACGTGGTCCATTTAATACGGAGTATCCAGCTTCTTGTAATGTTTTTGTTAGCTGATTCACATTTTCTTCACTGCCAACGGAGAAAGCGATATGGGCATATCCAATTAAATCAGGAGTAGGCTTGTTTTCTATTCCTTTTTTTCGCATAATTTCGAGGCGTGCTCCAGATTCAAATGTAATAAAATAAGATTCGAAGTGTTTGGCTTTATTGTGATATAAAGAATTTGCTTCTCCATTAAAATATTGTGTATAGAAAGTGCGCATTGCCTCTAAATCATTTACCCAAATCGCTATATGTTCAATTTTCATTTGTTTCACCAGTCCTATTCTTATGTAAATTTAAATAAATTTAGCCTAATATTGATTGGCTAATAATAATTAGCGGAGATGAAAAACACCGATTAGAGTTTCACTTTATGAAGTTTGAATTAATATGTCAAAAAATAAGGATGGATGCTGGAAGAAATCAATTATAAATATAGAAATGAAAAAGTTAGTTAGCAAAGATTTATGCTGATTTTTTGACACGGGAATACATAGAATTTGTAATAAAATGAGTCTTTTACATAGTAATAAAAGGTTTCTGGTAATTACAAGTAAGGAGGGAGAGGATTTATGGGTCAATATGAACAAATGTTACTAGTGGGAGCAATTATGTCTATTATACTATCAATTATGATTTTAGGGTTATTATATTATAATCCTCGTTTATGGCTAAATGACTATCCTAAGGATATTCAAAAAGCTGTTCTGCCAAAAACAATTGATGAAAAAAGACAAACTTTATATTTTGGAATTGTATATAATGTAATTCTTTTCGGAACACCGTTGATTTCAACTTTTTTACTAAATCAACATGAGAAATTATTGTTTATAAATGCTTTTTTGCATTCTTTTGGAATATTAATGATTTTTAATTTGGTGGATTTACTCATTATAGATTGGCTTATATTTTGCTGGATTACTCCGAGATTTGTTGTTATTCCTAGTACAGAAGGAATGAAGGGTTATAAAAATTATAGGATGCATCTAAGAGGAGCAATGATTGGTACGCCTTTCCTCATAATTGCTAGTTTATTTATTGCTGGAATTGCTATGAATATTTAGTATGAGGAATATATAATATTTTACTTAGAGGAGATAAAGGTGGACATTTTTATTAGGAAACTAGAATTAGAAGATTTGAATGAATTTCCTGAAATTGATGATAGTTTTACGGTTGATTCTAAGCTAGTTCTTTCATTAGAGGCGATGGGTCATCAAATAGAATACACTGTGCAAGACATACCAGATTTTGAGAAAAATTATTCAGAAGATATATATAAGGAGGAGCAAGAGAATGATTTAGATTATAGCGAATATGTTAATAATCCAGATAAAATCATTTATTTGGCGTTTATAAATTGCCAAATAATTGGAATGATTATAGTGAAGAAGAATTGGAATGGTTTTGCTTACGTGGAAGATATAAAAGTAGATAAGCAGTTTAGACAGTTTGGAGTTGGTAGAAAATTAATTGAGCGGGCAAAGTATTGGGCGCAAACTGGTAAAATGCCAGGAATCATGCTAGAGACACAAAATAATAACGTTAGAGCATGTAAGTTTTATGAGAGTTGTGGATTCGTAATAGGTGGCTTTGATTTTCTTGTATATAAAGGGATAAATGAGCAAAATGATGAAGTTGCAATTTACTGGTATTTTATATTTGAATAGAAACAAGTAAAAGAAGAGTAACTTTAAAAATGTAATGGTGCTCTTCTTTTATTAAGGCGCTGTTAAAATATATTAATGATTTTTAATAAAAATTTAAAGGAAACCCAATTTATCCCGCACTAACGGGCAGTAATACTCCCACCTTAAAATTCAGCGGGAGCAAAGAAGTTAGGTGGGAGTATTACTGCCCGTAAAGGCCCGATTGGTTCAACTAATAATCAGTGGGGGATGAGGGAAACCCCCGCTGATTAAAGTTTCACTTTATATAGGTTTCCCTATTCTTGGTTAAACTAATACCTCTTTAGTTGAATAGGATGCTAATTTAATTGTGTCCATTCACTTAAGTACATACGCTTTGTAATATTTTTAGGGTTTTCAAGTTTACATATAAATTCTAAACTGTTCCCATCAGGGTCATTAAAATGGATTTTGGCATGAGCTATGCTACTATGTGCTATAACAAATGGTTCAATTGGTTTAAATCCAAATGTTTCTCTAGATTCAAATCCTTTTTCATTCAACCAAGCAACTGAATTTTTTAACCCTTCTAAAGAAACTTGAAAAGCTATGTGTCTTATTGAAGGGTGATATTCAAGTTCTACTTTTTCTGTTTCCCATAATCCCAACCAACTTTTATCTTTTTTAATCCATAAGAATGCCAATTTATCTTCATGACAATGGGAAAATTCCAAACCAAGTCCTTTGTAAAATTCAATCGAACGCTTTAAATCGCTAACTGGTAAATGTGCTTCATATAATCCTATTATCATCTATATATACTTCCTTAAAATTAAGGAATATGTCATTTCACCGTATGTGTAAATGTTATCATCAGTAAAACCAAGTTTTTTATAGAATTTTTGGCCCGAATCATTTTCAGGATGTACAGTTAAGCGAAGACGATGGCAAGATGGATGAACGACTTTTAAATGGTTAATTAATTCGTTTATTGCTGCGACTCCAAACCCCTTTCTTTGATATCCTTTGTCGATAAAAAAATGAAACAGCCAAAAGTCCTTTTGACAATCCGGTTCGTAGTGCAAATTAAAGAAACCAATCATTTTTTCATTATGATAAATTCCAAAAGGTTCAATCATCCTATCATCCGGCCTAATATATGCTTTAGCAAGTGCAATAGCAACAGGTGGTGTAATTTCAGAAACGAACTTTTGCTGCTCAATGTTTACAGAAAGCGTGAGAGCCTCTCGCCAATTGTCAGAAGTTATTTTCTTCAAAGTTACTTGAGACATAAGTCGTAACCTCCAGTCTAAATAGGGATATGGAAAAAGCTATTGAACTAGTGTATTCTGCCCAGCAGCAATTTTCCACGTTTCCTTTTCTTTGACCATTACATAAACAGCAAGACTGCCTTGCTCATTTTCTATTATTTTTCCTTCAGAGGTTGTTGGATATTGTCTAATATGTGCGATAGCTACGTCGGAATGTATAAATGTAATACTTTCAACTGTATAACAAGCATATGAATCACGAAGAGGTCCCGCTAAAAGAACTTTGTGCGTCTCATTGATTTGTTTCCAACCAGATAGCTTCTTGCCAAATACGTTAACCCATGTGGCATTCAAGGTGAAGTGGCGATCTAATTCATCCGCATTATGTGCATTAAATGCATTTTCAACTTCAGTAATTGTATGCTGAATTGCATATATTTCTCCTTGTTGTTGTTCTTTTGAATTAAAAGCTTTAGACATATTTATTCCTCCTATGTTGGTTTGATATCTATAGATTACTAAATTAAAGTTTCTGTAACATCCAGCAAGAGTAGTATTTTTTTGAATAAAAACTGATACGAAGGTATGATGGCAAGGCGGTGTATCATATTCACTGTCTAATAAAAGGAGTAAACCCAATAAGTCTAGAATATTATAATGTTATGAATAAGGGGGAAAAGTATGTTATTGCAAAAAGGTAAATTGTCGATTAGATATGTTGCAGAAGATGATGTAAATACAATCTCAAAATGGTTAACAAATCCAGAAGTTTTACAGTATTACGAAGGCAGAGATAATCCACAATCTCCAGAAAAAGTATGTATGTATTTTATCCATAATCCAAAGAGTGATGAGAAAAGGTGTCTAGTGGAATATGCTGGAGAACCAATTGGTTACATACAAATTTACCCGATAGATGCAGAATGGAAAAAGTTATATGGGTATAGAGAAAATCAGAATATATGGGGCATGGACCAATTTATTGGAGAACCAACATACTGGAATAGAGGAATCGGTACAGAGCTTGTACAAGCTGCGATCATATATATAACCGATGAATTAGGGGCGGAAGCAATTGCAATGGATCCAAGAGTAAGTAATGAACGTGCGATTCATTGTTATGAAAAGTGTGGATTCCAAAAGGTGAAAATTTTAAAAGAACATGAGCTGCATGAAGGGAATTTAGAGGATTGCTGGATGATGGAGTATAAAAAATAAGCGGCGAGGAGTTGTGTGGAATGAAGAAGGCACTTTTAGTAATAGATGTGCAAGAAGGTATGTATACAGCAGGTGGACCAGTATACAAAGGGCAGGAGTTATTAGAAACGTTGCAAGAGTTAATTCAAAAATGTCGTTTACATGAAATTCCTGTTATTTATGTCCAGCATAATGGCCCCAAAGGTCACCCTTTAGCAAAAGGAAAACCGGAATGGAATATTCATTCTGCCATTGCACCGAAAGATGGTGACATCATAATCGAAAAAGAAACACCAGATTCATTCCATAAAACGAATCTACGTAAAGTATTACAAGATAATGAAATTGAACATGTCATCATGTCAGGGATGCAAACTGAATACTGTGTGGATACGACGACTCGTAGAGCATTTAGTGAAGGACATAAAATAACTTTGGTTCGCGATGCACATAGTACATTTGACTCGGAGCAATTAAGTGCGGAAGAAATTGTTAAGCATCATAATACAGTACTGGGTGCATTTGCTGATGTTGTGGATTTCAAAAATATAAAGATTGAGGTATAAAATCGAATTGAAAGGAAATAGTGACAACAGATAGCGGAATGCTTCCGTAATCTATTATGGAGCAATATAACCAAAAGAAAAGTTAATGTAAAAGAAGGATGTCATGATATAGTTTGTGACATCCTTCTTTGTTTATTTTTTCTTATCTTTATCTAAAATATTTTGTTCTTCAGCAAATTCAGTTCCATATGCGAATCGGCCATTCATATTAATTCGTTCACCTTTATGTCTTTCATGCGTATGAGAAAAACGATGCACAAATACTTCAGATAATGTAAAGACAAGAGCAGACAAAATACTCCCCCATGCGATTTGCATGTAATTGTCCAATAAAATGTTACCGAAAATCCACACGCTTAAATAGGTTAACAAAAAGTCAGCCATAATAGCAGCGGAATTGCCAACACGGTCCAAAAGGATTTTATCAACAAACATGTAAGAAACAATGGTTACGAATAAGCTAAAGGAAATAACGTCAACGATTGTTGCATCGAAAAACAAATCAAGCCCGATAGCAAAAGCAATGATACACGATACGAATTTAATAAGCACAATAGTAAAATTGCTCAAGGTGCACACCTCCTGTTTTTCCATAGTTTTGGTATAAAACGAGAAGTTCATACATTTCCACATGATCGTGAATAAAATTTTTTCATGCGAAACAACTTGTCTAAATATTAAAAAAACAAATAAAAAATGTTATAGTAAAATGAGAGCGTATGACATTTTTAGGTAAGGGGGAATCCAGATGTGGATTACTTCAGAAGTAGAAATTCCAGATGAACTATTTGATAATCTTGAGCAAGGTAGACTTGTATTATTTGTCGGAGCAGGGGTTTCTATGAAAGGAAAATCAAACTTACCAAACTTTGATGATTTAGTGGATGAAATTGCGAACGCTTTATATGTCGACAAGCGTGAAATAACAGAACCACATGATTATTATCTTGGGAAAGTTGCGAAGACAAAAGATGTACATCAAGTGGCACAAAATCTTGTTGATGTGAAAAATTCAAAACCGAATCCATTACATTATGCAATTCCGCGGCTTTTTTCAGATGATATCGATGTTCGCATTGTAACAACAAATTTCGATCAACATTTTACAAGTGTAATCCGAGAAATGAATCGAGATATCAATATATATTATGCACCTGCACTTCCAACAGGTAGAGCGTTTAAAGGATTAGCATATATACATGGTAATGTAGAACAGGAAAAAGAAAATTTAATATTAACAGATGGCGACTTTGGAAGGGCTTACTTGACGGAAGGATGGGCAAGAAGATTTTTAGTGGATCTATTTTCAAATTACACGGTGTTATTTATCGGATATAGTCATAATGATCCTGTTATGAAATATTTAGCAACCGGTTTACCACCGAGTACAAGACGTTATGCATTTGTTGCACAAGGAGATAATACATATCATTGGGAGCATTTAGGAGTAAGGCCTATTGTCTATCCAAATAAAGCAAACAATCACCAGGCCCTGGTGCAAGCGGTGAAGCGCTGGGCTGAATTAATGGGAGATAATTATATTACAAAAAGAATGCGGATTCGCGATATTGTGACAGTTCCGCCTTCAGTTGAACAAGAGCAATTATCATATATAAAACAATCAGTAAAAAAAATTGAAACACTTCGGTATTTTATAGAATTTGCTCGCGATTATGAGTGGGTAGAATGGTTAGAGGCAGAAGGTAAACTTCAAAATTTATTTTTGCTGTCTGCTATTCATAACGAAGAGGATGAATTGCTGGCTGATTGGCTCGTCAAACAATTTCTTTTTAGCCATCAAAAGGAATTATTTCAGCTTATTTATAGAAATCACTCGAAAATTTCTCCTTTGTTATGGCGAACGATTTGTACGTATTTAAACGAGACAAAAGAGCCAATTGAACCGCTACTATTCGCAAAATGGACATTACTGTTACTAGAAACAGCAGAAAAAAATAGCAACTCTATAGAATTAGTTTCATACTTGTTACATAAATGTTCCTTTCCTGAACATAAAGAGATTTTCATCTTATTATTGGCATTTATTTTGGACGGAAAAATTAAATTAAAACGTGTTAGGAAATGGGAACACGATATGCAAGATTCGATTGAATTAGAGGAGACAAGTCGCTTACCAGTCCCGGTATTTTCATTTGTACAACAGATTTGGGATGAAAGAATGAAACCGCATATCGCGTATTTTGCCGATCCCATTATGGTTATGGGATTAGAAAAAATGCAAATGTTATTTTTAAGACAGGCTGCACTGGAGAAAAAGGACGGTGTGACATATAATACAGTCGAATTTTCAGAGCATGATTTACAGCCAAAAGATTTTACATTTTTAATTCGTATTGTAAAAGAGTGTCTCACCTATTTATGTGAGAATAATAAGTGGAAGGCTAACTACTATATCACCCGAATGATTGAAACTGATAGTATATTACAAAAACGAATTGCCATAGCTGCGATGAGTAAAAATATATTTGCGACTGACGATGAAAAAATCAAATGGTTATTAGAGCGAAAGTTACTTTTACATGTTACATATAGGCATGAAGTATTTAAGTTTTTAAAGAACCACTATTCACTTGTTTCGGAACAAAGTAAGCAAGAAGTGTTACAAAAGGTTATGAAACATCTTGTTAATGATAGGGCTTTTGATGCTTGTCTTGTTATGGATTTACTTTATACATGTGATTCAAATAGTAATTGTACAGCAGAGGCATATAGAAAAATGAAACAAAAACACCCTCATTTTTCTCCAGAACGTTACGGTGAAAAGCAAGTAGAGGATGCTACCCAAAGTATTACATGTAATGTAACAGCCGATGCGTTATTGCAGCTGAAAGACCATGAGATGATGAAACAAGTTAGGCTCTTTTCTCATGACGGTATTTTTGAACAACGTCATTTTTTAGAGATGTTATCAAAAGCATGTAAATTAAATACAGAGTGGAGTATTTCACTTGCATATCAACTTGCAGGAGAAAGTAAAGTAAGTAATGAAGTATGGTTTGTTTGCATTAGAGCATGGAGGAATAATCGCAAGCTGACAAATGAACAAATACAAAAAATCATTCCACTCTTGCAACAATTTGTAAGAAATACATCTTTTCATTGGTTAATTAGCAGTTTTCTTTATGAAATTAGCAATCGATTAGAAGAATTTCAAGAGGATAGTATACGTGTTGTGAAACGATTTTCCGTCTCTGTATTTCCTCAAGTAATGAAAAGTGATTTGAATTTTAAATTAGAAGAGCATGATTTTTATAATGAGTCTATCCAGCATCCTATAGGAAAGATGACGTCAGTATTGTTAAAGTTACTCGCATATGACCACTTATACGACCGGAATATTTACGAGTACTTGTTTTTATTTGAAGAACAAATGCGAACATGTTCACAGAGTACAAATTATATGTTTGCACGATTAACAGCAGATATAACATTTTTATATCATATTGAGAAACAATGGTGTAGAAAAAATCTGCTGCCGTATCTCGATTTAAAAAAACAAGAAAAAGCAATCAAATATGCATGGGCAGGACTCTGTTATACACAAATAAATTTACCGTTATTTAAAGAGATAAAGAGATACATTACATATGCGGCCCAGCATTTATATTTGTTACATCCACATACAAAAGAAGTGTTCTTAAAGTGGCTTAGCTTTGTTTTTATTAAATGTGTATTATATTGGGAGCAGCGAGCAGATTGGTTATATCCACTTTTTATACAGGAAACGGAAAATGACAAAATTAAGTTTATGGAACATTTATGTTATTATGTGAAAACATTAAGCGCGAGAGAACAACAAAAATTTTGGGAAACTTGGTTAGCTGGATTTTTAATGGAACGTCCAAAAATGAGTTCTATAACAGGCAGGGAGTATGTCATGTTTTTACGCTTTGTTTTATGTATGGATGAAGTTGCAGAAAAGGGATTGCAAACAATTCTTACCCATTTTTCGCCACCATCAGAACGTTACAATCAAGCAGAAATAAGGCAACTATTTTTGTCTGTTTTGGAAAAGAAAAAGAATATAAAAGACCATGTAGAAGCCTATGGCGAGTTGTTTTTTTCGCTATTACAAAACCTTCATGAAGCAAACGATTTTGAAAATGAAATCACCGAAATTAAGCAGTTATTAACAGAGTACCAAGTGGAGAATAAATTACTAATATCTATTCAAAACGAAATGATTCGGATCGGGATTATAATAGCAAATTTACAAGATGGATAATGGGTAAAGAGTGGATTTTTAAAAAATATATAAAAAGTTATTGACAGTCTTTGAAAAAGCATTCTATAATACGAATCATAACTTATTCAATTTCAAAAAACATTTGGATAAACAAAGTGCAATGAAGGGATCACAGTAGTGAGGATCTTACTGTAACAGAGAGCTGATGGTTGGTGTGAATCAGTACAGGGATAATCATGAATTACAGTCCTGGAGCATCTTTTTCGGATTAAAGACATATATTCTTTATGAAGAAAAGGCGGTCAAATGATCGTTAACAGTGAAGAGAGGTAGACGAAATTAGTCTACAATTAGGGTGGTACCGCGATAAATATCGTCCCTACTGATTGGATCAGTAGGGACTTTTTGTATTTTTTGTGGTATGGCTTGACAATGGAATATGACATGTGGTGAAAGGAAAAGGAGTAGTAGTTGTTTCCCTGTAACAGAGAGCTGGTGGTTGGTGTGAACCAGTACAAAGACAAGTGCGAATTACAGTCCTGGAGCATCTTTTTCGTAGTAAAGATTTATTTTCTTTATGAAGGGAAAGACGGTCGAACGATCGTTAACAGTGAAGAGAGGTAGACGAAATCAGTCTACAATTAGGGTGGTACCGCGATAAATATCGTCCCTACTGAGTAGATCAGTAGGGATTTTTTGTACACAGAAAAGGCGGTATCGATCTCATAATAAGTTTTTGTAAGTATTCAATTCAGAAAATAGGGAATCTTTATTCTCTTACAATAGTTTTAAACATTAAAAGGAGGATTTTAAAATGGCAAATCATGAATTAGAACAATTACGTAAACAGGTGGATAAAATCAATTTACAGTTATTAGAGCTTTTAAATGAACGAGGTAAAATCGTTCAAAAGATTGGGGAGCAAAAGCAAGTACAAGGTACGAAACGTTTTGATCCTGTCCGTGAGCGTGAAGTACTTGATATGATCGCAGAACACAATGAAGGTCCTTTCGAAACTTCAACAGTTCAACACATTTTCAAAACAATTTTCAAAGCGAGCTTAGAACTGCAAGAAGATGACAACCGTAAAGCATTACTTGTTTCACGTAAAAAGAAAAAAGAGAATACAATCGTTGATGTAAAAGGTGAGTTATTAGGAAATGGAACGCAAACATTCATCATGGGACCTTGTGCTGTAGAAAGCTTAGAGCAAGTTCGCCTAGTAGGGCAAGCGATGCAAAAACAAGGATTAAAATTAATGCGCGGCGGTGCTTTCAAACCGAGAACATCACCATACGATTTCCAAGGATTAGGGGTAGAAGGACTACAAATTTTACGACAAGTAGCTGATGAATTTGATTTAGCGATTATTAGTGAAATCTTAAATCCAAACGATGTAGAAATGGCTCTTGATTACGTTGATGTCATTCAAGTCGGGGCACGAAATATGCAAAACTTTGATTTATTAAGAGCTGTGGGTAAAGTAAATAAACCTGTGTTATTAAAACGTGGTTTAGCAGCGACAATTGATGAGTTCATTAATGCAGCTGAATACATCATCGCACAAGGAAATGATCAAATTATATTATGTGAGCGCGGTATCCGCACATACGAAAGAGCAACGCGTAATACGTTAGATATTTCAGCTGTACCAATCTTAAAGAAAGAAACACATTTACCTGTTGTTGTGGACGTAACGCATTCTACAGGACGTAGAGATTTATTATTACCTACTGCAAAAGCAGCGCTAGCAATTGGTGCAGATGCAGTAATGGCAGAAGTTCATCCAGACCCAGCAGTTGCATTATCTGATTCAGCGCAGCAAATGGATATTCCAGAGTTCCATAAATTCATGGAAGAGTTAAAAGGATTCAAAAATAAATTATCTTAATTTCATATTAAATATGCATTGAAAGGGAAACAGTAGTGCTTATCTCCCTGTTTATAGAGAGCTGATGGATGCTGAGAATCAGTACAAAGATAAGCATGAATTACAGCCCTAGAGCATCTTTTTCGTAGTAAAGATAATAATCTTTATGAAGGGAAAGACGGTCTCATAGATCGTTAAAAATGATAAGAGGTAGACAAATGTAGTCTACAATTAGGGTGGTACCGCGATAATCATCGTCCCTACTGAGCGCTCAGTAGGGATTTTTTTGTACAAAAAAATAATAAAGGGGTAAGAGAAATGAGATACATTACAGCTGGAGAATCACATGGTCCGCAGTTAACCGTTATTTTAGAAGGTGTACCTGCAGGATTATCGCTACAAGCAGAACATATTAATAAGGAATTATTAAGAAGACAAAAAGGGCATGGTCGCGGAAGACGGATGCAAATTGAAACAGATACAGTAGAGATCGTAAGTGGCGTGCGCCATGGGGTGACACTTGGTTCACCAATTACATTAATCGTAAAAAATGATGATTTCAAACATTGGACGAAAGTAATGGGAGCAGAACCGATTTCGGAGCAAGAAAGTAAAGAAATGAAACGTACAATTACCAAACCACGCCCTGGACATGCAGATTTAAACGGTGCAATTAAGTACGGTCACCGTGATATACGAAATGTTTTAGAACGTTCTTCTGCAAGAGAAACAACTGTAAGAGTAGCTGCTGGCGCGGTTGCGAAACAAATTTTAAAAGAATTAGGTGTACAGATTGCTGGACATGTTCTTGAAATTGGTGGAGTACAAGCAAATCGTGTAGGTCAACTACCGATAGAAGACATCCAAAACATTACAGAAAATTCACCTGTGCGTTGCCTAGATACAGAGGTAGAGCGACAAATGATGGATGCGATTGATACTGCGAAAAGCAGCGGGGATTCAATTGGTGGAATTGTAGAAGTCATTGCAGAAGGGATGCCAATTGGAGTTGGGAGTTATGTACATTATGACCGAAAATTAGATGCAAAACTTGCAGGCGCAATCATGAGCATTAATGCTTTTAAAGGCGCTGAAATTGGAGTTGGATTTGAAGCGGCAAGAAAGCCAGGAAGTTTAGTACATGATGAAATCCTATGGGATGAAGAAAAAGGTTATACAAGAAAAACAAATCATGCAGGTGGATTAGAAGGCGGTATGACAACGGGAATGCCGATTGTTGTAAGAGGTGTTATGAAGCCGATTCCTACATTATATAAACCACTTGCAAGTGTAGATATTGATACGAAAGAAGTATTTCAAGCAAGTATTGAACGCTCAGATAGTTGCGCAGTTCCGGCGGCAAGTGTTGTCGCAGAAGCTGTTGTTGCATGGGAGCTTGCAGATGCATTAGTTGAACAATTCGGAAAAGATCGCATGGAATTAATCCAGCAAAATATTACGCAGCATAACAAATATGCGAAAGAATTTTAAAAAGGATGAGTTATAAATGAAGGTAAAAGAGCAATTATCATCATTACAGCCATATAAACCAGGTAAATCACCGGAGCAAATGAAAGAAGTATATGGGGATCATTCATTTGTAAAATTAGCGTCAAATGAAAATCCATTTGGTTGTTCGCCACGTGTTATGGAAAAATTACAAAAAGCGTGGCATGAACATGCCTTATATCCTGATGGAGGAGCTGTAGAACTCCGCGAAACAATCGCAGAAAAACTGCAAGTTCAAAAGGAACAAATCATGTGCGGAAGTGGACTTGACGAAGTGATTCAAATCATCAGCCGCGCCGTACTTTGCGCAGGCGAAAATATTGTAACAGCGGGAGAAACGTTTCCGCAATATCGTCATCATGCAATTATTGAAGGGTGCGAAGTGAAAGAAGTTCCGCTAAAGCAAGGGGCATATGACTTAGATGCAATCGCTAAAGCAATCGATAACAACACAAAAATCGTTTGGATTTGTAACCCGAATAATCCAACGGGCACATATATTGATGAGCGAAAATTAAATGAATTTATAAATAGCGTGGATGACAGTGCACTAATTGTAATCGATGAAGCGTACTATGAATATGTCACAGCGAAAGACTTTCCAGAGAGCATACCGCTATTGAAAAAACATAAAAATCTTCTTATATTACGAACGTTTTCTAAAGCATACGGATTAGCATCATTCCGCGTTGGATATGCGATTGGACATGAAGAATTAATCGAGAAACTAAATGTTGTACGTTTGCCTTTTAATGTTTCTTCACTTGCACAAAAAGCAGCAACAATCGCTTGTAATGATGAAGAATTCATTACAGAAGTCGTTCGTGTAAATCGAGAAGGATTAGAGCAATACGAAAGTTTTTGTAAGGAAAATGAAATTCCATTCTATCCGTCGCAAACAAACTTCATCTTTTTGCCGGTAGATGATGCTGGAGAAATTTATGAAGCTTGCGCACACGCAGGGTATATTATTCGTCCGTTCTCAAACGGCGTTCGTATTACAATCGGAACAAGGGAACAAAATGAAGGAGTGATTTCAGTGTTAAAACAACACTTTGAAAATAAAAAACATAAGTCTCGAGATGAGGCCAATGTGTAAAAAGGTAGTATTAATTGGAACAGGATTAATAGGAGGCTCTCTCGCATTAGCAATTAAGAAAGAGCACGATGTAACGATAACAGGCTATGATATATTTAAAGAGCAGGTAGAGCGTGCGAAAGAATTGCATGTAGTAGATGAAGTGGCAATAGATTTACAGCGTGCATGTGAAGAGGCAAATTTAATTGTGTTTGCCTCTCCAGTTGAAGAAACAAAGAAGTTATTACACAAACTAGCGTCATTTCGTTTACGAGATGATGTAATAGTGACCGATGTTGGAAGTACAAAAGGAACAATTATGAATGAAGCGGAAGCTTTATTTTCAAAGAAAGTTTCTTTTATTGGAGGACATCCGATGGCAGGGTCTCATAAAACGGGTGTCGAAAGTGCAAAGGCGCATTTATTTGAAAATGCATTTTACATTTTAACACCGATGAATCATGTGCCAAATGATCAAGTGGAAGAGCTAAAAGTATGGTTAAAAGGAACAGGATCACATTTTCTCGTCTTAAATACAGAAGAACACGATTATGTAACAGGAATCGTTAGTCATTTTCCACATCTTATTGCGGCAGGTTTAGTAAAACAAGTCGAGAAACATGCAGGAGATAATCCGCTCATTCATCAACTAGCTGCCGGTGGATTTAAAGATATTACACGTATCGCATCTAGCAGCCCGAAAATGTGGAGTGACATTGTAAAGCAAAATCGTGAGCATTTAATGGTATTATTAAAAGAGTGGATCTCTGAAATGGAAGAGTTATATAAGACGGTTTCTAAAGGAGATGCAGATGAAATGCAAAACTACTTTGCAGATGCGAAAGAATATCGTGATTCTTTACCAGTGAGAAAAAGAGGAGCTATTCCTGCCTATCACGACTTATACGTCGATGTTTTAGATAAAGTAGGGGCATTAGCTCATATTACGAGTATTCTGGCGCGCGAAGAAATTAGTATTAAGAACTTGCAAATATTAGAAGCGCGTGAAGGATTGCTTGGGGTATTACGTATTAGCTTCCAAAGAGAAGAAGATCGTATGAAAGCAAAACTAGCGCTTGGAAAAGAAGAATACCAAACATATGAAACAATTTAAATGAGAAGGTGAAAACGTGAAAGAAAGAACAATACAACCTGTTAATAACGGATTGAATGGAACCATTACAATTCCTGGTGATAAATCCATTTCACACCGCGCTGTTATGTTCGGCTCAATTGCAGAGGGAAAAACAACAATTAAAGGCTTCCTACCTGGTGCAGACTGTTTAAGTACGATTTCTTGTTTTAAAGAAATGGGAGTAGACATTGCGCAAAACGGTGATAAAGTTATTGTAATTGGAAAAGGAATTGAAGGTTTACAAGAACCAAAAGCCGTATTAGATGTTGGTAATTCTGGAACTACGATACGATTAATGTCGGGAATATTGGCAAACACGCCGTTCTTTTCTTGCGTACAAGGTGATGCTTCTATCGCAAAAAGACCGATGAAACGTGTAACAGATCCATTAAAGCAAATGGGCGCCAACATTGATGGCCGAGAAGACGGGACGTACACACCACTAACAATAAGAGGTGGAGATTTAAAAGCAATTCAATACATTTCCCCAGTTGCAAGCGCCCAAGTAAAGTCAGCTATTTTACTTGCAGGTCTACGCGCAGAGGGTGTAACAGCTGTTACAGAACCGCACATTTCAAGAGACCATACAGAAAGAATGCTAGAGGCATTTGGTGTTACAGTAACTCGTGAAGGGAAAACTGTAAAACTAGCAGGTGGCCAAAAATTAACCGGAACAGACGTTCTAGTTCCAGGTGACGTATCATCAGCGGCATTTTTCTTAGTAGCAGGAGCGATTATTCCAAATAGTAAAATACAATTACAAAATGTAGGAATGAATCCGACTCGTGCAGGTATTATAGATGTTTTAGAGAGAATGGGTGCTACGTTCACTGTAGAACCAATTAACAAAGGAGCATCAGAAGCAGCTGCAAATATTACGATTGAAACATCTTCACTAAAAGGAATCGAAATTGGTGGGGATATTATTCCGAGGTTAATCGATGAAATTCCAATTATCGCATTAGCAGCAACGCAAGCTGAGGGAATTACGGTTATTAAAGATGCACATGAGCTAAAAGTAAAAGAAACGAATCGTATCGATACAGTTGTTGCTGAACTAACGAAACTAGGAGCTCGCATTGAGGCAACTGATGACGGAATGATTATTTACGGTAAATCAACTTTAACAGGCAATACAGTACATAGTTACGGTGATCACCGCATCGGAATGATGCTTGCGATCGCCGGCTGTATAGCTGAAGGGAAAACAACGATTCAAGATGCAGAAGCAGTAGGTGTATCGTATCCTACGTTTTTCGAAGAACTTCAAAAGTTAGCGAAATAATATGATGAGAGGCAGATGCGTAATGTATCTGCTTTTTTTTATGTGAACGCATGTCGTTATTTGTTTGTAAATCGATATCTCTTGTCGAATCGCTGATATATTTTAAGTTACGGTCGATTTATTATGAAAATCGCCGATATATTTCAAGTTGCGACCGATATAATTTTATTTACTAATCCGTAACCCCCAGAATTTATAGCACAATTAAAAGAAGGTAAGTTAGGAAATGCACGATGTTTGTTAAACACTTGATTTTTAAGCGCGGTTCATTAATTTTAGTGTACTTTACATCACTTGGTATAAGTGAACAAATTAGTTCACACTTATGTAGAGTCACTAAGCTGGAATGTTCCATTCTTTAGCTTCATCATGATTATTGCCTTAGGAGTGGATTATAGCATCTTCTTGATGATATGCTATAACGAATTGGAAGGAGATTCAAGAACAAAAATTGTAACAGCATCTCGTCATATAGGAGGGGGCGTATTATCAGCGGCGCTTATTTTAGGAGGGACATTTGCAGCTTTAATTCCTTCCGGTGTATTAACGCTTATACAAGTTGCAGCAGTTATTGGCATTGCCCTTTTACTATTAGCCTTAATTGTTATGCCGATTTTGTTACCGGCATTAATGGGGTTAACGAGTAAAATACAGAGTTATAAAAAGAAAATAATTGATACGAAGTAAATTCAAAAGGATGTCTTTTTATCCCGTGACACCTGAATTGCAGATGAAATAGGAAGTGGAAATGTCACCTTTTAGGTAACATTTTCATTGACAAAATCTTTTTTCAACAACGTAAAAACGTCTATAACAATCATTTGTTATAGACGTTTTTGATTAATTCGTTGGAGATGGAAATCTAGCTCCTTCAAAACGTGTAATGCTATTAAGTAAATTGATTGTACCAGCTACATTAGATATAAAAAACACCTCAACAATATCCTCACATTTTAACTGTGTAATGGTAGAAACGGAAATAATATTTTTAATCTCTATATTTGCTCCAAAGAAGTCATTATCAGCAGCCACCTCATGGCCATTTACTTGAATATTTATTCTTCCTCTGTAGGCCTCATTGAAATTACTAGGTGAGAAAAGAACACTTGCAGTCAATGAGTACACACCTTTTGTTTCAGGAATGAACATGGATGCAGCTGAGTTAAATTCATTTGCTAAATCAAATTGTATGTTAGGATATAAGACTTTAACTGTAGTATTGGCAGGTATTTGTTGAAGTGTAGACATGTTGACGGCTCTAAATGCTGATGGCCTTGTAGACTCGGAATTTTCTCCTCTAAGACTTCTATTTCTTCTTTGAGAAAGGAAATCTCTAGTTGCATTCAATCTATTTAATTTATCGTAATAAGAGCTCATAAGTATTTCTTCTCTCCTTCTTTATTTATCCTGATTTGCGGGCAGTAAGACGCCCACCTCTAGATTCAGAGAGAAACAAGGAAGAGAGGTGGGGAAATCAAATGTCCATAAAAGTCTGATTGATGAGGGTTAATAATCAATGGAGGATGACGAAATTCCCACTGATTAAAGTTTTATTTTTATATGGTATACAGGAGACATGATAAAAGTGATTAGTAGGTACAGCTTTTTGTTTTGCATCAAAATATTTATATATATTCCATCGACCTTTCTAATTTTTTTGATAGGATTTTATTTGTATGAGTACGAATGTAATAAAGGGGATAGGAGGAGATATTTATGAAAGTAGTTGAATTAGCAGAGCACCAATATAAAGAAGCGATTGCCTTATCTGAATATGCTTTTCAATATAAAGTACCGGAAGATCAGATTGAACAGCGTCTTACATTAATGAAAAAACACCATCAACTGTTTGGGGTTTTGGAAGGAAGTCAACTTGCAGCAAAACTGCATCTTCTTCCGCTAGAAATAAATATTGGCGATGCAATTTTTAAAATGGGTGGGATTGCAGGAGTAGCGACATACCCAGAGTATAGACGGAGCGGACATGTAAAAGAACTATTGAAGCATGCGCTGGAAAAAATGAAACAAGACGGATTTAGCGTATCTATGTTACATCCATTTGCGGTTTCATTTTACAGAAAGTATGGATGGGAACTATTTGTCAGTCGTTTCATATGCTCAATGACGAAGAGTGATTTAGTGATGCAAAAGCATGTAAAAGGGAATATAAGACGTTTTAATAAAGATAATCATCCAAATGAAATTGAGGCAATATATGAAACGTTTGCGCAACGGTTTGCAGGTATGTTAATTCGTAGCCGTGAATGGTGGAAGCAGGCAGTTTATCATGATTTGACGGCAGCGGTCTATTACAATGAAGGAAATGAACCTACTGGCTATATGTTGTACAAAATAAATGATTCAAAAATGACAGTAGAAGAATTTGTTCCGCTGAACAATGAAGCTAGAAATGGCCTTTGGAATTTTATTTGTCAACACGATTCGATGATAAAAGAACTTAAGATGATACTAAGTGAAACAGAGCCGTTACTGTATACTTTACAAGAGCCTCGAGTTAAGGCTGAACTTACTCCTTATTTTATGGTTCGAATTGTAGACGTGGAGCAGTTTTTAAATCAATATTCATTTGTTTGGAGTAATCAACAAAATGAAGTCATTTTACATATTTCAGACTCATTTGCACCATGGAATAATGTAACGGTTCAATTACAGAACAAAGAAATAGTAATGATTAATAAAGGAGAAACAGAAAAGCGAAACATAGGAGGAATCCATTTAAACATAAATGATTTATCAGCAATGTTATTTGGATATAAGCGTCCATTAGAACTATACGAAATTGGTACTCTTTCAGGAACTGAGAAAGAAGTAAAAGAGCTTGAACATTTGATTCCATTACATAGGCCGTTTCTTTATGATTTCTTTTAAGTGTTTTTTTATTTTTGGCTTAAAATAGAAAATTTCGATTGCTGAAATAGAAAGATGATTAGATATACCTTTAGATGGCTAAATATGTTATAGTAAATGAAGTATGTATATAAAAGTATCAAAATTGGAGGAACCACATGATTACAGTTAGTAACGTAGGATTACGCTTTGCGGACAGAAAATTATTTGAAGATGTTAACATAAAATTCACACCAGGTAACTGCTACGGTTTAATCGGAGCAAACGGTGCTGGTAAATCAACATTTCTAAAGATCTTATCTGGAGAAATTGACCCATCAACAGGCGATGTAAATATTACGCCAGGTGAGCGTTTAGCAGTATTAAAACAGAACCACTTCGAATATGAAGAGTTTCCAGTGTTAGAAACAGTTATTATGGGACATACACGTCTTTATCAAGTTATGCAAGAAAAGAATGCAATCTATATGAAAGAAGATTTCAGCGATGAAGACGGTATGCGCGCGGCAGAACTTGAAGGTGAGTTTGCTGAGCTAAACGGTTGGGAAGCAGAATCAGAAGCTGCTATCCTTTTAAAAGGGCTAGGCATTGGGGAAGATCTTCATGATAAAAAGATGTCTGAGTTAACAGGGGCAGAAAAAGTAAAAGTATTACTTGCTCAAGCTTTATTTGGTCAACCTGACATTCTATTATTAGATGAGCCTACCAACCATTTAGACTTAAAAGCAATTCAATGGTTAGAGAACTTCTTAATGAACTTTGAAAATACAGTTATCGTTGTATCCCATGACCGTCACTTCTTAAATAAAGTATGTACGCACATGGCGGATCTTGATTTCGGTAAAATTCAATTATATGTTGGTAACTATGACTTCTGGTATGAATCAAGCCAATTAGCATTAAAACTAACACAAGATGCAAATAAGAAAAAAGAAGAGAAAGTAAAAGAGTTACAAAACTTCATCGCACGCTTTAGTTCAAACGCATCTAAAGCGAAGCAAGCGACTTCTCGTAAAAAATTATTAGATAAAATTACATTAGATGATATTAAACCATCATCACGCCGTTACCCATTCGTTGGCTTCACACCAGAGCGTGAAGTAGGGAATGACTTATTAACTGTAGAAGGTCTTTCAAAAACAATTGATGGAGAAAAAGTGTTAGATAATGTGTACTTCACATTAAATAAAGGTGATAAAGTTGCATTTATCGGACGTAATGATATTGCAATGACAACATTATTTAAAATTCTTATGGGCGAAATGGAGCCAGATAGCGGTTCGTTTAAATGGGGCGTTACAACATCACAAGCTTACTTCCCAAGAGATAACTCTAAATACTTCGAGAACAGTGAATATAACTTAGTTGAATGGTTACGTCAGTTCTCTCCACAAGATGAAACAGAAAGTTTCTTACGTGGTTTCTTAGGCCGTATGCTATTCTCTGGTGAAGAAGTTAAGAAAAATGTTTCTGTATTGTCAGGTGGAGAAAAAGTTCGTTGTATGCTTTCTAAAATGATGTTAAGCGGAGCAAACGTATTAACACTCGATGATCCAACGAACCACTTAGACCTTGAGTCTATTACAGCGTTAAACAACGGTTTAATCGCATTTAAAGGAACATTACTATTTACATCTCATGACCATCAGTTCGTACAAACAATTGCAAACCGTATTATCGAAGTGACGCCAAACGGTGTAATCGATAAAGAAGCAACATACGATGAGTTCTTAGAAAATGGAGAACTTCAAAAACAAGTGGATGCAATGTATAACCAAAAATAATCTGCAGTCTGAAACCCTTGATCTTATTATAAGATCAAGGGTTTTTATTTTTTAGTATGTATTTCATAAAGAATAATAATGAAAAGTTATGGAGATAAATGATGTTATTTCTTAATAAATATGAATAATTATAGGGGATAAGAAGTGGGCAACAACTAAAAATATCTAATATATAAATGATTTAACAGTAACAAATCCAATTGGTAATTTTGGAAATAAGAATGTTTGCGAAGTAGATTATAAAGGTTTATAGTAATTGTGTCTTGTTATACGGATGCTCATTAGATATTAGTGAAGAAAAATGTTACAAATGTATTTCATTAAATATATACCTAGGTCAACATATTTCATAAGAAATAGTTGAATAAATAAAAGTTCAAACTTATAATTACTAATATTCTTCACATGGCTAAATAATTTAGAGGACTATTTGGAGAAGACACAAAAAAGAGAGATAGACTTATAAAAAATAAGCCTTGGATGAGTAAAGAGGTGGAGAGATGAAACAATTATTGTTAAAGAGCAGACGTGTTTTAAGTAATCACTTCGGTTTTTTCGTATTTGCAGTTGTGTTGTTTTGGTTGAAAACATATGCAGCATATGTGACAGAATTTAACTTAGGAATATCAAATACAATCCAAAAGTTTTTACTATTTTTCAACCCGTTAAGTTCAGCTGTACTATTTCTAGGATTGTCATTATTTGCAAAAGGAAGAAAATCATATGTATGGTTAATTATCATTAACTTACTCATGACAAGTCTTTTATATGCGAACGTTGTATATTATCGCTTTTTCAGCGATTTTATTACGTTCCCAACGTTAACACAAACAAATAACTTCGGAGAATTAGGCGGAAGTATTCTTGCATTATTACAACCGTATGATCCATTGTATTTCTTAGATACAATTATTTTACTTGTGTTAGTAGTAACGAAAGTTGCAAATCCAAAACCTATTCGTGTTGCAAAGCATAAACTTTCGCTTGTATTTATCTCAGCAATTTTAATTTTTAGTGTTAATTTAGGATTAGCAGAAAAGGATCGCCCTGAATTATTAACAAGAACATTTGACAGAAACTATATTGTAAAATATTTAGGGGCATACAACTATACGATTTATGATGGGATTCAAAGTATGAAAGCATCAACGGAACGAGCATTAGCTGATGGAGATAGTATGACAGGTGTGCGTAACTTCATCGCATCTAACTATGCAAGCCCAAATCCAGATTATTTTGGTAAGGGAAAAGGTATGAACGTTATCTATATTCATTTAGAATCGTTCCAAAATTTCTTAATTGATTACAAATTGAACGGTCAAGAGGTAACACCATTTTTAAATTCATTTACGAAAGATGCGAACACCTTGTATTTTGATAATTTCTTCCATCAAACAGGACAAGGTAAAACATCTGATGCGGAGTTCATGTTAGAGAATTCAATGTTTGGATTGCCACAAGGGTCTGTATTTACAACAAAATCTAATAATACGTATCAATCCGCACCCGCTATTTTAGGGCAACAAGGGTACACATCTGCAGTGTTCCATGGTAACTATAAAACATTCTGGAACCGTGATGATATTTACAAATCATTTGGTTTCAATAAATTCTTTGACGCAACCTATTACGATATGAATGAGAAAAATGTTGTAAACTATGGTTTGAAAGATAAGCCATTCTTTAATGAATCTATTCCGTTGTTACAAACGTTAAAACAACCGTTCTATACGAAATTTATTACACTATCAAATCATTTTCCTTATCCAATAAATAAGGAAGAGGCGACAATTAAACCAGCCCAAACAGGTGATTCATCTGTAGATACGTATTTCCAAACAGCACGTTATTTAGATGAAGCTGTAAAAAGCTTTATGGATTATTTGAAGCAATCTGGTTTATATGATAATTCCATTATTGTAATGTATGGAGATCATTATGGTATTTCAGATAACCATAATGCAGCAATGTCGCAAATAATGGGTAAAGAAATGAATTCATTTGAAAATGCACAGTTGCAACGTGTACCATTAATTATCCGTGTACCAGGTATGAAAGGGGGAGTTCAACATCAATATGGCGGAGAAATTGATGTGCTTCCAACGCTATTACATTTACTAGGTACGGATACAAAGAATTATATCCAATTCGGTACCGATTTATTATCACCAGAGCATAAGCAAGTTGTGGCATTCCGTAATGGCAACTATGTAAGTCCGTCTGTTACTGCACTGAACGGAAAATACTATGATACAAATACCGGGAACTCAGTAGAGGTAACGGATGAGATTAAACAAAATGAACAAATGGTTCAACAAACACTTAAATTTTCTGATCAAGTAGTAAACGGAGACTTATTAAGGTTCTATACACCAGAAGGATTTACGCCAGTAGATCGTTCGAAGTATAACTATAATCATCGTGATAAAAATAATAAGAAAGTAGAAACTATGCAGCAAGAAGGTTAAACGTAATAAAGTAACGGTAGTCTCCTTTATAAGGATAAATATCCTTGTGAGGGGGCTTTTTTATTTTGGAGCGCGATGTAATTTCACATACCGTATGGGTAGAGTATAATAACTATATGAAAAGAGTACAATTATTGCACAATGTAGAAACAAAAATTTGGACTTAATTTTATAGGAGATACGGGATACTATATTAGTAGAAAGTGATTGAAACCGCAAAAGAGAACAATATAAGTCCCTATCATTATCTTCTTTATTTGTTTGAAACACTCCTCAATATCAATTTAAACTATAAAGAAGAAATTGATAAAGTCTTGCCCTGGTCAACAGATTTTCCAACTAGATGCAGAGTGCCGAAAAAAAGTGAAGTAAACAAAAAATAACTCCAAAAACAACTTTTATTGTATATTTTGGAGTTACTTGACGTTTACATATATTTAATTCTGTCATACTAACGGGCATTACTATGTTTGTATAGACGATTCATACCCAAAGCAGCTAAAATAACCATAGATATAGTAACAGAATAATGATATCTTCCTGCAACTTCTACCAGCATTTGCGCCATTGTTAAACCAATAGCATAAAGACAAATAAAGAGCGCTGCTGATTTATTCTTATCTTTAAATGCAATAAATACACCTAACAGCGAAATAACAATTAAGAAACAATAAAAAATATCACATATAATCATATATCGGAGCTGATGGTCTAATACCGGGCTCGCGTATAAAACTGCTGCCCTATCATGGCCTAAGAAAATAATAAATTTATCAAAAAACAATTTAGCAAAATCAATATTATCATTTTTCAATCTATCCTTTGTATCCTCTAACATCTGTACTTGAGTATCGTTAGCAGTCCAGCCTTCTTTCTCACTATAATACATAAGTAACTTTGAGTCTTCTTCATTCCACGTTCCTAAGCTTTCTTTGTTAAACCCTACATACATGTTATACCCAGGTGCTTTTGCTATTTCTTCGCCTAATCGTGCAGTTGTATAGTTGTGTACAACTGCAGAAAACACAAAATAGCCAGCTAACACCGTTGTTATATATACAATTTTTTTAAAAAGGATATTTTTATGACCAAGATGTTTTATATCAATAACAAATACCCAAACAATTAATGCAATAATAGGTACCGCTGCAATTGGGCGTACCATATTCATTAATGCAAGCAATAGGGACAATAAAAGAGAGTAAAAAATGAGCTTTATCATACCTATTTTAGATAACTTTTCATCAATAATAATCATAATAACCCAAATTAACAATAGCTCAGTACAATAAAGGGGTTCCGACATTGCAAACATATTATAAATTGTTTGTGAAGGTAACAGAATCCAAAATATACTCGCTATGGTTGCCGTTCTTACTCCATCAATTTTTCTACCTATGAAATATATTAATGTCATTGATATCGTAGTTAGAATAACATTCACAATAGGTGGAATCATATAACTTGTTCCAAATATTTTGAAGAAAACACTTAAAAATAATGAGTATCCGAAAATATGTGGAAATAATGCTACATACCGACTCTCAATTTGGAAATTTGCACTTAAAGCTTCCGCTGTATTATAGAAAGTTGCATAATCGACAAGTGGTTCAATTTTGTACAAACAAATCCATGTTACTTTCACTACAAAACAAGTAAGTAGTAATATAATGAAACATTTCTTTTCATTTAACTTTTCAATATATAAAGAACCTTTTCTTAACATAAAGATTCCTAACGTACTTAAAATTAGAAAAGCCAATAATAAAATCATATAATTATCTTTTTTTATATCTGTAAAATAAGTAAATATTAATACTGCAGCAAAAATCCCATAGAGAGCATATATAAAACGTGTTGAAAAATTAGAAAATCCTTTTAAAAGTGTAAACAACCTTGCCACTCCTTTATTTGTCTTCAGTTCCAATGTCATACAATTAGCCACTGCATATACTTGGCTTAACTAATAAAATCGTTAAAGTAATCATCGATTTATACAAAAAACTTAAGATGGTTATTATACATATATTTACTATATTTTTTTTATTTTTTATAAAAATGAGGATACTACATTATGAAGAAATTTTTAAAGTTTAGCTTAATAGGAGTATTAAATACGCTTATCACAATTATTAGCTACATATTTCTCATTAAAATTGGTATGAATTACCTTATTGCTAACTGCTTCGCTTATTTAATTGGTGTTGCTAACAGCTATTATTGGAACAAAAATTGGGTTTTTGAATCGAAAAATAAAGATGTATCATTATTTTTTAAATTCCTAACTGTAAATTTAATTGTATTAACTGTTAATACAATTAGCCTGTTCATATTAGTTGATAAACTTTTCATAAATAAGTTTATCTCACAAATTTTTTCTATCGGTGTTGGTATGATTATAAACTTTTTCCTTAATAAACTTTGGACATTCAACAAACAAAACCATTTCCAATAAATTAATATATAATGCTGCTACAAGGAGGGTAAAAACTTGGAGAAACTTATCTCAATCATCGTTCCTATGTATTTTGAAGAAGAAGTAGCACAAGAGTGTTATAATTGCTTAAAGTCTGTTACGCTACAAAATAATATTAATTATGAATTTGTCTTTGTAAATGATGGTAGTACCGATCGGACAATGGAAATTTTAAAAGGTATTTCAGCCGAAGATCCTCGTGCTAAAATCGTAAACTTTGCTCGTAATTTTGGACATCAAATAGCTGTAACAGCAGGAATTGATGTTGCCAAAGGTGATGCTATCATAATCATTGATGCTGATTTACAGGATCCACCTGAAGTTATCCCAGAACTTATTGCAAAATGGGAAGAAGGTTATGAGGTTGTTTGTGCGAAAAGAAAACAGCGTAACGGTGAAACTTGGTTTAAACTTGTTACAGCTAAATATTTCTACCGCTTCTTAAATTGCATGTCTGATATCGATATTCCTAAAGACACAGGTGACTTCCGCCTTATCGATCGTAAAGTAGCAGATGTATTCAAACAAATGACAGAACGAAATCGTTTCGTACGTGGAATGATGTCTTGGATTGGATTCCGCCAAACATATATTGAATACGAAAGAGATGAACGTTTTGCGGGTGAAACGAAGTATCCATTAAAGAAAATGATTAAATTTGCTTCAGACGGTGTTATCGCATTTTCTACAAAGCCATTAAGAATGGTTATGACTTTAGGTTTAATCTCTGTATTAATTTCTATTGCAGTTTTAATATACTCAGTTATCGTTAAAATTATTGGACAAGACATCCAAACTGGATGGGCTTCTCTTATGGTTGCCATTACATTCTTCAGCGGTATGCAACTGCTCGGTCTTGGTATTGTTGGTCAATATATCGCTCGTATTTATGACGAAAGTAAGAACCGACCAATTTATGTTGTAAAAGAGACTGTGAATATAGAAGAAGATGATGTAACTTTATACAATAAGGAAAAAACAAATATATCTTAAATATAATAAAAAGGCTTGTAGCATGTGTATCTCACTGCCACAAGCCTTTTTATCATTTAGATTAAATGAAGAATTCTATCTAGCATTTGAGCCACTTACGATTCAGAGTACTGCCAAGCCTCATTTTGAGCAAAATAATGGAATTTCCCATCAATTATATCCCAACCTGTATACATGTAATAACAATGAGGATTTAAGTAGTACCATGAACTTCCTTCTTTTAACCAGCCATTTTTACTTTGTATAGCTGTTGTACAGTATTGCTATTCTCAGCTTGTACATTTCTTTCCCCATAAAAAGAAGCTGGCACTAATAAACTAGCAGCTACGCAAATTGATAGTATTCTTTTTTTATACGATAAAATTCCTCTCCGAAATATATCATTCCTTACGTTAACAATAAGAATAGATTTTTCTTGTTTATAAAAAATTGATAACAACTTGATTACCGAGGGGATAATTTCTTTCGTTTTGGAAATTTTATAAGTAAACTTTTTAAGAATTTCTTGAGGTGTAGTGAATGTTTTCAATCCAGAACAACCAAGAAAAAAAGTTCCTTGTTTTTGCAGCAATTATACTCATTCTATATTTGTCTCCTTTATTTATTCTTGGAGAAAATGCGCATATTCGCGTTCATGATAATCTTGATTCCAATTTATCCTGGTATAAGGTTTTGGCAAGGAGCGGGGAGATAATAGGTCCGATTGATGCTACAATTCCACAGGTGATAAACAATCAATTATCAAGAAATGCATTTAGCACGGAATTTAGTGGTATTGTTTGGTTGTATGCTTTTTTTCCAAATATGGTTGCGTATGCATTAAGTCAGACGATTACAAGAGTGGTTGCTTTTATAGGGATGTATCTTCTTTTAAAACATCATTTTTTACCTAGAGAGGAATGGATGGTCATTTCGGTTGGAGTTTCATTGGCTTTTGCTCTTACTCCTTTTTGGCCGTCAGGAATGCTTAGTACTCTCGGAATGCCTCTTGCACTTTGGGCAGTTTTAAATATTCGAAAAGGGGAAAGATCGTGGAAGAACTATTTCGTACTCACTCTTATTCCCCTATATTCGAGTATTGTTTTAGGTTTTTTCTTCTTTTTAAGCGGGATGGGAATTCTTTGGTTAGTGGACGTAGTAATAAAGAAAGAATGGAACTTTCGTTTTCTTTTTTCAATTGTTTATATGACGCTCATTTACATGATTGTAGAATATCGCTTAGTATCTTCCTTCTTTTTATCCACTGCACCTAACAGCAGAGATGAATATTTTCATGCAAGATTATCGTTATGGCGGTCTCTCCGTCTTACAGTGAAAAATTTTCTTTTAGGACATAACCATGTCATGACAGTCCATACATTTGTTATTTTACCTGTCATACTTATTGCGTTGTACTTTATCATTTCCAAGAGGCAATGGAAGCAAGAAAAAGTCTTTGTTTTTTTGTTCTGGTTTAACATAGGATTGTCAATTTGGTATGCTTTTTGGTTTTATAAAGGTTGGCTTCCATTAACAAAACGTTTTCACATTTTGGATACGTTTAATTTTGCACGTTATCATTTTTTGCGCCCGTTAGTTATTTATGTTTTATTTGCTCTTGGATTAAAAGTTTTATGGTTACAAGGGAAAATATGGAGACACGCTGTGACAGGTTTTGTAATAGCTCAAATTATTTTGTTAAGCTTTTTTAATGAGGAAATTATTTTTCAAAGTAAACCTTCAGTAAAGGAATTTTTTGCAGAAAAACAATTTCAGGAGATAAAAGAGTATATCGGTTTACCTTTGGAGCAGTACCGTGTCGCTAGTCTTGGTTTACATCCTGCTATCGCTCAGTACAACGGATTCTATACACTTGATACATATAACAATTTTTATCCACTATCATATAAATATGAATTTCGAAAAATAATCGAGAAGGAGCTAGCGAAAAATAAAACGATTCGTACGTATTTTGACGAGTGGGGTGGCCGCTGTTATATTTTCACCGATGAACTTGGAAAACACTATATGTTTAAGAAAAACTCGAAAAAACGCTTGGAAAATTTACAATTAAATATAGAGCATTTTAAGAAAATGGGTGGTCGATACATGTTTTCTGCTGTCCCTATTGAAAATGCAGTAGAAAACAATTTATTCCTTGAGAAAGTGTTTACATCAAAGACATCCGCTTGGAAAATTTATTTGTATAAAGCGATATAGATGAGTGAAATAGATTGCCTCTCTCGATGTGAATTTATAAAAACCAAACTAATATTTAGATGCAATACTAGTTTGGTTTTTACTATTTCGTATTAAAATAAATGATGAATTTCTATATAAGCCTTTCATTCAGAAAGTAACGAAAGAAATTTCATAAAACTCTAATCTTTTTGATTCAATTTAATATAGAATTTGTAGTCTGTATTATGTGCCATTATGATACTTGACGTTTACTTTGAAAATACAACATTTGGTGATTCTGATTTCGCAGTAGTTGGTATTTTAATAAGTGAAATTGCAAAAATAATAACTTCTATATTCTAAATAAATAAAAAGAAAAAAGACTTGATTTTCCAATAAAAGAAATCAAGTCTTTTCTATTACATACGATTATCGTGCCAAAAGTTTAATGGGAAATGTTCATCTTCTTGATAACTTTCCAGTTCATAACCTTTTTCTTTTAGACCTTTAATAATAGCAGGTACAGCTTTCACAGATTGTGGATGAATATCGTGCATTAAAATGACCTCTGTTGGATTTGTTGCACCAGCAAGAACATTTTGTGCAATTTGTGCAGCAGCAGCATCTACTGGCATTTTATTATATTTCCAGTCTAATGAATCGATTGTCCAGTCCCAAACTTTCAAACCATTTTCAACAACTTTATTGCGAAGTGCTTCATTTAATCCTGGCATGGATCCGTAACATGGACGAGTTAATACTGGTGATTTTCCGATAACTCCAGCGATTAATCCTTGGTCCTCTTTCATTTCATCTGCATAAAGACCTTCTGTATAAAGCTTTTTGTAGTTATGTGTCATACTATGCATACCAACATAATGCCCTTCAGCGTCTTCACGCTTTACAAGATCAGGGAATGCTTTAACATTTGCTCCAATTAGGAAAAATGTAGCTTTCGCATCTTCTTTTTTCAACATGTCTAACAGTTCAGCAGTATATTTTCCAGGACCATCATCAAATGTTAAGTAAGCAACCTTTCTAACTTGCCCGTTATATTGCTTTGGTGCTTCTTTTGGAGTTAGAGCCGTTTGAATTTCACTTACAAGTTGAACGGATTTCGTTTCATCTTCCGTACTTGCTAAAGCAATATGAGTTGATCCATAAACCGCTTCATATAAAAATAATACTCCGACGCAAATCAACAATGCCCTCTTTACTAAAGTTGTCATTCGAATTCTATTGTGCATAATTTTCCTTCTCTCTATAATAGTTCTACTCTATTATATTAGCAATTTTAGGGAGGTAAATGCAAAACAAATTGCAAAAAAGGTGTGCAAGATTTTGTTGTTTAGTAGTTTTTATAATGAAGGCTTTTGATGGAAATGTAACCAATAAGAAATAATGATAAAAAGGAGTTTGTTCATTATGCAATTTTACGAAAAATGAATGTCAGTTCCATATTGAATCAGTTTTAATTTTTTTGCTACTGCTTGCGAAGCGAAATTGTCCCAAGAAGTGCTATAAAGAGGGATACGATTTTCCTCTTGTACCGCTTTCGCCCACGCTGTTACAACATGATAGCCATATCCTTTTCCCTGGAAAGTCACTAATGTTTCTACACTTGCTTCAGTGGCTAGAGATGTACTTCTTGCACTACAGCACACAGAAACAATTCTTTCGTTTTCAAGAATCGCAAAACAAGGTTGTCGCCATTTTAACTGATGTAATAAATTTGGATAGTTTTGTTGGAGAAGTTCTTTATTTTCCTCTGTAACCTGTATTACATTAATAGGATCATCGAGGTCATTTAGAAATGCAAAAGCAGGACCTATCCAGATTTTATGTATCGATTGTTCTTTACTTAACATACTCATAATTTTTGCTAAATCTATGTGATTAGGATGATTGGTGAATAATTCGTCAATCTCATGTATTAGAACGCTGGGTAGGTCAAAGCGGTATCGTCTAATCGTGCCATCTTTTGTATGACCAAGGAAAAAACGAGGTGCAATTGTGCTGTCAGGCTCGTTAATACTTGTTATTTTTCTAGATTGATTATGAGAGAACAAAACTTCAGTCTGAATAGACATTAATTCCAAATGTGAAAGCATTTTATCACCAGTCCTCACGTATTGTATATGTATAATAGTTTATAACATAAAAATCAAAATCCCTTCTTTAGTTAGGGGAGGTATTTATGTACATCTTTTTATAAAAGAATTTCAGTAAAAGATGGAGGAGTCACTTTATAACGTAATTCTGTTTTTAAGTATTTTAAATTTCACATACCGTATTAAAAGAAAAAACTAGGAAAATAAGAAATAGTGTCGAATATATCGTAAATACATGTATAAAGTAAAGTGAAATATGAAAAAGAGGTGACAACATGAATTTAGAAGAAGTCATGCATCAGCTTGGGGAGTGTGGAACAGAACAAAATCGTAAAATATATATGAATCACGGAGCAACAGAGCCGCTATTTGGTGTTAGTTTTGCAAACTTAAAACAATTAAAGAAGAACATCAAAAAGGACCATGAGTTAGCAATGTTATTATGGAAAACAAAAAATATGGACGCAATGACATTAGCTACAATGATTGCTGAGCCAAAAAAGTTCACATCAGAGCAGTTGGATGAGTGGGTACAGGAGGTTGATTATTATGGTTTAATGGATGTGCTTATGTCAGCTGTCAGTTCATCTCCAATTGCAATAGATAAAATGAAGGAATGGACAGCATCTCAAGATGAATGGATTGGTAGAGCAGGCTGGTCTTTGCTAGCCAATATTGCGATAAAAGATAAAGATTTAGAAGATGAATTTTTTCTACCATTTTTAAATGAAATTAAAACTCATATACATATAGAAAAAAATCGAAAAAAGGAAGCAATGAATAGTGCACTGATTGCGATTGGAATTCGAAATGAGGAACTTGAGCAAAAAGCAATCGCAATTGCACGTGAAATTGGAAAGGTAGACGTTGATCATGGTAAAACGTCATGTAAGACGCCTGAAGCAGAGCCATATATTAAAAAAGCACGAGAGAGAGAAAGAAACAAAGAAAGAAAATGAAAGAAGGAAAACAGCATGAAAGCAATTGATGCCGCACAAAAAATTATTGAATCTCAATTTCCAAATTGTGATGTTGCTTTATTAGGAGGAAGCGTTGCAAGGGGGGAAGCAACAAAAACATCTGATCTTGATATTGTCATCATTGATAGTAAGCTACCAAATTGTTATCGCGAATCTTTTGTTAGTAACGGTTGGCCAGTTGAAGTGTTTGTACATAATTTTGAAACGTATAAAAAATATTTTAAAAGTGATTGTGAAAGGGGTAGACCTTGTTTACCGCAAATGGTTTCGGAAGGGATTATTTTAAAAGGGAAGGAAGCAGTTGTAACGAGTTTAAAACAGGAAGCACAGCAATTATTAAATGAAGGTCCTGAAAAGTGGACAGAAGAGCTTATCAGACAGAAGCGTTACTTTATTACAGATGCGCTAGAGGATTTTATTGGTGCGACAAAGAGGGAAGAAGAATTGTTTATTGCTAATCTTTTGGCTGATTTAGTTCATGAATATGTTCTTAGAGTAAACGGACAATGGGTTGGAAATTCTAAATGGTTTATTCGAGTGTTAAGAAAATATGATGAATCATTTGCGGAAGAGTTTGTTGAAGCTTTTGATCATTTTTATAGAACTGGTGAAAAGGTGAAACTGATCGGATTTATAGAAAGAACACTAGAAACATATGGTGGCAGGTTATTTGAAGGGTTTTCTGTAGGGAAATAAAAAGGAGATGGACAGATGAATGTACCAGTTATTCGACTAAGAGAACTTTCATTAGATGATGTAGAAGATCGATATCAATGGTCATTAGATACAGAAGTAACAAAACATTTAGTTGTGCCCGATCAATATCCACCTTTTACACGTGATGAGACAAGAAGATGGATTGAGATGTGTATGAATCGTGAAAATGGGTATGAACAAAGGGCCATCGTTTCTGAAGATGGTGTGCATATCGGCTGGGTTGATCTGAAAAATTTTGATAAAACGAATAAAAATGCTGAATTAGGAATTGCGATTGGGAATAAAAAATATTGGGGACACGGATATGGTATTGCGGCGCTATACAGCATGTTACAAATCGGATTTTATGAGTTTGATTTAGAGAAAGTGTGGCTACGCGTTGATGCCGATAACATAAAAGCAATTAAAAGCTATGAAAAGCTGGATTTGTTTGTGAAGGAATCATGAGAAATGATAGATTGCGAGAAGGTGTAATTATTAATCGTTATCGCTTTAGTATGTTGAAAGAAGAATATGAAATGATTAACAAGAAGGATTATAATGTATAATATTATTATGTAAACAAAAGTGGATTGAATTTAGAAACTTAATGATGAGAGGATGTATACAAATGATTCGAGTTTTATCAGACTTAGATGCAGTACAATATTGGGATTTACGTTTACAAGCATTGCAAATAAATCCAGACGCATTTGTAAAAACTTATGAGGAAGCGATGCAAAAAGAAAATCCCGTGGAGGAAGTTACTCAAAATTTAAGTTCAAAAACGAGTTACACATTCGGTGCTTTTAATGAAGAGAATCAACTGCTAGGTGTAGTCACGTTGCTTACGGAGCAAAAAGCAGCTTATAAACATAAAGGACATCTTGTTGCGATGTATGTAGATCATCAAAGTAGAGGGAAAGGTTTAGCAAAAGATTTAATTCGAGCGTTAATTGAAAAAGCAAGAGAACTAGAAATAGAGAAAATTAATTTAGGGGTTGTTTCACATAATGAAGTAGCAAAAAAACTGTATCAATCAATGGGTTTTACAACGTATGGGATAGAAAGCAAGGCGTTAAAAATGAATAGTATATATCGTGATGACGAATTAATGGCTTTATTTATCTAAAAGTTACAAAAAAGGAGTAGCTGATGTTTAAAAGCAAGAAGCGTATAGTATTGATTATCGCGTTAATTGTTTTTATTACTAGCACACTGTATCAAGCTGTTTGTGTAAATAATGATATGAAAGTACCTGGTAAGATAATTGAAGTTAACAATCATTATATTCATCATGAACAGGCAAATGAGATCAATGAAAAGATAAAGAGTTGGATGGGAGAATTGCAGTGAAAGATTTACCTTTAGAAAGAGACATGAATCCTAACGTTGCAGTATTATATGCTACTGTAAGTGATACATTCAAAAGATTAAGAAATCTAGTTGAAGGGGTAGGAAAAGACGAATTGCATTACAAAGGCCCTTTTAATGATGAAAATAGCATCGGACAGCTTCTTCAGCATTTAGCAGTCGTAGATTTACATTGGGTGTATCGTTTGAAAGGTGAACAAATTCCCGCTTTCTTGCAAAGGAAATATGGTCCTATGCTTGATGACAAAGGAGAATTACCTAATATCAAAAAAGGTTCTTTACAAGAACTCATGCAAGATTATCAAAATGTTCAAAATATGTTTTATGATGAATGTATGAAACTAACAGAAGCAGATTTAACCCGCGAAGTCTATTATGAAAATGGTCAAACGGCTACGATTAGGTGGGGGATTTGGCATATAGCTGATCATAACCGCTATCATCAAGCTCACATAAGCCGATTGCGAAAATCGTATCGACAAGAAATAAAGTGAGACTTTAATCAGTCGAGAGCTTCATCCTCCGCTGATTATCAGCCCTCACTAATCGGGTTTTTACGGACAGTCGATTTCCCACCTAACTTCTTTGCTTTTGCCAAATTTTGAGGTGGGAGTCTTACTGTCCGTTAATGCGGGAAAAACGTATAAAAGCACCATTTTTAGTATGAAATTTTCGAATTTTATTTTGAATGAATCGTATTCTGTTATATAGTAGAAGAAAATTATATAAGGGGTTTTAGGATGAAAGCAATTGCAGCGGGAGTATTGGCATCGTTTTTCTTTGCCTTTACGTTTATTTTAAACCGTGCGATGGACTTACAAGGGGGAAGCTGGATTTGGAGTGCATCACTGCGGTATTACTTTATGGTTCCGCTACTTGTCATAATTGTCATGTATAGAGGAAACTTAAAGCAACTCTTTCAATATATGAAAAGTAATCCGAAAGAGTGGCTATTATGGAGCATTGTCGGTTTCGGTCTTTTTTACGCGCCACTTAGTTTTGCTGGTGCATTTGGACCAGGGTGGCTAGTTGCTTCCACATGGCAAATTACAATTATAGCAGGAATTTTATTAACGCCATTATTCGCAACAAATTCACTACATAAAAAAGTTCCAATGAAAGAATTGATGATGTCTGCGGTTATATTACTTGGTGTTCTTCTTATGCAAGTAGAACATGCTTCTTCTTTAGGGATTCGTGAAACCATGTTATGTGTAGTTCCAGTAATAGTAGCAGCGTTTGCTTATCCACTTGGAAATCGAAAAATGATGCAAGTGTGTAAAGGAGAATTAGATGTCTTTCAACGCGTTCTTGGAATGACATTAGCAAGTTTACCGTTCTGGTTTCTGCTATCTGGATATGAGGTTGCAACAAGTGGATTACCATCAAGTGATCAAGTCTTTCAATGCTTTATCGTAGCGATTAGTTCTGGTTTAATTGCCACTGTATTATTTTTCTTTGCAACTGATCTTGTGAAAGATGATCCGCAGAAATTAGCGACTGTAGAAGCAACACAATCTGGTGAAGTTTTATTTGCATTACTCGGGGAGTTAATATGGTTATCAGCTCCATTCCCATCATCATTATCATGGATTGGAATGAGTCTTGTCGTTGTAGGTATGATTCTGCATAGTTATGTTGCAGTGGTTGTGAAAAAAGAAGAAAAGATAACAGCGTGAAAAAATATTAGCTCTTTGAAAATAAAGAGCTAATATTTTTTATATGGAGGAAATTACATGAAATTAAAAGAATTCATTCATTTTCTAAATAGATTAGAAGACAATCATATAGTCTATAAACTAAGTAAAGCGAGAAGGGAAAGTATTATGGTCGAAGTAGCTGTGCCAGGCCAACGATGGGAGATTGAATTTATGGAAGATGGTACAGTTGAAATCGAAAAGTTTATTGCTGATGGTGATTTTTATGATGAGAAAGAGATTGATTTCCTGTTTGCAGATTTTAGTGATTAAGTAAAGAAATTAGCAAGATTTCAAGATAGATAACAATAGGACTGACCTTTCATGTTGCAGGTGTTATGAAGACGGGAGAAAAGATAACAGTATAAAAAGGGTGAAAAGGAATCGATTTATGATTGTGAGTCGGTTCCTTTTTTGTTACGTTTTCATAGTATATAATATGAATCGTTATAAACTAAATTTATAATATATTAGTAAATGAAGCAGATTTTTATGTTTACTGAGATGTTTTTGGGTTTGGAAAGGAATGAAGATTAAAATAAATGAAGTAGTCTAAAGGGAGAGAAATATGGAAAAAGATATGAATAAAACACATAAAAATAAAGAGAACATCGTTACGTTATATGTTACGAGACATGGAAAAACAATATTAAACACGAATAAACGTATACAAGGCTGGGCGGATTCCCCATTAGTAGAGAAGGGAATTGAAGTAGTGAAAGGTTTAGGAAATGGATTGCAAGATATACCTTTTGTTGATGCTTATAGTAGTGATAGTGGCCGTGCAATTGAAACTGCTAACTTAGTATTAAAGTATAGTGGACAGTCAAAATTAAAACTTGAACAACGGAAAGATTTGCGTGAATTGAATTTTGGGATTTTTGAAGGCGATAAGGTTGAAAATATGAGGCAGGCTATTCAAAATATTGCCGGTGTTAAAGGTATAACTGAATCAATGGAGCTTTCTATTAAAGAATTTACGAATTTTATTGCAGAAGCAGATACTACGAAACAAGCGGAAAATTGGGAAGTATTTTCAACTCGTATAAAAAAAGAAATCGATACAATTAGTGAAGACACGGCCCAAAATGGAGGAGGTAACGTTTTAGTCGTAGCTCATGGATTGATGATCACTGCATTAGTAGAAATGCTTGATAGTAGTAAAACAAAAATGGGGGTAAAAAATGCAAGTGTAACTAAAATTCTCTATAAAGATGGAGAATATACAATAGAGTCTGTCGGTGATATGAGTTATGCTGAAAAAGGAAGCGAAATTGTGGAATTATAAAAAGTGCTATAGAGTGTTAGAATGCGAAAAAGGCAAATTTCTTACAGAGGTAAGGGTGCCTTTTTCTTTAATTTTAGCGAATTTGGAGCTGAGTGTTTTACTGTTCATGACTAGCGGAATAATTTTGTATTGTAAAGGAGGAAGAGTATGGTTACTATTGAGCGGAATCTAAGTGAGGATAAAATGGTTCCGATATTAAAGTATGCAGTAGGACCCCAGGAAAAAAGTTTACAAAAAGCTATGAAGTTCTATGAAGAAAATAGAAATACTGTACTATATCATTATAAAGCGATAGCTTGTATTGGCATGGAATTTTATGCTGAAAAACAAGCGACAATATGCCATATAGCAGTTTCTCCAAATAGTCGTTATAAAGGAATTGCTTTCGAAATGATAAAGAAAGTGATTCATATGCATGGATTAATTTATGTGGAAGCAGAAACAGATGATGAAGCGGTAGGATTTTATAAAAAATGTGGCTTTACTGTTACAAGCTTGGGAGAGAAATATCCAGGTATAGAAAGGTTTCACTGTAACTTATTCATTCAAAATGAAAATAGCTGATAAATATTGCTAATTAGACTGAACAGCTATGGCCGTATCTATGTATATCCATGCTTGTTTTCATTATCTTTTGTATATACTAACTAAATGAAAAAAAGAATATAATATTTTAGTTTATGTTACAAAGGAGCATATGAAAATGAATGAGAAGTACTATAAAGGTTTGGTTATGAGACCGATTAAAGAAAGTGAAGTGGAACAGTTTTCAAATTTGATGAAATACGTGTTCCAAGTTTCTAAAAAAATGATTAATGATGAAGAGAAAATGGTGCAAAAAAAAAGTCATCAGTTAAAGCCAGGGACCGCTTTAGGCTGGTTTGATCATGATAAATTAATTTCTCAAATTGTTGTTTTGCCATTCCAAGTCAATATTCATGGTGTGATTTATGAAATGGGGGGAGTTACTGGAGTTGGGACATATCCAGAGTATGCTGGGCATGGATTAATGAACTCATTAATGAAAGAAAGCTTAAAAACAATGAGAGAAAATGGCCAGTTTATTTCTTATTTATTTCCTTACTCAATCCCTTATTACCGGAAAAAAGGATGGGAAATTATCTCTGATATCATTGAATACCAAATCAAAGATACACAGCTTCCTAAGTACCGTGGAAACATTAGTGGACGTGTAAGGAGAGTTGGATTAAAAAGTAAAGAAAAAGAAAAAATTTATGATGATTTTGCGAGAAAAACAAATGGGGCGATGGTTCGAAATACACTCGCATGGGAAGAACGGTTTCGCGAGGAAACAATTGATTTGCAATTAGCGATTTTTTACACGGATGAAGATATTCCCCATGGATATTTATTTTATCGAGTCCTTGAAGAAAAATTTTATATAGAAGAAATGATTTACTTAAATGAAGAGGCGAGAAGAGGGTTATGGAATTTTATTAGTGCTCATTTTTCGATGGTGTATTATGTGAAAGGAAAAACATGTGTTCATGAACCGGTTGCCTTCTTACTTGAAGATAGTGAAATCAAGCAGACGATTGCGCCTTACTATATGGGAAGAATTGTGGACGTCATTGGTTTTCTGGAACAATATCCATTTAAACGTCTGAAAAATGAAAAACTAATTTTGCATCTGGATGATCCTATGTTGGAGTGGAATAAAGGTACTTTTTCTTTAGAGTGGGATTCTGACAAACAATTACATATAACGTATGAGAAAGAAACAAATGATATGAAGGGTATGTCATTAACGATTCAAACATTAGCAACTATGTTGCTAAGCTATAAAAGCCCTGCATTTTTGTATGATATCGGAAGAATAAAAGGACCTTACGAAATGGTAGAAGTGCTGGAGGATGCGATTCCAGATTCACCACCCTGTTTCTTTGATTACTTTTAAAACAAAGGAATCTCTCCAAAGTAATGTATGATTTACTTTAGAGAGGTTTTTTCTTCTTGTATTTATTGTTGTTTATATTCTTTTAAATAGAGTTAGACATAGATTTGTTTAGATTAAAAATTAAGAAAAATATGATAAAATATTAGGTGTGAGTTCAAAATTTAAGTTTATAAGAGTTGAGATAAAGCAGACGGGGGAGTAATCATGAAGATACATGACATAGTGGCGGGAACTCAATTACCAAATACAGTTGAAACGATATCAAATGACTTACTTACATTAGGACTAAAAAAAGGAATGCCAGTGATCGTCCATTCTTCTCTTAGTTCAATTGGTTGGGTAGCTGGTGGAGCAGTCTCAGTAGTTGAAGCGTTGATGAACGTAATTACGGAAGAAGGTACAATTGTTATGCCAACGCAAACCTCAGATTTATCAGATCCAAAAAATTGGGCAAGGCCTCCTGTTCCAGAAAATTGGTGGCAAATTATTCGAGACAATGTTCCAGCATTTAACCCAGATGTAACTCCTACACGTGCAATGGGGAAAGTGGTGGAATGTTTTCGAACATATCCAAATGTAAAGCGTAGTAATCACCCATTAAATAGTTTTGCAGTATGGGGGAAACATGCAGAGGATATTATAGCTAATCATTCCCTTTCCATTAGTCTTGGAGAGCACTCACCATTAAAGAAAATATATGATTTAGATGGATATGTAATGTTGTTAGGTGTAGGCTATGATTCTAACACATCCGTACATTTATCTGAAATACGTACAGGAGCACGTGAATTAGTAAAAGTTGGAGCGCCAATTATAGAAAATGGTACAAGGGTATGGAAAGAGTTCGATGAAATGGACTATGATTCTGATATATTTGTTAAGATTGGAAAAGAGTTTGAGCAAATAAACGCTGTAACAATTGGTAAAGTTGGAAATGCAACGTGTAGATTAATGAAACAACGAGAAATTGTTGACTTTGGTGTACAATGGTTTCGTTCGAAAAACAAGTAAGGGATGGTTATGATGAAAGGGAAAAAGATTTTAATTACAAGTGGTGGCTGTTTAGAGAAATGGGACCAAGTACGCGGTCATACAAATTTAGCAAAAGGTACAATTGGGAGAATGCTTGCTGAAGAAGCGATGTCAAAAGGAGCGCATGTTATATACTTACATGGTTATTTTGCTGAAAAGCCGAATGCTATAAATAACCAATTAGAATTACATCCATTTGAGGGAATTATTGATTTACAAGATAAAATGAAGAGTATTATTACACATGAGAAGATCGATGCAGTTATTATGGCAGCTGCTGGATCGGATTGGATCGTTGATAAAATTTGTGATCAAGATGGAAATGTACTTGATATGAATGGGAAGATTTCAAGTGATATAGCACCAATTATTCATTTTCAAAAAGCGCCTAAAATATTAAAACAAATTAAACAATGGGATCCGGAAACGGTTTTAGTTGGATTCAAACTTGAAAGCGATGTCAATGAGGTAGAGCTAATTCAACGTGCAAGTGAAAGAATGAGGCAGGCGAAAGCAAATCTTATGATAGCAAATTCTCCGCATTCGTTATATTCACATGCAGCCATTCATCATGTGATTGGAGAAGATGGAAATGTTGCTTTATGTGAAGGGAAAGTCGAAACGGCGAAAGAGGTTGTAAACAGGTTAGAACAGTTATGTAATCGTGTAGAAGAGGGGAGGTTGAGTCGTTTATAACGCAAACGTAATTTGTACTGATTAAAATCAGCTCATCCAAATTATGGGGCGTAACGTTTCGAAAGAGAATGCTGTGTTAAATTGGTGTCAAAAGCATGAGATAAGTGCAGAACAAGTAATGGCATTTGGTGATGATTGGAATGATATCGGTTTATTTAACATGTTTTCTGGAAAGAAGTCCCCTTCCTCAAGGAGCGAGAAGGGCGTGGCTCAGCGAGTAGGTGGGGGATGAATTTTCGGTAGGCGCTTACATGTTTTTCGTACACGATTTTGATTCTATACGATATAATGGATGTGGAAATATAAGGGAAAGGAGAGTGTGTATGGCAACCACAAAAGAGGGTGTACATATAAAAGGAACAAAAAAGTCCCTGCCGGATGGATGGTCTACCTATGCCTTCCGATACGCGATTTTCCCTACATCGGAACAAGCCACAAGATTAGAAAGAGCGTTCGGATGTGAACGCAAAGTGTATAACGAATATGTTTCTGGTTTGTATGAATATCTGGAATCAATCTCCTTTGAAGGTGGGATTATTCGTTATAAGGTGCCGAATTACACAACGATTACCGCCAAACATGATTACTTAGATAAAAGTAACGATTCTTTTGTGTATAATGACGCGAAAATGAGATTCCAAGCAGCCATTAAAAAATATAATGAGACGTATGCAAAACGCCCCGTACAATACAAAAAAGCAGTGCGGAAAAAGATGAAAACAATTGGATATGTTCCCGTATTAAAAGACATCAAAGGTATGCCCAAGTTTCACAGTAAAAAACAAGGGAAATTCAGCTATACGACAAATCAAACAAATGGAAATATTAAAATCGCGCAAGTAAATGGTTCTTATGTGTTATGTATTCCGAAGTTCCAAGAGGGGATTTCGATTCATCTTCACCGAGAATTACCGATGGAAGGGATCATAAAAAAAGCAACAATTAAGCGAGAAGGCACAAATTATATTGTTTCTCTTTCTGTTGATTCATTTTGTCCACATGAAAAACAGGTAGAATCAATTACTTCTGAAGAAGTAATTGGATTAGATTACAGTCAAAGTGAATTGTATGTGGACAGCGAAGGACGAACCGCGCAGTATAGCCGATACAACAAACTTATCGAAAAACGACAAAGAAGAATGAACAAATCTTTGGCGCGCAAGAAGAATCATGCGAAAAAAGATGAAACAGGGCACATCCTATATAGTCAGAATTATGAAAAACAAGTGGGAGAATATCAAAAAGTAACAACAAAAGTAAAAAACCAAAGAAAAGATTTTCTACACAAGAAAAGTAATCAGATAACCAATGATTACCACGCTATTGTCGTAGAAGATTTGAACTTAAATAATCTAGCGCAATGTTTGCGTTTAGGAAAAAAACTACATGACAATGGATTTGGTATGTTTCGCATGATGTTACAATACAAATCTAAGAAAAAAGGCAAACACTACATCGTTGCGGATCAGTATTTTGCATCCAGTAAATTATGTAGTGCGTGTCATCATAAAAAAGAGACGTTGAAGTTATCAGAAAGAATCTATACGTGTGACAATTGTGGCACGAAAATCGATAGAGATTACAATGCGTGTCGGAATCTAAAATATTATGGCATTCGCGTTCTACAAGAACAAGGTGTACTCGCATAATTTGTATCGATTTTAGTAGCGGTAGGGACGCCGCGAATATAAGGCTTTGGACATGAGCTAATAGGCTTGTGGATGAATGAGCAATAAAAGAGAAAGTCTTTTGGCTTTTGAAGCCCCCACTTCAAACAGACTGTAAGGTCGTTAAGTGGGTGGGTAGTTCACAGAATGTGGTTATCCAATTACGATGGGAAATGCAATTTCAGAGTTAAAAGAATTAGCATATTATATAACGGATAGCAATGAAGATGATGGTGTAGCATCTATTCTAGAACAGATAAGGAATGATACAGGTGAAACAGTTACTTGAGCAAGCGATTCAACTTCGAAATGAACAGAAATACGAAGAGTCAAGAGACATACTAGTTGGATTAGCTAAGCTTACTGAAGATCCAGAAGTCCTCTACCAATGCGCATGGACACATGATGCGATGGGTCTTGAAACAGAAGCTGCTTCATACTATGAACAAGCAATTGCTAACGGACTTGCTGGGGAGTCATGATGCGGGGCATACATTGGACTTGGAAGTACATATCGTTGCATGATAAAGCGATTGTGACGATAGAAGCTGGACTCAAACGGTTTCCAGACAATGATGTGATGAAAGTCTTTCTTTCTATAGCGAAATATAACGTAAAAGCTTATGAAGAAGCAATGAAATTATTGATTGAAACTGTTGTAAAACTAGAAAGTGTAAAAGAATACGAAGGAGCTATTCTATTTTATAAGGATCATCTTCATAGGATTTTTAAATAAAAAGGTGGGATTGTATGAGTGAATCTATTTCACGTACAAGAAAAAGTATATGGATTGCTGTTATCGCTTTAATTGTACTATCAAATTATCTCGCGTATGCACTTCCAATTGTGCCTGCTGTGCCAAAAGAAATGGTACTAGGATCTTTATTAGACTTTCTCATTGTCATTCCAGTCATTACGTATTTCTTTATTTTACGTAAACGCTATTCCTTAACGTATATATTTCCAGTTGTAATAGCAGGTTATATCGCGGCTAGATTTGTTATTCCGAGCGATTACTTACAGTTATTTTCATTTGTCTCTTATATTTTAGTCGCAGGAGAAATTGCTTTTTTAGCTTTAGAGTTATTTATTCTATATAAGATTGCTAAAGCATTACCGAAGATTATACGATGTTATAAACAATATAAGAATGAATATCCATCATTCTCCTTTGCAATTGATAAAGCGTTTGAAACTACATTGAAAAGAAATACTATAGTAGATGTAATTGTTTCGGAATGTAAATTATTTTACTACGCTTTATTCTCTTGGCGTACAAAGATGCCAGAAAGCGAGTATGTTTTTTCGTATCATAAAAAGACTGGGGCAATCCCATTTTATATTATGCTTATTCATGCAACATTAATTGAAAGTATTGGATTTCATTATTTACTTCATCAATGGAATCCGGTCTTAGCTTGGATTTTACTCATTTTAAATATATATGGAATTCTATATTTTTTAGCTGAGATCCAAGCAATTCGTACGAATCCCTATATTATGACGGAAACAGAAATGATTATTCAAGTCGGATTTGGTAGGAAGATTGTTGTACCATTTTCTCAAATAGAAGAAATTACCTTTTATAATGGTGAAGCATTAACGAAGGAAGAAGAAAAAGAGGTATTCGAAGCAACGGTAATGGAATTTATAAAGGAACCAGCTACTTTCGAAATAAAATTAAAAGAACCGTTAACAGCACAGTTATTGTATGGGTTTACGAAAAAAGTGAATCGCGTACATGTAAATGTGGATGATGAACGGAAATTTTATGAGGCGATTGTTGAAAAATTAGAATAAAGTGAACAAAATGAATAACAAGGAGATACAATTACATTTGTTATTAAAAAGAATTGAAACCGCATTCGAGGAGCTTGTAAAAAGGGCCGAAGACGCGGTTTTTTATTTTAAAATATTATTATATCTTGAAGTCTGATTAAAGTATCACTAAATATGGAACTTTTTAAGTAAGTGGATGGTGAAAATATTATTAAATTGGATGTTTGTTTCTTAGAACTATTCTTTATTATAAGAAGAGAAAGATATATTAATACTATTTTTTAGGGGTGAATACTAAAAATGTGTTCTCAATTTAAAACGCCATTGTTTACTGCACTTGTAGAACATGCGCAAAAACAACCAATCCAATTCCATATTCCGGGTCATAAAAAAGGAAGAGGAATGGATCCTGAATTTAAAGAATTTATTGGTGAAAATGTTCTTTCCATAGATTTGATTAATATCGCTCCATTGGATGATTTACATCATCCAAAAAAAATCATTAAACAGGCGCAGGATCTGGCTGCTGAAGCATTTGGGGCTGATTATACGTTCTTTTCTGTTCAAGGAACAAGTAGTGTAATTATGACGATGGTAATGAGTGTATGCGGACCAGGAGAGAAGATTTTAGTACCACGCAACGTACACAAATCTATCATGAGCGGTATTATTTTTTCAGGTGCAACGCCTATCTTCATTCATCCTGAGATCGACAGAAATCTTGGTATTTCACACGGTATTACACCTGAGTCTGTAGAAAAAGCTTTGGAGCAGCATCCAGATGTTAAAGCTGTCCTTGTAATTAACCCTACTTATTTTGGAATCTCTAGAGATTTGAAAAAAATTGTAGACATCGCTCATAAACGTGATATTCCAGTTTTGGTAGATGAAGCACATGGTGCTCATATACATTTCCACGATGAACTTCCTTTTTCAGCGATGCAAGTAGGTGCGGATATAGCATCGACAAGTGTGCATAAATTGGGGGGATCACTGACACAAAGTTCTATTTTAAATTTGCAAGGAAGTCGTATTTCGCCGAAGCGTGTACAAGCGGTATTAAGTATGTTAACAACTACATCCACTTCTTACATTTTATTAGCCTCTTTGGATGTAGCGAGAAGACGACTAGCGACTGAGGGACAAGCTTTAATAGAAACTACGATTCGTTTGGCTGAACAAACTCGTGCGCAAATTAATAAAATTGACTACTTGTACTGTGTTGGTCGTGAAATTTTGGGTACAAATGCTGCGATTGCTATGGATCCAACTAAACTCTTAATTTCGGTAAAAGATCTTGGTATTACTGGCTATGATGCAGAAAAATGGCTCCGAGAAAAGTTTAATATTGAGGTTGAGCTATCAGATTTGTATAATATTCTTTGTATTATCACACCCGGTGATATTGAACAAGACTTATTAAAGCTTGTTCATGCGTTGAAAGAACTGTCGGTTACTTTTGAAAATCAGACAAATGTAAATATAAGTACGTCTGTATTATTGCCAGATATTCCAGTACTTACTTTAACACCACGTGAAGCATTCTACGCTGAAACTGAAATGGTTCCATTTGAAGAAGCGGTAGGGAGAGTTATGGCTGAATTTGTTATGATTTATCCACCCGGTATTCCTATTTTCATTCCTGGCGAGATTATTACGGAAGAAAATCTAATATACACGAAAAAGAATAAGGAAGCCGGTCTTCCAGTTCAAGGTACTGAAGATTTTGAGTTGAAATCATTGCGCGTAATAAAAGAAGATTGTATTTTAACTTAATCGGTAAGAAGGTCAATGTCTGGAGGTATTTAGTTGAAGTTCATAGTATTTTCACTTCAGATAGGAATGTTATTCATGTTTAGCTTAGCCGGAGAATGTCTACAGAAGACGTTTAGTCTGGCGATACCAGGGAGCTTACTAGGGATGCTAATGCTTTTTATTCTTCTTTATTCTGGTATTGTGAAGGTTAGGTGGTTTGAGCTAGGTGCAGAAAAATTAATAGCATTTTTGCCTTTATTTTTAATTCCTTCTACTACAGGATTAATGGAGTATGGTTCCTTTTTTGTTAGTAAGGGAAGTATAATGTTCTTTATTGTAATTTTAAGTACTTTAGTAACATTGCTCATTTCAGGGTATATCAGTCAATTTTTGGTGAGTTCAAAAAAATAGAAACGACAGGATGAGTTTTTAATATGGGTTGGGTTATTATTACTGTTATTTTATACTTATTCGCAACCAAAATATATAACAGATTTGCATCTCCTTTTACTTTACCGGTGCTAACAGTTACAACAATAATGATTTGTTTACTTCTTACTTTTGAAATCTCCCATAATTATTATGAGGAAAATGGTGGGAAGTGGCTTTCTGAATTTCTTAATCCAGCAATCGTTGCTTTAGCTATCCCGTTGTTTAAAGAACGAAGTATACTAGCTGAAAATTTTTTCTCGATACTTATAGGGGTAGTAGTCGGCATAATTGTTCTAGTAAATTTAAATGTGTTTTTCGGAAAGGTATTCCAAATGGATAAGGAGCTTATATTAACTGCTATACCACAATTGACAACGATGCCAATCGCGATTTCATTATCTCACCAAATAGGCGGTATTCCTACTATGACAGCTAGTTTTGTAGTAATTGCTGGTTAGTACCATACGGAATAGAGTTATTTATGTAGCCTAGTAAGGCAACAAATTAAACCAGCAAGCTCCTCGCTTGCTGGTTTTCATCGTAAACTATTAAAAAATATGGTAAGATTAAGAGGTAACTTATGGTATGGTTGGTTGTTCAATTATCACTTCTCCAGTTAGAAGGGAGGTGATAATGAATGAGTGAAATTGCGTTATTATTGCAAGGCGGATTATTTCTCGTTGCACTGTTAACGTTTGTTGTCGTTTTAATCGATAAGCTCAAAAAATAACAACCCACCTATGCCAATAGAATGTGGGTTGTCTCGTTTGTAAGAAACAAATAGGATAAATGAACAATCCAATCTGCTAAGTTACATGGACTGGTGTGTAGCCGCACACTAGTCTTTTTTATTTATATACAATTTATAATTGTTTTATGTGATTGTATTGTTCTTTTCATATTCATTATAACATAGTGTCTTTTCATCAAGAAAGGAGACCGTATGTTCTTATTTTGAATAATTGTGATTTAACTATGATTCAATTCGTAAAAAATAACTTTGTTACCAAATGGGTCTAATAGTTCCATTTCTTTCGTGTCCCAAGGGGTAACTTCAAGGCCAGGACAGGAATAGTTATATTGTTTGGATAATAATTTTTCGTGAAACTGTTCGATCTGTGAGATTTCAATTCTAACTGCAGCACCTGGACAACAGTCTCCATGATGTTCAGATAAGTGAAGAATGTTATCCAGATAGGAAACTTGCATATACAAAGGAGCATCAGTACTAAAACGGTGTTCCCAATCTAATTTAAAGTCTAGAAAATGTATATAAAATTCTTTTGCCTTTTCCTCATTAAAACTTCGTAAAATAGGAATAATCATTGTTATTTCCTTTCATTATTTTTAAACACGAGTAGCTTGTGTACTCTTTTGTTTAAATAACTCATCCATGTATTGTTTTAAACTCTCAATATAGAATTCCTGTTTTTCTACATCATTCACCCCAACAATTGGAGAGGAAAGTTGATATTTTTTTCTAGAAAGATGGACAACAACATCAAAAATATCAAATAGACGGATGAAACAGAATAAGCCGTCTTTATCACTTAATAAAATAAAATAGTGATTATCGCTAGTTGTATTGAGAGTATTCCACAATGAACTTTTACTTAAATCACGAACAATGCTTCGTTCTTTTAATTCGATAAAGTCAACATAAGATATAATAGTAGAAATATCAATTGCATCTGGATCATTAAAATAACCGTCAATTGTCTGTACTGCGAATGTATAAGCCATTTTTAAGATACTCATTTTATATTTACGGTTATCTAAAAGTAGTTCACGTTGAATTGAACTAGCTACTTTCGTTACACGCTCTTCTTTCCAAATTTCATTATGTAATGAAATATCATGTTTTTTACATAGTTTCATAATTAACTCATTAGAATAGTATATTTCGTCATTCGTTTCCACTTCTTCAGTTTCTGCTGCAGCTAATTCTTGACCATACTCATTCGTATAAAGAGGAGAATCAATTTGTTGCTTCATTTGTTCAATTTTGTATTGAATCAGTTTATGCCGAATTAATGGTCGATCCACGTTTGTTGTGAGATGTTCATAACAAGTGTCACAAATTGAATTTGTAATATAATATCCACATAAAATCTCTGGGATAACATGTTGTTCACTAAGTTCTTTCGTTTCATTTCTGCAAATGATACATTGCGTCATATTTATCACCTTTACCCTGCAAATTTGTATGTAATCTCATTGTAGTGTATTTATTCGTATTTTGGAACATTGAAGATGAAAATAGCGTGTAAAATTCCCGGGTGTTTTGATACAATATAGAGAAGTGCTAGTTTAAAGGAGGACGTATTTTTGAAATCGAAAGTGCACTTTTGGACATTAGAAGTGCTAATGGTTGTAGGAATTATATTTATTTGCACAAAAATATCATTTTTATTTCAACCGATTGGCATATTCATTTCAACTTTATTTTTCCCAATTTTAATCGCCTTGTTTTTATACTTCATCTTTAATCCAGTGTTAGTGTTTTTAGAGGCGAAAAAAGTTCCTAGAAGTTTAGCGATATTGTTGTTATATATGTTTATCATTACATTGACAGCAATTGCAATTGGTGTAGTCGTTCCGACGGTTTCACAGCAGCTGATGGATTTAGTGAAAAATATGCCAATATATATTAAAGAGGGGAAAGTATACATACAAGAATTATCTCATCATAGGCTATTTGAATGGTTAGCTACACAAAATTATGTATCGATTGAAACGATTGAACAAAACGCAATTGAGTATTTAAAGGAAATACCAAACACGATAACGTCGAGTGCAACGGCTTTATTTGGTATTATTACAAACGTTGCATTAGTTGTATTTACAGTACCATTCATTTTGTTTTACATGTTTAAAGATGGACATGCATTTCCAGGGAAGGCTGTTAGTTTCTTACCGGAATCGTATCGTGAAGAAGGACTTCATATTATAAAAGAAACAGGAGAAACATTGTCTGCCTATATTCAGGGACAAGCACTCGTTTGTATATTCGTCGGTGCATTTACATTTATTGGATATGTTATTATTGATTTGCCCTATGCTTTTGTTTTAGGTATTATAGCGGCATTTACAAATATTATCCCGAATTTAGGACCTTTTATTGGGGCGGCGCCAGCTGTTATTGTTGCTTTGTTTGTTTCCCCAGTGCAAGCAGCTTGGGTAATCGTTATCGTAACCATCGTGCAACAATTTGAGAGCAACATCATTTCACCGCGTATAATGAGTTCGAAATTGAATATCCATCCTTTAACAATTATTGTGTTAATTCTTGGTGTAGGTAATTTCGCTGGTATTATTGGAATGATTTTAGCAGTACCAGTTTACGCTGTGACGAAAACAATTGTTTCAAACTTGGTGAGATTATTTAAGATGAAAAGAAATAATCGGAAATAAAAAGTATTCATAGGAATCATAAAAGGTACATTGCTTTTTAAGTGATGTATCTTTTTTATGATGATTTTAAATACAATAAAAATGCCTAGTTTTAAAATGGGAATTAGGCATTTTTATTGTGTAATTTTTACTCATTTTTTTGAAAGAATTAGCCTTTTAAATGCACATTAGACTATGTGGAATCCCTCTCAATAATCCAAATCATTTCCCTGCAGCGTACCATTAACATTTTAATCTTCTCCTTTCATTATTTTAAGTTAGATCATTATAGATGCGTATAGTATTTGCTTCTACGATCTCGGATGTCATCCATAATCTTTTTATATTGCTGTTCTTGCGCAATTTCAGCTTCGGATAATCGCTTCTTTTGAATTGTAATCGTTAAAAAGAAAGCGTGAAATTTCACAAATAAATTCCTCCTTTCGTAAAGGAATTATTGGTGACTACAATAAGGGAGTTGACGTTCTTTCACTTCATCCATAGCGTTTTGAATGTGTTGATCGTGTAACATTTCGAACTCAGAAAATTTATTTTTATGAATCGTAATGGTTAAAAAGAATACTCGAAATTTCATTAGGTGATTGCTCCTTTGTATATAAATTTTTAGTACATATGGTTGTAATAAGAAACTTGACGCTCTTTTGTTTCGTTCATAATCGTTTGGATTTGTTGTTCATGTACCATTTCAGACTCAGAAAATTTACTTTTATGAATCGTAATGGTTAAAAAGAATACTCGAAATTTCATTAGGTGATTGCTCCTTTTGAAAATTATTTTTTTAATACATTCGATTATAATAAGAACTTTTACGATCTCTTACTTCGTCTATAATCTCTTTTAAATGTTGTTTACATAAGATTTCAGTTTCAGATAAAGATTCTTTCTGAAGAGTAATCGTAAAAAAGAAAATATGAAAAGTCATAAATGAATTCCTCCTTTCGTAAAGGAATTACAGGTGACTACAATAAGGGGTTTGACGCTCCTGTATATCACTCATAGTTTTTTCAATGTGTAGATCTTGCATAGTTTCGACTTCAGATAATTGCTTTCGCTGAATTGTAATGCTGAAGAATAGTACGTGAAAAGTCATTGGATATTTGCTCCTTTCGAAAAGAAATAGTGTTAGAGATTAAAAAATCGCACAAAAAAGCCACAGGAAGATACAGTTCTTCTGCGGCAGGGCGTGAAAAAGCCACAGGAAAGTATACGACCTCCTGTGGCGAATTTGTTAATTAAAGAAAATACCGGACGATTTTCAATTCTCCATTAGGGTGGTCGAATTCATATTTAATTGTAAAACAGATGCAACATTTAATTTTAATTTCATCATTTCATTCGACCTCCTTTTAGAATTTTTTTCTTACGTTAGTAATTATATACAATTAGTGGATAATTGTAAACATAAAAAATGAAAATTTTTAATTTTGATTAAAATGCGTATATTTTGAAAGGGAGTTTTATAAAGAGGTATCACACTTTAAGGGTATGATGCCTCTTTTTTGATAGAAATCATGGGAAAATATTGAATGGAAATATATTCTTGTGGTATGGTTAATTACATAAGTGATGAACCTATGAACCTGAGGAGGTGAAAACATGAAACAATCTCTTGAACAAAATAAATTAATATACATACAAATTGCAGAAACGATTGAATCGGATATTTTAAAAGGGATCCTACTTGAAGAAGAAAAGGTTCCGTCAACAAACCAATTTGCAAAGATGCTACAAATTAATCCTGCTACAGCGGCGAAAGGAGTAAATTTGTTAGTTGATGAGGGTATTTTATATAAAAAGAGGGGGATTGGAATGTTTGTTACAAAGGGAGCAAAGGAAGTGGTACTAAAGAAGCGGCAAAGCGCTTTTCAAAATGAATTTTTGCCTAAAGTATTGGAAGAAGCAAAAGTACTTGAGATTTCGAAAGAGGAACTCATTCAAATGATTCAAATGGCAACAAAGGGGGGAAAAGAATGACAATTGCAATTAAAACTGAAAAGTTAACAAAACAATATAAGAAAAAGATTGCCGTAAATGAATTAACTTTTTCACTAGAAGAGAATAAAATATATGGTTTGCTTGGTAGAAATGGGGCAGGGAAAACGACGCTATTGCACCTTCTTACTGGACAAATTGTCGCAAGCCAAGGCAATGTATCTATATTTGGTGAAAATGTATATGAAAATAGTCATGCATTACAAAATATTTGTTTTGTAAAGGTGAAAGAAGAAGTTTATTTGAGTTATAAAGTGAAAGAGATTTTTAAGTTATGTAACCTATTTTATAAAAATTGGGATGGGTCGTTCGCAGAGGAGCTCGCGGTAAAGTTTCAATTGGATATGAATCAAAAGTACCATAGATTATCGCACGGTATGCAAACTGTTGTCGGAATCATTAAAGGATTAGCGAGCCGGGCACCTATTACGATTTTTGATGAACCGACGACTGGTTTAGATGCAGCGCACCGAGACTTATTTTATAACGTTTTATTAGAAGATTACGGTGATCACCCGCGAACAATTATTTTATCGACGCATTTAGTAGAAGAGGTAGCGCATATTGTCGAAGATGTGTTGATTTTGAAGGATGGGCAAGTAATTGTTCAATCGGCGGTTGAAGATTTCTTGCAGCAAGCCCATTACATATTAGGACGAAAAGATAAAATGGATGAATTTATGATAAATAAACATGTTGTTCATCGAGAATGCTTTGGGAACAAAGGAATTGGCGTTATATGGGGAGAGTTATCTGAAGAAGACTATAATTATATCAAAAGTGAAGGTTTAGAAATTGAAGGGGTTTCGCTTCAAAAATTATTTATTTATATAACGGATGGTGATGTAAAGTGAAGATGTTAATGAAACAGTTGAAATTACAAATCCATTATCATTACAAAGCTATTTTCGTATTTTGGGCTTTGGCATTCATTATTCAAAGTTTACCGAATTTCATAGATATAAGAGATATACGAATTGGCTTTTTACAAGATGTTATTAACAATCCCTCTATTGCGGTTATATTTTTCGTTGTAGTGAGTACTTTCTTTATCCAGTTAGATCTATTTCACTTAGCTGTTTCTTTTGGCGCAACGAGGTTACAATTTTTTATTGGATCGATTGGTTATATTGTTTTACAATCAGCATTTTTTTCGTTTCTTCAAATTCTTTTTTTACCGGGCCTATTTTATCATGTAGAAAGTAATAGTTTGTTAGGTGGTTCAATTGAGCAGTTCTTTGTACAGTTTTTGCTTTATGTTACGGTAGCGAGCCTTTTCCAAGGTATTGTTATTTTCCAGCAAAGATTTAACTGGATGGGGTGCGCAATTGGTTCAATCTTTTTTATAGGCTTAACAAGTGTATGTTATAACACAGGCTTAAAAATGACGCTTACAAAAACTGAAGTTTTGATGAATATCCCTTCGTTTATCATCATTTCCATTGGGCTAATTATGCTTTACTTTCTAGTTAGTGGCATCTTTATTCGTAAAATTTCTCTAGAACAAACCGTTTAACACATTATATATTGTTATTAAATGGATATTTTAGGGGAGAAGGGAAATAGATGGGGATACATCTTCACTGATAACTGCCTTTTTATGTATTGCAATGTATAATTGAAAAAGTAAGTGTGGAACATATTGGAGAAAGTGGAGAATTAATAATAGAATTTGAAGTGGGACTTCCAAAATAAAAAGGAGATACAAATTTGTATCTCCTTTTTATTGATTTTTCATATATATGTGTTAAAATGGAAAAACGCTCATTGTTTATTCTGGATATAAAAACTATATAATTATCCAATTTAATTATAACAAATGATTCGCTTGTTTGTCAAACTTTTAGTTGAAAATTTTTATTGTATCAAACAATGAGCATGAGAACGATTAGTTGATAAGGAGTGGCGATATGGAGAAAACAGGTCAAGAGTGGAAGCTGGAGCAACATCGTGTGGAAAAAGTCATTGGAAAGATTGGGAAACAGATTGATACGTTAGAACAATCTATAAGTGCAGTAACAAAAGATGTTGTCCAAATTCGAAAACATTTTTGGGACGATGTAACTGTGAATGTTGATAATACAGAAGAGGCAATAGAGACGGCAGCAAGTATTAAACAACAAGCTGAGTTATTATCTGAACGAGAGCAAAGTCATCGCCATGCTTATAATCAACGAAAAGGATTACAGAGATTACAGCAATCACCATACTTTGGAAGGATAGACTTTTTAGAAGATGGTGAACAAAGCGTGGACGCCATTTATCTTGGAATCCATTCGTTTTATGACGAAAATACAGAACAGTTTCTTGTTTATGATTGGCGGGCTCCTATATCCAGCTTGTATTATGACTATTCGGTAGGAAGAGCAAAATACGTGGCACTGAATGATACGATTTCGGGTGAAATGACATTAAAAAGACAATATGTAATTCGGAATGGCCAAATTATAAGTATGTTTGATACAGGTGTAACGATTGGTGATACATTGTTGCAAGAAGTATTAGGAAATAACGCAAATACACAAATGAAAAGCATTGTTTCAACAATTCAGAAGGAACAGAATCAAATTATACGGGATGAAAAAAGTCGGTTGCTCGTTGTGCAAGGAGCTGCGGGAAGCGGTAAAACATCGGCAGCACTTCAGCGCGTCGCCTATTTATTGTATCGATATCGGAATTCTTTACATGCTGATCAAATCGTTCTTTTTTCTCCAAACTCAATGTTTAATAGTTATGTTTCCACGGTACTACCAGAACTTGGTGAAGACAATATGAAGCAAACGACATTCCAAGAATATTTAGCACGTCATATTGATAAGAAGTTTGAACTAGAAGATCCATTTACACAGATGGAATATGTATTGACAAGAATGGAAGAGAAAAGCTATGAAACACGATTAGAAGGAATCAAGTATAAAGCAAGCACTGATTTTCTTGAAGTAGTAGATCAGTATGTATCTTATTTACAACGAGAAGGTATGTTATTTAAAGATATAAAATTTAGAGGGGAAGTATTAATCTCTAAAGAACAAATGAAAGAAAAGTTTTATGAATTTGATTCTTCAATCCGAATTCCAAATCGAATCAAATTAATTTCTGAGTGGTTATTAAAAGAGTTAAGAAAACAAGAAAAAATAGCGAGAAAAGAGTTGTGGGTGGAAGAAGAAATACAGCTATTAGATAAAGAAACATATGCGAAAGTGTATCATCAATTGCAAAGAGAAGAAGAACATTCAAATGGTACATTTGATGATTTTGAGCGGGAACAGAAGATGCTAGCAGCGATTGTTGTAAAAGAGCATTTTAAACCGCTTAAAAGACGTGTAAAAAAATTACAATTTATTCATACACCAGCACTTTATATGCAGTTATTTAAAGATCCGCAGTTTGCTAAACAACTTGTAGAAGAAAATAAATTACCGCAAAGATGGAACGAAATATGTAAGGAAACAATAGAAAAAATACAAAATTCTTACATGTCATATGAAGATGCAACACCTTATTTATATTTAAAAGATCAACTGGAAGAATTGCAAAAAAATACATCTGTGCAGCACATATTTATTGATGAAGCGCAAGATTATTCTGCATTTCAATATGCATTTTTGAAACGAATATTTCCGCATACAAAAATGACGATACTAGGTGATTTTAATCAGACTATTTACGAACACGCGTCAGAGAATGAATTTTCACAGTTAAGTACGTTGTACGGAGAAGAGTCGAGTGAAAGAATTGTTCTTACACGTAGTTATCGCTCCACAAAACAAATCATTGAATTTGCAAAGCAGTTAATTACGAATGGTGATGAAATTGAACCGTTTCAGCGTGATGGGAAACAACCGATTGTAATAGAGGTGAAAAATCAAGAGGAGCATCATAAAAAGATTGTAGATCAAATCGAACAGTTGAAGCAAAGTGGTCACAAGACAATTGCGGTTATTTGTAAAACAGCGGAAGAAAGTGAAGAAGCTTATCTTGCACTACAAAGATCATTACAAGTTCGTCTCATTAAGAAAGAAACCAGTTCGTTTGATACAGGTGTTTTGATTATCCCATCATATTTATCGAAAGGGGTAGAATTTGATGCGGTTATCATCTATGATGTATCAAAGAAAAAATATGGCAGAGAAAGTGAACGGAAATTATTTTATACTGCATGTACGCGCTCGATGCATGAGTTATATATGTATTCTGTAGGGGAGATGAATGTATTCTTACAGTCAGTTCATGTAACTAAAACACATTCATCTGCTGCGGAATAAGACTAGGGTGATGAATTAATTTCTTCTTTTGCTAACGGGTGCGTTTCTACAATAAGTAGAGACGCATTTTTCTTATTGTGCCATCGGGCAGGTTAATTGAAAAAGCCTTTTATAATAGTAGTTCAATCTTTTCTTTTAAAAGCCAAAATAGCGAACATACTTTGGATGAAGTTTCTGGAGCCCAGCACAAAGCACAAAAAACTCGCCAAAAACGGACGAGTTTTTTGTGTTAGAACAACTATTTGCGAAATAGATATTTTCTATAATAACCTTTAACACCAAACTATGATTCTATAGGGTGTGGTTTGGGCTGGGATACTTTTTGTGGCAGGTCCATAGATAACAATTAGATTTCGGTTCGTAGGGTTTCTTGAGTAGGGTTGCCCATTTGTTAATACTATTTGGGTATATGGAGATATATTTAATCGTAATCGTCCATCACTACTTATCAGTTGACTATCAAAATAATCTACTTTTACATTCTGATAAGGGCTATCTTTTACCATTACAAGTGCTCGGTATTGTGGTGGGTAAATAAGAGGAACAGGTGCATTCCCATCATAGTATCCAGTCACTTTATCTCCTACTGATACCACTACATGGTCTACAAAGTAAGTTGTGGGTGAAACGACGAAATTTACTATATTCCCTAATCCGTTTTCTACAGACATTAATTTATAGCAGCCTTCTCCTTCGGCATTTTGCCCTACAATGAAATCATTAATCATGGTGACGGTCCCATGAAAAGAATTAAAATTTATCATTTTTATACCTCCATTGATTTAAGGTAGGCGGTGTACCAATAATCTCCCGAAAACAGTAAGTAATTACTTTGTGTACAATATGTAGGTCAAAACCTATATGACTGTGTGGATGCCCATAAGAGGTTAGGAAAATGTGATATATAGCGAGAGTAAGAGCTCAATTGTTCCATAAAACCAGGTAAGAGCTAACAATTTTGTAAGGTTTACAGGAGTGATTATTAAGAAATAGCTATTTTATAGATAAATACACATTTATGAGAGAACAAGTTTATAGGTCAATGACTAAAGAATATGCTGATGTGAGATTAAAAAGAAAAGGAGTGCATTTTATGTATCCTAGTCATATACCTCTGTATTACAACAATCCATATGGTCAGGAAGCTTATTTATCTTCAACTCCATTCCAAGAGGAGAATTATTACCATGTAACCCTTGATGAAAGACAAATTCCGTTTGTACCACCTGGTCAAGGTTCAGTGGCTGGACCGCCAACTTCACCACCGCCATCATTTGTTCCCCCACAACAAGTAGAAGCATATGCAGTTGATCCAGGCGGTATTGCAAGATGTTTATTCAGATACACGTATGTATGGCTGAGAGGCTTTCAGCAATTTTGGTTTTATCCAATATTTGTTGGTCGAAACTCTGTCTCAGGGTACATTTGGACTGGATTTAGATGGGTTTATTCTGGAATAAGCTTACGACAAATTCAATCGTTTATTTGCTATTAGTTGGTGTAGAAGTATGCCAAATAATACACAGCAATCAAATATTTAGCTAACAGGTACGATGCTTTAAAATAAGGCATCGTCTATTTTTGATGTAATTAACAAAACACATTGTGAAGAATTGTGCTTAAAGTAACAGATGCTCTAGTTCAAGAAGACGTACAAAAGGAGCAAAAAAATTGGTTCTTCTCGGTTTTTTCTTTTTAAAGAAAACGTCTCTTTTTTTGTAGAACGTACGTTTGTGTTGGTGTATAATGATCTTATCAAATAAAAGGAGGTGAGAACAGGTGAAGAAAGCGTATTTTTCGAAACGGATCTACAAGATAGATTTACCGCGTGAAATGGTAGATGCATTGGCAGAGACAATCGAAACATTTAATCAGGCAAAACGCTTTGCGTTTCAAACGATTGTTCGTGAAAAACGTTGGAACCGTAAGTTGTATACGGACAGTCTTCATCTCGTTCTCAAGCGGAACTATCAATTGAATGATTATTATGCAAACAGTGCGGCGCAAGAAGCAAAGGCGTTGTTTACAGGTTTAATGGCGTTACAAAAACTGTATGAGAAGCAAACGCAAGAGAAGCTTAAGAAGCTTAAGAAAAAGTTGAAACAAGAACGGACAAAACTAACAAATCTTCGCAAAATCAAACAAAGTTGTGTGAAAGGAACGCTGACGTTTCCGAAAAACACCCGCTTCGCGAAGCACAACAACCTCATCTCCTTATCCCGTAAAAAAGACACCTTAATTTGGCGGAGTGAATATCTGTTTGAACACCAATACTTAGATGTTCAAATCAAAAGAATTCAGGCGAAAATCGGTCATCTCACTCACAGACAATCCCGTTTAACGCAAAAACTTTTATCCGATCAAACGTATATTCCAAGCGCAGTATTTGGAAGCAAAAAACTGTTTCGCTCGCAATTTACCATCCGCGAGTTTGTACGTAACCATGACAAATGGAAAATATTATTTTCCCGTGCTCGAAATAAACAACTGATCCTATCTGGACGGAAAGATGCCAAACATGGCAATTTTGTATTTCAGTATGTGCCCGAGACAAAAGAATTATGGATGACGACAAGTTCCGGGAAAACATTTATGTTTCCAGCTGTTACGTTCCCGTATGGGCAAGAAATGATTGAAGAAGTAATCACAACCCAATTACAGTGTAAGAATAAGAAAAAGTATGGCAAACCGATTGCATGGTCTGTGGAAGACTATGGTTCCTATTATATTGTGAAATGTTTAGTCGATGTACCGGAAAATCCACACACGAATTACAGTACATCAGATGGTGTCATCGGTGTAGATTGTAATCTTGAACATTTTGCTTGGGCACATGTAACAAAGGATGGAAATTATAAAGGAAGTGGTTCCCTTCGTTTTTCTATCATGGGTAAATCTGCAGGACAAATCACAAAAATCATCGAAGTGGAAGCGATTTGCTTGGTGGACTTAGCGGAACGGTATAACAAGCCGATTGTCATCGAGAAGTTAGATACAACCCAATCGAAAACAGGGACTCGATATGGAAATAAACATGCGAATCGAATGAGGAGTATGTTTGCGTATGTGAAGATGACAAGTGCAATTCTGAATCGTGCAAATAAAAGGGGCGTGGCTGTCTTTCAAGTGAATCCCGCTTACACTTCAATCTCCGGAAAGATGAAATACATGCGGAAATTCGGTATCTCTATTCATCAATCCGCAGCTTTTACGATTGGTCGCCGGGGATTAGGGTATAAAGAAAAAGTACCTCGGGTGCTTTAGCCTTATATTCCAAAGAAAGACGCACATCACTGGAGTCATTGGTATCAATTAAACAATCAATTGGATATTCGCACGCATCATTTTTATCAGCTATACGATGTAGATCAACCGAAAGAAGTCTTACAAATCGAACGGTTACACTTGTTTGAAAATGAAAAGAAAAAACTAGGAAAACGATTTGCATGATAAAAAGAACACTTTGTCCCAGATTTTTACGCTTATTACCAGAGCAGATAATAAGTCTAGGAACTGGATGCATGACAAAGTGTTCTAGCCTCGATATAAGAAAAAGTAGCGGTACCTATTTTGTTTGCTTTTCGTCGGAAGATAGAATGGGTCGTCTTACATTACATATAGACACTACCGAACTCTATATCGTTGTATCCTCTTTGTTGAACGAGAGGAACTGTTTTTGTGAGGACAGAGACAGGAGAATCTCCCACCTCAAGCTCGTGTGGAGGTAGGCGGGGGTAGTTCAATAAGTTTCTTTCCTTTGTAAGTCTTAGTACAAAACCCCTTGCTTTTTGATAAAAGTAAGGGGTTTGTATTGAATCATATATTATGAAAATAACCAATTGAAAATAGTATATAGACCAATACAAGTAGAAATAAAGATTGCCACTATTATAGAAATACATCCAAAGTGAACGAAGTTATCCTTCCAATTTTCTTCAGGTCCTTGGACAATTTGTTCGACTACACGACTTTGTATAGTAGGGTTATTATATTGTAAGGAAAGGTTATTAATTATCGCAGAATCACCTTTAAATTTCAGAGCTCTTACAATCTCATTGGGACTATTGCCCATCGATTTTTCAAATTGTTGGCATGCTTGAAGCATTTCAGGTGTTTTGTTTTCTTCAAGATACCAATAGCGTCCGGCCATTGTTGGATATTGCAGGCGGAAATAAATATCGCCTAATTTTTTTCGAAGTGAAAGGTCTTCAGGGTAAGCCTGAATTAAGCCATGAAGTCGATCTCTAGCTTTTCCTAAGTCATGATTTTCGATATCTTTTTCAATTCTGATTAATGTTTTTTCTTTCAAAGAGGCTCCTTTCTTTATTATTCATTTATTTTGCTATACTCAATAAAGCGCCAATCGCCCCGCTAAAACCATGATCTTGTAAGAAAATAGGTTTTTTATTTTGGTACACAGTATAGCTACCTATAATTTCTTGTAGGTGTGTATTATTGGATAGTGTAGATCCAATATAAACGATATGATCTAGATTTTTTGTTTCTGCAAACTGAAGGCTAAGCGCAGTGACTACTTCGCCAACAAGACCTTGAAGAGTAGCGAGTAAATCGGAGTGGTTACCATCAGATTCATGGATAGCGGCTTTTCCAAAATTGCTAGCTGTTAAAGTATTATCAATAGGAGATAGAATTCCACTATAAATATCTCCAACGGTTATATCGAGATTTTGCCGTGATCCTAGTTTTGCGTGCTTGATGACTTCTTCAAAACGATCGACATTTGTTAATAGTTTTGCTAATCCCATGATCGTTCCTCCACCAACACCAGTTCCACCAGCACGAGTATAACTTTTATTATGGACATAGTTAATGGATGTTCCTGTGCCGATATTTGTTAAAACAAAGTTATGAATAGAATGATTTTGTTTGCTAATGAGATAATGAACACCTGCAAGCGTAGCTTCGAATTCTGGGAGGGACTCTATCTGATATTCTCCTGAAAATAATGTGTGTAATTGCTCAGCTTTACCACCAGTTATAGATAATTTACGAATATATGTATTGCTATGTAACCAATTTTTAATCTTATTTTGTTCGTGGGAGTAAAATTTTTCAAAATGTAGTGTATTGTCTTCATTAAAAAAAGCGATTTTTGTTAATGTTCCTCCAGCATCAATACCAACGGCGCTCTTCATTTTTGTACCCCTTATCATTGTATAATTATAAGAAATAAATATATATCATTGACTCTTTATTTACTGATGTAAACTAATAACTTCTCAACTATAACAATTGGTTCACCATTTACAGAGGCGATTCCTTTTCCGAGAATAAACCCTCGTTTATTCCGCAAAACTTCATATTGTAAATCTAGCTTATCACCAGGTATAGCAGTGCCATTAAATGTTACACCGTCTAATGAGGAGAGAAATCCTAATCCGTTCGACTCACTTGTTCCTACGAATGCTCCAAGCTGTGCAAGTGCCTCTACAATTAGCATGTGAGGCATATTGTTTTGATTCTCATTTATAAACCATTCATTACTTGTGATTAATTTATATCCTTTCACTGATTTTCCGTCTTCAATTTCTGTGATTCTATCAATCATTAAAAATGGGTAGCGATGAGGAAGTGTATCGGTAATATTTATCGTATTTATAAAGACCTCCAATTTTAAATGATAAATCCCCAACTTACAGGAAGCAGGGGATTTATCATTAATTTTCGACTAAAGCTTCTGTTTTTTCTTGAGAGAAAATACCGCTATTTTTAATATTTTCAACAACTTGTTGTAATGCTTTTTTATCTTGAACAAGTGCGATACGAACGAATCCTTCACCATGTGGCCCGAATGCGTGACCAGGAGTTACAACGACATTTGCACGATCCATTAATGCATAAGCAAATTGTAATGAAGTCCAACCCTTTGGTATTTCAGCCCATATGAACATACTACCAGCTGGTTTATCGACGTGCCATCCGAAAGAAGCAAATCCGTCCACTAAAGTATCTCTGCGTTCTTGGTAAACGATGCGGTTTTTGGCGCAGAAATCAGCGCCTTGACGCAAAGCAACTGATGCTGCTTTTTGAATTGGCAAGAATACGCCGTAATCTGTATTTGATTTAAATTGCGCTAGTGCACCTACAATTTCTTCATTTCCAATCATATAACCAATGCGACTACCTGCTAGGCTATAGCTTTTGGATAAGGAATTAATTTCCACGCCAACTTCTTTTGCTCCAGGAACAGATAAGAAACTGATTGGTTTTTTTCCATCGTAATAAAATTCAGCATAGGCAAAATCGTGTACAACAATAATATGATGCTGTTTTGCGAATGCAATTACTTCTTTGAAGAAATCTTCATGTGCCATTGCTGGAACTGGATTTCCAGGGAAGTTTAATATCATCATTTTTGCTTGTGTGGCAATTTCCTCAGGAATATCTTGTAAATTAGGTAAAAAGTCATTTTCCTTCTTTAAAGGCATGAAATAAGGTTTTGCGCCTGCCATTTGAATGCCAGTTTCATAGGCTGTATAACCAGGGTCAGGTACTAAAATAAGATCGCCTGGGTTTGCAAAAACCATAGGTAAGTGAACAAGTCCATCTTGAGAACCCATCAATAATAAAACTTCATTGTTTGGATCTAATGTAACATCGTGATTGTTATCGTAATATTCAGTTACTGATTCGTGAAATTCTTGAATACCTGTTAATGTATAACCATAACTTTCTTTTCTATTTGCTGTATGTACCATAGCGTCTTTTACAATATCAGCAGGAGGCATATCGGGATTGCCAATACTTAAATCGATCATTTGATGACCTGCTGCAATTTTTTCTTTTTTATAAGCTGCTAATTCACTAAATATAGAAGATTGAAATGCTTTCATTCTAGTTGCTAATGTGTAAGTCATGAAACTCCCCCTATAAAAAACTGCTAGTATTATATTTGTTTTTATAATTCTGAAAAAAACAAACGTATTACCATTTTACCACTTTTTCATGAAAATATAAATTCATGTCTTAAATTAAAAGTTCACTTACTTAATTTTTATGTAGGAATTGAGGTGCTGAAGAAATTTTTAAAATAGCAAATGTTCATATGTACATCGCGTGATTTTGCCTTTAGTAAAAAAATGTGTAACTAAACTTACAAACTAGGAAAGAATATGAATTGTAAATCGAAAAAAGGAGAGATAAACATGAAACAAATTCCAATTGGTGTATCAAATCGGCATATCCATGTGACAAACGAAGATTTAGAAAAACTTTTTGGGGAAGGGTATGAGCTAACGGTTGCAAAAGAACTTTCACAACCAGGAGAATTTGCAGCAAAAGAAACAGTAACGATTCAGACTGAAAAGGCGGAAATCTCGAAAGTCCGTATTCTTGGTCCTATCCGGAAGTTTACACAGGTTGAAATTTCAAAAACAGATGCACGTAAGTTAGGAGTAGATGCTCCGATTCGAGCATCAGGCAATATTGATGGAACACCAGGGATTACTCTCATTGGTCCAAAGGGATCTTTAAAAATTGAAAAAGGTGTAATCATCGCTGAGCGTCATATCCATATGACGTCTCAAGATGCTGAGGAATTTCAAGTAAAAGATGGACAATATGTAAGTGTTAAAGTAGAAGGAGACAGAGGATTGGTTTTTAATCAAGTATTAATTCGTGTAAAAGATACGTACGCATTAGATATGCATATTGATACCGATGAAGCCAATAGCGGGAATGTAACAACCGGAGACTTAGGTCAACTCTTACAATAAAGGAAAAATCCATCTCAATGTTGAGATGGATTTTACATGTTCGATACTTGAGAAGCATTTTTACTTGCTTGTTTTTGTTTTGATAGAGACATAACAATAATAAGTAACGAAATCACACCAAAGATAAGAACCATATATTGTAACCCGATTGTATCTAGGAAAAAACCTGTTCCAAGTAAGACAATTTGGAACATAACTCTTTCAAACATATTACGGAATGAGAACAACCGGCCGTGGTAACTTTTTTCAACTTTTGTTTGGAAGATTGTCGACATAATCGGGAAGAAACAGCCAACACTAAATCCAAACAGACCAAACGATGTAAGTGCCATCCATTTTACATCACTAAAGAATAGTGAGAGGTGCGCAACAGCAGTACAAAAGGCGAAGAAATAAAGTAATTTTTCTGGTGGGAAATGCTCGGATAAACGTTTAATAACGAAGGCTCCTAACATAAATGCTATCCCTTCAATTGTATAAATAAATCCCTTTATTGTAGGATCATGTTGCATTTCGCTAATATTAATTACCATTAAATTGAAACCTGCGATAAATAAAAGGGGGATAATGCTTAAAATAAGTGCACGGAATGCTACTGGGATCCCTTTTAATATCCTGAATACTTCCATAAAACTATTATCTTTCGCTGCTTTGTTACTTGATATATTTGATTTTCGATCCTCAAATTGTAGGAAAAAAGTCGAAAGGAATAATAAAGCGTAGGCAGCCATTGAAAATGCGTACATATACTGTAAGCTCATCACTACAAGAAGAACACCGCCTAGGGAGGTTCCAGCAATACGAGCAATTGTTCCGATATTCATATGTACACCGTTCATCTGTAATAATTCATGCTCACGAACGATAAGTGGGATCACAGACTGCAAAGCAGGGAAATAAAAGGCCGCCGAAATTTGAATGGCGATCATAAATGCAATCATAAAGGCGATACTCTCATATTGAATAGCGAAGAACATAAAAATCACACTGATAACACGGCCAAAGCCTGCGTAAAGGAGAACCTTCTTTTTTTCATATTGATCAATTACTCGTCCTGCCATAGGTCCAACTAGAACACCTGCTAATAATCCAATAAATAAAATGACTGATTTCATAAAATCAGAAGGTACATACTTCTGCATAAATTCTAGATTGCCAAGAATCCCAAGCCACAAACCGAGTCCGGCAATAAATTCACCGATAAGAACAATCCAGACATTTCTATTACGCCACATAACAAAACCTCTCCGTCTTATAAATTAGGAAAAATCGTATATAAATCCTCCTTGTCATTCCTAAATGTTAATCATTATTTTTTAGAGTCAGAGTCTATATTACGTGTTTGATAATCAAAGTTCAATCTTTTTGATTTAGATAAAAATTTGCTTTTGTAGGGTTAAAAACAAATTTTACACATTGGAAAGTAAATGGGGATAAATTTAAAATGTATGAGGGGAGGCGAGTTGATGATACAACAATTTTTCAAGAAATTGCTTGATCAGTTTTTACAGGAACAAGAAGAGGAAATAATAGAAAAACTTTGTTTTTGGGTTGTCTATTATTACATAACAGCCCCTAAATATATTGTGAATTCTAGTGGTGTTTTGGTACATATGAATCAAACACACGAAGATTATACGTATCATACAATTGAAGATTTTTTACGGGAGTATAGTGGGGGAATGAGAGGGGCGTTCTATGTAGGGAGTGAAATATATCATATGAAATTTGAAGAAATGATTAGAGAAAAGTGCCGTGAAATGATTTATGCATATTACTTTCCTCATTTTATTAATAGACGCTCGTTATTATGTAAAGAATTGCTTAGAGAAATAGGAGTGAATAAAACAGAAATGGAATTTAGGAGTTTCTATACATTGATTTTGAATCACTGTGTAGAGGCAAAGGAATGGATGGATGAGTATGAAGAAAATATGGTAAACAAAGTATTCATATTGTCGCTTCCTTGTACCGTGCAAGTATATCGTACAAATGTATGTGAATATATAAAACGAGAAAAAAGTGAGAATAGAATGGAAGTCTTGGTCCATTGAATATCGAAGGAATAAAGGGAAATTTCTTTGTGAAAGATTTCTTCAGAATGTAGTTAAAAGAGGATATTTATATATTCTTGCTGAAAAGAATATGTAAATATATGTAGAAAGAAGATGATCCAGAATGAGTAATGAAGAACTTATAAAGACTCAGTTTGGTAGTAATGCTGAAAAGTATGTTAAAAGTCAAATTCATGCAAAAGGATCAGATTTACAATATTTAGTTCAGCAAGTGCAAAATCATAAAAACACTCGTCTTCTTGATATCGCTACAGGTGGTGGACATGTAGCGAATACGCTAGCGCCATTATTCAAAAGTGTAGTCGCTCTTGATTTAACGGAACAAATGTTGGAGAAAGCAAAAGAATTCATTCATGCTAATGGGCATGATCATGTTTCATTTGTAGCTGGAAATGCAGAGGATTTACCATTTTCTAATGAATCGTTTGATACAATTGTGTGTCGTATTGCAGCGCATCATTTCTCAAATCCTTCACAATTTATTTTTGAAGTACATCGCACGTTAGAAGAAAAGGGACTTTTTATCTTAATTGATAACGTTTCACCAGAAAATCAAGAATATGATACATTTTATAATTTTATGGAAAAGAAACGTGATCCGAGTCATCAAAGGGCACTGAAAAAAAACGAATGGATTTCATTATTAGAAAAGCAAGGTTTACAAATGCAATCATGTCTCACATTTGAGAAACAATTTAATTTTGAGTGGTGGTGCAATATGATGAATATGCCACAACAAACGCGATCAAAGTTAACAGACTGTATGATGAAAACTTCAAATGAAATGAAGGAGTTTTTCAAAATTCATATTGAACAAAATAAAGTAGAATCGTTTTATACTGAGATGGCACTCTTTGTTTGCCAAAAAAGTTCAACTTTAAAAAGATAATTATCTTGCAGTCTTTCCCGAGTACGTTATACTTATTACAGAGAAAACGAGAATTAAGGAGTAGTCATCATGATTCGTGTACGTATCGAGGGAACTGAAAAAGAGATTGTTGAATTTTTGGAGAACATGCCTGAAATTCCTGGATTTGAAAAGACACATGTTAGGGAGCCCAGAAAAGGAAACAATCCAAAGTATGATACGAGTAAGAATGTATTAGCATATTTGTCGTATAAAAAGGTGGAAGCTGCTGTTCACAAATAATAAAATTGTTTCATTATAGAAGGCAAAACGACACAAGAGACAGTGTCGTTTTTTCTATTCATGTATAATAGAAATGTAAAAAGTTTTTTGATTAACAGAGGTGAGCTTTTTAGTAAAAATCGTATTTCGAATATTTAGACCGTCTTGATATAAGTTATATATCTATACAGAAAGATAATTTAATAAATTGATTTTTGTTTAGAAATACATAGGTTGAATTAGCACACAAAGGGTCTGCTTTTGTGTGCCTATTTATCCCGCATTAACGGGTAGTAAGACTCCCATCTCAAAATTCAGCAAAAGCAAAGAAGTTAGGTGAGAGATCAACTGCCCGTAAAAGCCCGATTGGTGAGTGCTAATAATCAATGGGGGATGAAGAAAACCCCCACTGATTAAAGTTTCACTTTATGGTAAAGAGAGAATGCATTCCTGGAATATCTAATTGTTACATTCGTCTTTCGACCAGTTATCGTGTGAAAATGACCGATTATCGAAAATCCATTTACAGTAACTTAAATAGCTTTTATATTTAGAGCGAGTGAAAGGGAAGTGGTGAAGTGAAGTTTGAAGTGTCGATTGATCCATCTTATAAAGAACCGAAAATTATCATTCTAACGGATAAAATGACAGATGAGATATCTGATATTATGAAGCGGCTGTCGGAGACTCATATGGATTCGTTAGCTGTGTTTTCAGAAAGAGGTGTTGAGATTATTGAATGCAAAGATATCATGAGAATCTATACAGAGAAACAGAAGGTATTTCTCCAAACTGCTGCTGGTATTTATACCGTTCGCTCAAGATTATATGAACTGGAAGAGAAACTAAATAGTCAATTTTTCGTTCGTATTTCAAATTCAGAGATTGTTAACATTAAAATGATTACGAATATGGATATTAGCATGACAGGAACAATTGGCGTGTCATTAACAGGGAATATCAAAACGTATGCTTCTCGACGCTATGTTTCAAAAATTAAGAAACTGTTTGGAATATGAGGTGAAATTGTCATGAAAAATTTACTTAGTCGAGTTGTTGGTGGTTTTGTTATCGGTGTGATTATTGGACAAATTGTGCAACTCCTTATTTCGCTCACATTAGGTCAAGGAGAATATATGCCAGTTGTTGATCAGTTTCGTTCTTTATTTGCAAGTGAGATGTACGCTGTTATGGTACAAATACTGTTAACAGGGATTATTGGGGTCACATTTGCTACAAGTGCGCTAGTTTTTGACATAGTGAAGTGGAGTCTACTAAAACAATACATCGTTCATTTTTGTATAACAGTACTAGTATGGGTGCCGATTGTAACGTTACTTTGGATGCCAAAAACAACTAAAGGCACACTGATTTTTTTTATTAGTTTTTTAGGTACATATCTCATCACATGGGCTATTCAATACATGATTTCAAAAAATGATATTAAACAAATTAATGCTGCGATTCAATCAAGGAAATTTGAAGGAAGAAGTGATGAATAATGGCCATTGATATAAAAAATCTAACGAAAAAATTTAAAGAGCGCACAGCTGTCGACGATCTTTCACTGACGATTAAGACGGGTGAGTTTTTTTCACTTTTAGGACAAAATGCTGCCGGAAAAACAACAACTATTAAAATGCTTAGTTGCTTACTTACACCTACAAGTGGTGATGCCTTGATGTTAGGAGATAGTATCGTCAAAAAGCCTACGGCAGTAAAAGAAAAAATAAACATTTCACCACAAGAAACTGCGGTAGCTCCGAATCTTTCTGTAAAAGAAAATCTAGAATTTATCGCGAGTATCTATGGAAGCAATAAGCAAGAGGCTAAGCAAAAAGCGGTGGAAATGATGACAAAGTTTGGACTTTCAAATCGAGCGAAAAATAAAGCAAAAACATTATCGGGTGGGATGCAGCGCCGGTTAAGCATTGCGATGGCACTTATTTCATCTCCCAAAATCATTTTTTTAGATGAGCCAACACTTGGTCTGGATATCCGTGCTAGATATGATCTATGGAAGACGCTACTTGAATTAAAGGGGAAAATCACGATTATTTTAACCACACACTATCTAGAAGAAGTAGAAGCACTTGCTGATTGCGTCGGCATTATGCATGGTGGTAAATTGCATGCACTTGGAACGATTAATGAATTAAAAGAAAATACGGGACAATCATCTTTAGAAGGTATTTTCCTTTCATTAACTGAAGAGGGGGACGGACTATGAGATGCTTAGCATTTGCTTCGCGCAATCGTAAGGAGATTTTACGAGATCCTCTTACACTTCTTTTTGGGATTGTACTGCCGGTTATTATTATGTGTCTTTTTTCAATCATGCAGAAAAATATGCCTTTTGACCTTTATAATATAGAAAACTTAACGCCAGGTGTAATCGTTTTTAGTTTTTCTTTTATAACGTTATTTTCAGGGATGCTGATTGGTAAGGATAAGAGCAGTTCGTTTTTAATGCGGATTTTTGCTTCCCCTATGTCTGCGTCTGATTATATTAATGGGTACGCTCTTCCACTGCTACCGGTTGCAATTCTTCAAATAGTTATTTGCTTTATTTCAGCATTTTTCTTAGGCTTATCTTTTAATACGAATGTGCTAGTTGCCGCTTTTATACTCATTATCATTGCAATGCTTTATATTGGATTTGGCCTACTACTTGGAACGCATTTTACAGATAAGCAAGTTGGCGGGATTTTTGCAATTTTCGTCAATCTTACAACATGGTTAAGTGGCACTTGGTTTAAGCTAGATATGATTGGGGGTACGTTTAAAACAATCGGTTATGCATTGCCATTTGTTCATGCGGTTGATGCTACGCGATTTGCTTTAACTGGTGAGTACAGTAATCTTGTCGTACCTTTAGTATGGATAATTGGCTATACGATTATTATTCTCGTAATTGCTGTGTGGGGATTTAAGAGAAAAATGAAAAGTTAAATAAAGTAATAAAATATAAACAATTTTATACTCTCTATATTGCCACTAATAAATAGGTGGTTTTTTCTTTTAAACTGTTTCACCACCTTGTCTTTTCCACATAATAATAATAGTAGAATATGGCGAGGAGGGTGAGAGGAGTAAATAAAAAAATAATCTTTTTTGGAGACTTTGGTATCGATGATGCGGTTGCTTTAATTTATGCTGATAAAACATGTAATATTGATATCCTAGGGGTTGTAGCAGATTATGGTAATGTATCAAGAGAAAGTGTAATTGAAAACGTTTATTTTTTAGAGAAATACTATGCTACGAAGGTAAAAATAATAAAAGGAGCAAGTCGGCCAATGACGGCGGAAGATCCTTTGTTTTTTCCAGAAATCCATGGAGATCACGGTTTGGGATCAATTATTCCACCGAAAATGAGAGGGCCGGAAAGAGAAAACTTTTGCGAAGTCATTAAGCTTATTGAACAATGTCCAGAAGATATTATTATTGTGGCGACAGGACGTTTAACTTCACTTGCGACACTATTTCTTTTGTATCCAGATGTAATGGACCAAGTATGTTCTTATTATATAATGGGCGGTGCATTTTTATTTCCAGGTAATGTTACTCCTGTTTCAGAAGCTAACTTTTATGGTGATCCCATTGCGACTAATATTGTCATGAAATATGCCAAGAATGTTAGTGTATATCCGTTAAATGTAACGCAGCGAGCACTTATTACTCCTCAAATGGTAAATATTATTCATCAAAAGGGAACAGAGCAAGCAAAACTAATTAAGCCAATGATTGATTTTTATTATGAGAACTTTTATAAAAAAGAATGCCCTGGAATTGGTGGAAGTCCGATTCATGATTTATTACCATTTATCTCATTAATCAATGATAGTATCTTTGAATATAAGAAGTCTGCTATATGGATAAGTACAACAAATGATGAAACTAGAGGACAAAGTGTAGCTGATTTTAGAAAAATTGCTAAACTGAAAAAATTTAACAATAGACCTGTACAAAGGATTGCTGTTGATTTTAATTATCAAGCGTTTAAAAGAGAATTTATGAAAACAATGTTGAAACCGGATTGTTCATAGAAAATAGAGCTACCAGATCGTTGATGAATAATCTGGAATTTATTTTGAATAGGTAAAAACTGTAGGAGTTCAATCGTATAAAAGGAACTACGTGGAATTTAAAGTATAACCTATCAAAGAAAGTAACATAACTAATGATAAGCAATAATTTATAGTTATTATTTTTCTATTTTGTAAAATGAAGGAGGTAATGATATGGCGTTTATATGGTCTTTAATTGTCGGAGGTATTTTAGGGTGGCTAGCAAGTTTAATTGTTGGTAAAGATATACCTGGTGGTGTAATTGGAAATATTATTGCTGGAATTATCGGTTCTTGGCTTGGAACATCGTTATTGGGGACGTTTGGACCGGTTATTGGAGGGTATGCAATTATTCCAGCGTTAATTGGTGCCATTGCTTTAATTTTCATTGTTAGCCTATTACTCCGTGCATTGCGAAAGTGAAATTAGGTGGATCGCTGAAAATTGTCAGCGATCCATTTTTGTATTATTTGTCCTAATCTGTTATGCTACTGATATACAATCAGGAGGTAGGAGGTGTCAGCATTGAAATCATTTACAGTAAACTTTCATCAAGAAGACAATGCAAAAGCAACAACAGTACATAAGTTAAGTGAAGAGGATTTTAATAAAGCAACAGAGAATGGTACTCGTCATCTATTTGATTTAGATACAAATGTCGGTTTCTTTGTATTCTTTGATGCAGAAGATGCAGAAGGAAACGAGCAATACTTAATGTTGCAATATGAAGGAGATCATGAAGAGCCAAGTGCTTGCTACGGATTTGATTTGAAATTATTCTATCAATTTTTAGCGCTGTACTTAAATGACCTTGAATTCCAAGGTGAAACAGATGAAGAAGAGGAAGAAAATGGTCCGATTCATCATTTAGCACACTTACTTTACCATATCGTTGAAGATGGAAAAAGTATTGAAGTATAACTACATATTTGGAGCTGCCCTTTAATAGGGCAGCTTTTTTAATTATTACAATACAGCATATTTTTGACGATATTGTTTAGGTGTGGTATCAGTGAATTTCTTGAAAATTCTTGTGAAATAACTTTGATCATTAAAGTTAAGCCAAGTACAGATTTCGGATAAAGGATATGTAGTCAAAGTTAATAATTTTTTAGCTTCTTCTACCCGTTCTCTTTGAACGTACTCACTTAAAGGGTTTGATATATTAAATGACATATATATTGTATGTCAATTGCTTTATTCATTATACCCCTCCTTTAAAGTGAGAAAAATAGTTATCTAACCCAGTAAAAAATTCCCATCATATATTCAGTATAACAAATAAAAAGATATGTTTTAAGGAAGAAAGTAAGAATAAAAAATGCATATACCATATAAAGATAAATAAAATCATGATGGGGATGAGCTAATAATCAGTAGTGCATAGAGCCATCTCCCTCAGTTAACTTTTCATTATATGAAGGATTAAATTGATTCAGGAGAGAAGTGGGATATAAGTTGAAGGATTTTTCAGATGTAAAAGGATATGGATTTACGTTGAAATGTAGTGTGATGGATTATAATTTAGGAGGATGCAAGTATGAAAGCTTGTATGAAACTGATAATGCGCTTTCTTGTATTAACATGTATGCTAGCGCTAACAGCTTGCAAGGATTCTGATGAACAGAAATCAACTACGCAAACACCTGAGAAGAATTCTGAAGTGGAACCGGATTCTTCTGCTGATTCAGTTGAAAAGAAAAATGAAAAACCTTCTTTAAATCCATCCAAGGATTCAGGGAGTTCATCAACAGATTCTAAACCAAAGCCCAATCCACCTAATTCATCTATAGATCCTAAAATAAGTAATCAAATTAAAAATATATTAGAACAAGCTAAACAAGGAAAAGTACCAAATGTTGCATTTGCTGCACATACAGGTGATATTGAAGACGTTGAAAAGGTATGGGGGAAAGCTGATAAAACTGAACCAGCAGGTAAAGGGATGCATTCTACTTATACAAGTAAAAAGGTTGTTATTGGGTTTAATAAAGGATCTTAAATTTTTGATGTTCGTTCCAACCATTCAGACCTTCACACAATTACTTTACAGGACATTGAAAAAGTTTTAGGGAAACCGATGTCAGTTAAAGTAAATGGCAATGACAAAATATATATTTATAAAGTGAATGACCAATTTGAACTGAAGTTTGTTATACCGAGTTCTACTGGAAAAGTCAATCATATTTCTGTATTCTCTCCAGGGGATAGTATTAATAATATGGCTGGTTAGCCAAGGGAAGAAGAAAGAGCTGTCTTTATAAAGACAGCTCTTTTGCTTTGTTACGTTCTACGGAAGAAACAAAATAAGTTTGTATGATTCCACCAATGATTAATAAGCAGGCACAAATATAAAATAGGGTACTGCCGTTTACATGACCTAATATCATTGCTCCAATAACTGGACCGCATGTTCGAGAAATGTCCCAGTGTATCCCGTAAATAGAAAAATACAATCCACGCATATGACTTGGTGCGATTCCTGAAACAAAACGGAGTAAATGATTTAAAGCAATGCTTTCCCCAATTGTAAGGAAAAGTAATGTAAAGAAGAGTGACCATAATGTTGTGGAATAACCATAACCGATGGCTGCCAATGTATAAAAAATATATGAAATAACGATTATTTTTGGCATGGAAAATCGTTCAGACCATTTGACGAGACCGACTTGTAGCAGGATTTCCATAATTGCTCTACAAGTTGAAATGAATGCGAGCACGAATAAGAAATTCGGAAATATATTCTCTGCAAATACACGATAATTCGTTTCAGTTTGCGCATAGAAAAAGCTAATCGGAAGAGTAGATATCATAAGTCCAAATACAGCATAATGCTTAAAAATAAATTCTTTCCTTGTTGTGACTTGTGCTGATTTTTGAGCTGTTTGAATGTTCGGTGCTGTTTCGGGAAGCTGCGTCCATACGAGAATGGCATATAGCAGGAGAGTCACAGCTTGAATCATAAATAAGTATTCAGGGTGACTATCATAAATAAAGGCGCTAATGAACGGACCAATTACAGCTCCGACTGCTCCCACTGATTGAAGAACAGCAAATATTTCTGCTTGTTGCTCTGGCGCAGTTAAGTCTGCAATTTGAGCACGCTGAGCAGGAATATATAAGGAGCGGCCGATACCATTTAGTACATATAGCAAAGTGAAAAAGGGTACTGATGCAGCAAAAACAAATCCGCCTATTGCAATTGCTTGGATGAATAATCCAAGTAACATAATTTTCTTTCTGCCATAGCGATCTGTTACACCTCCAGCAATGATTGTGAACACAATATCAGAAAGAGGTTGCAAGCCAAAGAGAAGCATCGTCAAGATGACATTTCCTTCTAAAGCTTTATTCACATGTACAATAAAAATTATCGCTAACATCGCCTCAGTTGTTCTTGTTAACAATTCACCTAGTAGTCGAATCCAAATCGGTTTACTATAACGTTTTATAAGATGATTCATTCTTTATTTCCTCCTTTCTATATGGAAATCTTAAGATAGAAGCAAGGAATGAAAAAGGGTAGAATGAAAGAGTGGGATTTTTCACCTTTTAGGGGGATGAATATGGTTATTCTAGATCAGTACGTTCAGCTTTGGATCCGGTATGGAAAAGGGATACCAGAGGGAGAAAAAATAGAAATAACATTACAAAATATATCTGAAACATTGTTTTGTACGGATAGAAACAGTAAATTTATTATAAAAAAATTAGAAGAGCTAGGATGGGTTTGTTGGTCTCCAGGACGCGGGAGAGGGAATCGATCAAAGGTATCGTTTCAAAAAGATCCAACTTCCTTAATTTTAGAAAAGGGGAAAGAAATAACGAAACAGGGGGATGTAAAGGGCGGAAAAGAATTTGTTGAACAATATATGGAGTATTTTCCAATGTTGCAAAAACAATTCCAAACTTGGATAAATTCAATATTTGGTTATCAAATTGAAATGACGAATCAAGGTAGACAAGATGTACTTCGTTTACAAGTTGAAATGCGTCCGAAGATTCTTTTGGATCCTATATATGCTACAATGCGTTCAGAATGTCATATGGTGAAACATGTTTACGACACGCTTGTATATGCGAACGAGAGTACCAATGTAATAGAGCCGAGACTTGCGTTTCATTGGGAGTATAATGACGACCAAAAAATGTGGACTTTTTATTTGCGTAAAGGTGTGCAATTTCATAACGGTAAACGTTTCACAGCTCATGATGTTGCCTACTCATTCAATAGATTTATGAATACGGAGGATAATCCGTACTTGTGGATGTTGCAACATGTTGGAAGAATCCATATCGTAAATGAACATATTGTGGAGGTTTACTTACATACAGAAAATAAGTTGTTATTACATATTTTAGGTACAGAACAGTGTTCTATTGTAACGGAAGATGAAGAAGGGAATGTAAGTGGAACAGGGCCATTTAAACTACGTGAAAATAACGATTCTATCTTTGTATTAGAAGCACATAATTCATACTTTCGTGAACGCCCCTTTCTTGATCGAATTGAACTTTGGAATGTACCGAAAAGTACGGATGAGTATGACGTTTCAATGAAAGCTGAGCATAAAGAGATAGAGAACCCTCATAAAGAACTTTCTAAAATGGAATCTAACGTAACGTATGTTACGTTAAATACTAAAAAACAAGGACCTTTGCAAAATAGTACATTTAGGCAAGCATTATATAGAATAATTCATAGTAATAAAATAATAGACGAGTTAGAGGGAGAACGCGGTGAGGGAGCAGATGAATTATTACTAGGAAATCGTGCAACTTGGAGCATAAATGAGGATGTGGACACTCTTCTACAAAAGGGCGAATATAGTGGCGAAGTATTATACTTGTATACGTTTAAAGAACAAGATCATGTGGAAGATTCTAAGTGGATTCAAAAAGAATGTGCAAAGTACGGAATTACAATTGAAATACATTTTCTTGATGCACTGGAATTATTACGAGTGGAAACAATGGAACAAGCGGATTTAATTCATGATAGTGCGACAATTAGTGAACAAATAGAACTAAGTTTTCTACAAATGTTTCTTGCGAAAAATAGTTTTATAAATCAGCATAGCTCTCTAGACTTTTATGAACAATTACATGCGTACTTTATTGAACCTAATTTAGAAAATCGAATGGCATTGTTACGCGATATGGAGGACACATTGTTACGTAACATTCATATTATTCCTTTATATCATAATAAACAACACATAAGTACACATGAAAAAGTACAAAATATAAGAATTAACTCTCAAGGCTGGATTGATTTTTATAATATATGGTTTAAACCTTGATATAAAAGGGCTCTTTCGGTATTTAATGGAGTACGAAAGGGCCTTTTTGTATGGAATAAAAGTTTGACTTTGAACATTGTTACGCATATTTTTATAAACGTCCACTCACAATGTAACAGTGTTATGTTACATTAATATTAGGAAGGAGTGTTATACAGTTGAGTACAGATTTAATTTCAAAAAAAGATTTATTGGAACTGACTGGTATTTCATACGGGCAATTATATAGGTGGAAACGAAAGAATTTAATACCGGAAGATTGGTTTGTGAGAAAATCAACTTTTACAGGGCAAGAAACATTTTTTCCGAAAGAAAAGATATTAGAGCGCATTGATAAAATTCAAACGATGAAAGAAGATTTATCACTTGATGAACTAGCAAATATGTTTTCACCAAGTGTATCTGAGATTTCTTTAACGAAAGAAGACGTCATCCGAAAGGGAATTGCTTCAGAACCGGTTGTGCAATTTTTTATAGAACAAACGAATAAACAGGCAGAATTTCAGTTTGCTGATATTCTTTATATATTTATTTTAGAAGAATTGCTTCAATCTGGAGAAATTAGCTTGGAAGAAGGCAAGATGATACTGCAAGTACTTCACGAACATTATGAAATCATGAAACAAAAGAATAGCGAATTAGTTGTGGTTCGAAAGCTTGGTGTTTCTACATGTTTCTTAGTTTCAAATGTAGATGACTTACTTTTTGAAAAAGGAACGAAGATAGTCGTACGTTTAGCAATCATGCAATATACAGAAGCGTTAAAATCAAAACTATTGTAGTGGGGGAAAAATGATGCGATTAGAAAAATTAATTATAAATGGTTACGGTTCTTCTAATGGTGGGGAATTTCATAAAGTACAATTAAACGGAAAAGGAACTGTGAACGGTGATGTTGAATGTGACAGCTTTGAATGTAACGGTTCTGGTAGTGTAAATGGTAATTTGAAAAGCAAGAGCGTAAAAATTAGTGGGTCTGGTAAAGTTGACGGTACAGTAAGCGCTGAAAATATGCGAATTGATGGAAAAGCAACGATTACAAAAGATGTAACGGCTAACAATTTAAAAATTGCTGGTAAAGGAACAATTGGTGGTACTTTGAAAGGTGAAGAGCTTAAAATCCGGGGGCAAGCGACTATTGACGGTAATTGTGAAGTAGATATCTTTTCGTCGGAAGGGCAGTTTACAATTGGAGGCTTACTAAGCGCAGATGAAATTGACATCGATATTCACGGTACATGTAGAGCAAAAGAAATAGGTGGTCAAACAATTAAAGTAAGGCATAGAGAAACAGCATTTAGTAGACTTTTTAACACCGTGTTTGGTTCGCATTTAGAAGCTGAATTGTTAGAAGGTGACAATATTGATATTGATCACGTACAAATCAAAACAGTAAGAGGTAACAATGTTACGGTAGGACTAAATTGCGAGATTGGACTGATTGAATATACAGGAGTTCTTCATGTGGATAAAAATGCGAAAGTAAAAGAAATTCAGCAAGTTTAATTTTGGGGGAAGTGAGGAATAGATATGAAAAATCAGCATAGTCTCACTGTGAACGGATCAGGTAGTTCAGCAGGCGGAGCTTATAATAAAGTGAAAATCCGTGGTGAAGGAACGATTTCTAACCATGTTAGTTGTAATGAATTTAAGACGTATGGAACGAGTGATGTTTGCGGTGATATGAAGGCAAAAAATTATGTCGTCTATGGAGAAAGTGAAGTAGAAGGAAATATACAGGCAGAATATGTGAAAGTGTATGGGAATGCGCAAGTACAAGGTAATGGCCACGTTGAGAAGATGAAAGTGAGAGGTATGTTTGAAGTCAAAGGCAGATTATCTGGAAATGTTGTAGATATTAAAGGGGCTTTACATGTTAAGGAGGACATTGAAGTAGAAGAGTTATTACTAACAGGGGGACTTGAAAATGAAGGTCTATTAAATGCAGAAAACATTCAAATCACACTCTGTTTTGAAGGAAGCAAAGTGCGAGAAATAGGTGGTAAAAAGATTACCGTACGAAAAAAAGCTAGATTTATTTCTTTCACAAGTCATACTGGCAATCTTCAAACATCAATTATCGAAGGGGACGATATTTATTTAGAACACACAATAGCTGAAATAGTAAGAGGGAATAATGTTACAATTGGACCTGGCTGTGAAATCAGTGTTGTGGAATATCATACGAGTTTTAATCAAAAAGGAAAATCAGTTGTAAAAGAACATAAACAAATATAAGTGTTAAGAGGGAGAGTAAGACACATGGTTGCGAAGAATAGTAAACTTGGCTTTGTAGTTGCCGGTTTATTGCTAGGCACTTTAATGGCATCAATGGATAATACCATCATCAAAGTTAAGCTACCGTAATATCATGATTATTTCAGCTGTGATTATGTTAGGTGGATTGTTCTTATTAAGCACATTAACACCAGAAACAAGCCGTGTATGGTTAACCATTTATATGATTATTATCGGTTTGGGAGTAGGTTTTTCATTCTCGGTATTAAGTATGGCTGCAATCCATAACTTCGGTATGAAGCAACGAGGATCAGCAACTTCAACGAGTAACTTTATCCGTTCATTAGGAATGACTCTTGGAATTACAATCTTTGGTATGATTCAAAGAACAGGTTTTCAAGAAAAATTGGAAGAAGCATTTAAAGGCATGGGAAGTGGAGTGGGTAGCAACGTACTAGGATATTCAAGAGCGATCCTTTCAGAAGGTGCAAAATCTCAAATTCCTCCGCAAATATTAGATGAAATTATTGAAGCCCTTTCTAGTTCTATTGTTCAGACATTTATATGGGCATTAGTTCCAGCCGGTCTAGCATTCGTATTTATCTTCTTTATGGGGAATGAAAGAATGGTATATAAGAAAGAACAAGAAAAAATAAAAGCAGAGACATCAAAAGCATAGAGAATGAAAAACTCCTTTCTAGATTAGAAAGGAGTTTTTCGTATGTAACTCTACGAATTAGCCTTCAATTACTTCGTATTCTTCGTCCGCTAATAATAAGATTTGTGTTTTTTTACCTTTGTTTTGAACTTCAATTACATCGTATGTACCTAGGTCTCTTACTTTATTTTGAGAAACATTTACCATTACTTCAATAGAATCGATTAAAATATCTTCTTCGATATATGATTCAGGCAATGCCATATCTTCAGTATCTAATACACATGTGTATAGAGTTTGTAAATGTTCAGCAGTCGGGTTTTCTTCCTGAACATCAATAATGTCTTTTACTGTTTCCATGTGTTCTTCTTTTGCTTGGTATACTTTAATTTTAGCCATTGTTTCATTCTCCTTTATAACGTAATCGTAGAGGCTACAGTTTATTATAACGCTTTTTGGTGGAAACATGAAATTGTTTCCTTGTTATCATTCTCAATTATAATATTACCATCCAAAAGTTTGGGTAAGAGAAGTGCTATTCAGTGAAGGGAAAGGAAGTCTTTGCTAATTCAAAATCAATTCGAATTTATTACAAAAGTGTAAGGCTTTTGTAAGGAAAATAGATAAATAAATTAAAAGCTTTCTGATAGTTTACGGGTTGTTACATACTATTAAAACAAGAGGTTTAAAACATGAAGAAACTGTTAATAACTTTGATTGCTTTTCTCGTATTATTAGGTCTTTTAATGACTGCCTTGGTAGGTTTTGATTGGGATTTAGCTGAAATGAAGCAAAAATTGGGTAAAGATACAATGTATGTTCATATTACGGAGAACGGAAAAGAGTATCAGGTAGATAAAGATGATCCGACTTGGAAGCGTTACGAGTATAACGTAATTGCATATGATAAAGATGGAAATAAGACGAGTATTAAGTTCGATGCTAATAAAAACTTAAAGCTAAATGCTTTTTTACGTGTGTATGTATTTGATGAACCAAATAGCGAGGGATATAAAGGGATTTCAACATATGAAGAAGTCCAACAAAGTGAAATTCCTAAAAAAGCACTAAAGCAGATGGATAAAAAATAATATATAGGATTGTTCATAGATGAAAAGGCAGCATGAATTGTACATGCTGCCTTTTTGTTTGAAGAAGCAAAGAATGGTATGAAGTTTGGATTTAAAAGTACTTATAATTTAAACAACAAAACATTTTTATCATATTCTTGTAAACACCATTTATATTTAGCTATGATAATAGGATGAACAGTTTCTTGAACCGTATCAACTTCTTTATAACCATATTTTTTATAAAAAGCGGCAAGTTCTTCAAAAGGGATACAATATACATGAGATGCATCTGATTGTTTGGCTTCTTGTACTAAAAAAGAAACGAGGTCTCCAGCTAATTTATAACCTCTGTATTTGGGAAGTATGTAAATACCGCCCATCTCTATCGTATTCTGGTCAATATATACTAAACGTCCTAATCCTGCATTCTCATCGTTGTAAGTTATAATTGCTACTTTATCTTTTTTAAGTCGCTGGGCACAAATCCAGCTTTTTTATATTGATGATTAATCCATTCTAAATCTTCTAATGAGGCAAACTTGATTTTCATACAATACACTCCTTGGAAAATTCTGATATTTTCATTATATAGGGAACAACATGATCTTGCTATCTCATTACAAATCAAGTTGAAAAGGAGTTCATTTCTTGGCATTCCATGCATAGAATAGTCTAATAATACTTTCTCTTTCTTCATTCCTGTTTTACGTATATAATTTAAAGGTAATTGTTCTTATATTAGTATACTTATAATAGAATAGAGGTTTAAAAATGAGTGTTAAAATCATTACGGATAGTGCGGCGGATTTACCAAAAGAAGTGCTGCAAGCTTACGATATAGATTTAATTCCACTCCGTGTATATGATGAAGTAGAAACAGAGTACTTAGACGGAGTAACATTAGAATCAACTCAATTGTTACAAAAGATGAGAGAAGGCGAAGTGTATAAAACATCGCTGCCATCATTAGAAACATTCCAAGAAAAATTTGTTACATATGCAAAGCTAGGTACACCTTGTATATATTTAGCTTTTTCCTCTGAACTTTCAGGTACATATCAATCTTCAGTAGTTATTAAAGAAGAAGTGAAAGAAACATATGCAGATTTAGATTTAGAAATTATTGATACAAAATGCGCTTCACTTGGGCAAGGGCTTGTAGTAATAGAAGCTGCGAAAATGGCGAAAGAGGGCGCATCAAAAGAAGAAATTTTGAACCGAATTGCTTTTCTAACAAAACATATGGAGCATATTTTTACAGTTGCTGACTTGCAGTATCTTGTAAGGGGCGGTCGCTTAAGTAAAGTAGCTGGGTTTATCGGTGGCTTATTAAATATTAAGCCGATCTTAAATGTAGAAGAAGGTAAACTTGTACCGCTTGAAAAAGTAAGAGGTAGAAAGAAAGTTTTAGGCCGAATCGTTGATATTATGGAAGAACGCGGTAAAGAACTGAAGGGGCAAACAATCGGAATCACACATGGTGATGATTTAGAAACTGCGAATGCATTAAAAACACTAATCACGGAAAGATTTGGTTGTGACGTGTTTATTGTAAATACAATTGGAGCAGCAATCGGTGCGCATACAGGACCAGGCGTTCTAACATTGTTCTTCTTAAATAAAGTAGGGTAAAGGATTGATCTTTTTGATCAATCCTTTTTGTTATGCAGGTAAGAATATAGATAATTTAAATGGTATAACATGTCATCTTGCAAAAAAAAAAGCACTTGAGATCCATCCCCAAGTACTTCTTTATTATTCATTTATTTGCTTTTTAATAGGTAAAAAGCTGCAAAGGAAAGTAGTGAGAACTAGTCCGAAAGAAACTCTCTCAGGCGTATCAATCACTAAACCGTTATTCCACTGATAGATAAAGGATACTAGTATTAAAAGGATAACAAATCCTGCAGCATATCTTACTATTTTTCGTGCCTTTCTGTCATTCGTTCTCCAAATCATATTCATCCCTCTTTCTTATTTAATAAATATTTTTGATTTCAATAATCGATAAACTGTAGTTGATAAAACAATTGTTATTTTATCTATTACGTTTTTTAAATTTTATTGTGAATAGGTAATAGACTGTCCATATGCAATAGGATAGTGTGATAAATTGAATACCAATTTATTGTATGAAATTTATTCATCATATTTGTGTGAAAAAATAAGTGCAAGCTGCTAGGGATATGATAAAAATAACAATTGTTTCTATTTGTTTTTTAATTTTTTCTAGCAAGTTTATCGTACTTAAAATATAAACCTTGGTTTATGTTAATAACAAGTAGTAAAATTCCACGAAAAAAATAGTAAAAAAATTTGCTTTTTTACCAATTTTTTTAACAAGTGGATAGAAATTATAGAATTACAACAGTACAATTAAAATAGAGTACATCAGTATTTGAGTAGTTATTTTGTTGTTTGGAATATTTAAATAAGGGGTGAAAACATGCAAATCGGGGAAAGAGTCCGTCAAATTCGTATACATAAAGGATTGACGCAAGGGGAACTTGTATCAGGAATATGTTCTATAGCCTACTTAAGTAAAATAGAGAATGGACAAGTTAAACCGTCTACTCCTTTTTTAAAAAAGGTTTCTCAAAAGCTCAATATTGATTGGGATTTTTTAATAGAGGGGAAGAATGAGGGAATAGAATCCAGCATTCTTAAAATATGTGAAAAATATAAACAAGATAAAAGTATCAGTGAGACGGAATTATCTTCGTTAGAGTTGTATGTACGTGATACGGATTCAATACCTTTATTACTAAAGATTTACGGTGTTCTTATATACTATCATACTCGAAACAATAACATATCATATGCAGCACCACTTGTCGATCAAGCTTCACATGTGATTCCGAATCAAGTAGAAGCACAAGATACGGAAGATTATATATATTATCTAATGGCTAGAGGGGGATACTTTTATAGTAAAGGAGATTATATAACAGCATATGAAATTTACAAGAAGATTGAAAGTATGCTTGGTCCTGAAGAAACGGAGCAACATGCTCATATATATTACAACATAAGTCAAATACGTATGCACCTTTATAAAGATCAAAGTATTAGTCGCATGTATGCCAAAAAAGCCTATAAATTGTATGGGAAATTTAATAAAGAACAAGAAAAAATACATGTGCTAATCAATCTTGCGATGCAATACAACAGGGATAAACTACCAGAACAAGCTATGGAATCTTTGAAACAAGCAGAAAATGAAGCGAAGACGAATAACAATCCTTTGGATGTATGTTTGATTGCGTATAATTACGGGAAAATTTATCAAGGCTTGCAAGACTATGCGAATGCGATTACATATTATGGAAAAAGTTTAGAACTGAGTGACCACCTCACACGAACAGCTGGTAAGGTGTATATACTACGGAATTTAATAGAAATTCATATGGAGCGAAAGGACTGGCAAACTGTTAATAAACTGATAGATGATGCTTTTGATATTCTAGCTATTTGTGATGTACCAGACGCCCATGTTCAACTCTATGGGTTTAAAGCCCAAATATCTAAATTACGGGGAAATGATGATAGTTTTGAAAAAAATATGGGAAAAGCAATTGAAATGGGACTAGAAAAAAGGCAATACTCTTTAGTTCGAGAGTTTGCCCTTGAACTAGGAAAGTACTTTTATAATAATCGAGCGTATAAACAATCTGCAAAATATTTCGAAATAGCAACCGAAAATGCATTAAATTAAGAATTGGATTAGATTCACTAAAGGTAGAGGGGAACAGACATGCAAATTGGAGAAAGAATCCGCCAAATTCGTATACATAAAGGATTGACACAAGGAGAACTCGTATCAGGAATATGCTCTGTCGCTTATTTAAGTAGAATACTGAAATGAAATGGTTTCTTAGCTAAGGTGTCAGAAGATTAAAAACGAGAGTAACTCTCGTTTTTAATCTTCTGTTTTCTGTTTCGTTGCATAGAAATTTTTATTGTGAACTGTTTCTTTTTTAGCTAGTAATCAAATATGTATAATTGCATAAATAAATCGAAATATATAAGTTATTATTAAACTACATTTTTAATGTAGAAGGATATTTTTACTTCAAAGTGAAATCGTTTACGTTATCGATGAAATTAAGGCTTAGGAGAATGGTATGAAAAAGAAATTATGTACATTGGCTCTCGTAACAGCAATTGCTTCTAGTGCTGCGGTAATTCCAACAGTAGCAGAAGCTTGTGGAATAGGAGAAGTAATGAAACAGGAGAACCAAGAGCACAAACGTGTGAAGAGGTGGTCTGCAGAGCATCCGCATCATCCTAATGAAAGCACACACTTATGGATTGCGCGAAATGCGGTTCAAATTATGAGTCGTAGTCAAGATAAGACGGTTCAAGAAAATGAATTACAATTTTTAAATACTCCTGAATATAAGGAGTTATTTGAAAGAGGTCTTTATGATGCTGATTACCGTGATGAATTTAACGATGGCGGTACAGGTACAATCGGCATTGACGGGCTAATTAGAGGAGGGTGGAAGTCTCATTTCTACGATCCTGATACGAGAAAGAACTATAAAGGGGAAGAAGAGCCAACAGCCCTCTCGCAAGGAGATAAATATTTTAAATTAGCAGGTGAATACTTTAAGAGGGGTGACCAAAAACAAGCTTTTTATTATTTAGGCGTTGCAACGCATTACTTTACAGATGCGACTCAGCCAATGCATGCCGCTAATTTTACAGCTGTCGATATGAGTGCCTTAAAGTTCCATAGCGCCTTTGAAAATTATGTGACGACAATTCATACACAATTTGAAGTGAAGGATGACAAGGGAACATATAATTTAGTCGATTCTAATGATCCGAAACAGTGGATACATGAAACCGCTAAACTTGCTAAGGCAGAAATTATGAATATTACCAATGATAATATTAAAACTCAATACAATAAAGGAAACAATGCTCTTTGGCAAAGAGAAGTTATGCCAGCTGTTCAGAGGAGTTTAGAAAAAGCGCAAAGAAATACAGCGGGATTTATTCATTTATGGTTTAAAACATACGTTGGCAAAACTGCTGCTGAAGATATTGAAAATACTGTAGTAAAAGATTCTAAAGGAGAAGCAATACAAGAAAATAAAAAATACTTCATTGTGCCGAGTGAGTTTTCAAATAGAGGTTTGACCTTTGAAGTGTATGCGAGGAATGACTATGCACTATTATCTAATTACGTAGACGATCATAAAGTTCATGGTACGCCAGTTCAGTTTGTATTTGATAAAGAGAATAACGGTATTCTTCATAGGGGAGAAAGTGTACTGCTGAAAATGACGCAATCAAATTATGATAATTACGTATTTCTAAACTACTCTAACTTGACAAACTGGGTACATCTTGCAAAACAAAAAACAAATACTGCGCAGTTTAAATTGTATCCAAATCCGAATAATTCATCTGAGTATTACCTATATACAGATGGATACCCAGTAAATTATCAAGAAAATGGAAAAGAGAAAATCTGGGTTGTGTTAGGAAAGAAAACAGATAAACCAAAAGCATGGAAATTTATACAGGCTGAATAGGATTTTCTATCGTAAAGAGAGAAAATGTGTATGTAATTTTGAGATATTTAACGTGTTTATATTAAATTTTAAAGGGGATAGCTGTATATGACGTTTCGAAATACAAAACTTGCTATTTTTACTATTTCTTCATTTTTTATTTTAGGTTCTTCATCCCTATCATTTACAGATACCGTATATGGTGAAGGAACTTCTTCGGCCTCAAAAGTAAATCAAGGGGTAATCGCAACTAATTATGATGATACGTATTATAATAGTGCGAAGGGGAAAAGCGGTTCAGAATTAAAAAAGGAACTTCATACTATTATTGATAATCATACAAAGATATCATACAGCGCGGTTTGGGAAGCGCTAAGAGATACTGACGAAGATCCAAATAATAAAAATAATGTACTTCTTTTATATACAGGACGTTCGCAAGGGAAATTTACAAATGGTTCAGGAGTAGATAATTGGAACCGAGAGCATGTTTGGGCAAAATCTCACGGTGATTTTGGGACAGCAGCAGGACCAGGAACGGATCTTCACCATTTAAGAGCGACGGATGTATCTGTAAATAGTTCACGTGGAAATTTGGATTTTGATAATGGCGGTGTGAATCATTCGGAAGCAACAGAATGTAAATTTGATAGTGATTCTTGGGAACCTCGTGATAGTGTAAAAGGAGATATCGCTAGAATGTTATTTTACATGGCCGTTCGTTATGAAGGAGATAACGGTGAAGTAGATTTAGAACTTAATGAGCGAGTGAATAATAATAAAGATCCATATATGGGGAAACTATCTGTCTTACTAAAATGGAATGAACAAGACCCTGTTGATGAATTTGAAAGAAAGCGTAATGAAATTATTTTTACTAAATATCAGCATAATCGCAATCCATTTATTGATCATCCTGAATGGGTAAATGAGATTTGGAAATAAACTAGTAAAGTCATGGTTTTATAAAAATTTAAAGTAGAAAGGAGTGGTCCTTATGACCACTCCTTTCTTATATTTATTCTACAATAATCGGTCTATAAGGGATTGGTGAGGAGAGTATCATAGAGGTTTTCACGGTACCAAATGGGATTACAATATCGATTAATGATTCTAATTCTTTCATTGATTGTACAGCTACTTTTAAGTAATAGCTACTTTCTCCCGTTACTCGGTGACATTCAAGTATTCTATGTTCGTTGTATATTTTCTCTTCGAATTTTTTACAGGGGATTTTTAAGTTTTCTATTCTTAAAAACGCTTGAATGCCTTTGCCAACTGCATCAGCAGAAATACGTGCTGTATATTTTTCGATTATCTCTGCATCATGTAATCGTTTGAGTCTTTCCGTAACACTAGGACGACTAAGGTGTAAATGTTCCGTCATTTCTTTAATCGTCATTCTGGCGTCTTCTTGTAAAAGTAAAATTATTTTTTTATCGATTTCATCCATAATATGTACTCCTTTACGAAAGTGAAAATAAATAACTAAAACACCTTCATAATATAAAGTTTAGAAAAAAACTATGTTCATTTTTGAATATAAAATAGATAAATAACTTTCTATAATTTAAATATAAATGGGGGTGCATAGAATGTCTAATGATTTTAAAGAAACGATTTCTATTCGAAAGGAAACTGCTTTATATGTAGGAGCAGTTTTAGGATCAGGAATTCTTATTTTACCAGGTATGACAGCTAGTATAGCGGGGGAAGATGCTATTATTTCTTGGTTTATAATGATTTTGCTTAGTATCCCGCTTGCGTTTACGTTTGCCTTTTTATCTATTGAGTATCCTAGTGCAGGTGGAATTGCAACATTTTCTGAAAAAGCTTTTGGGAAAAATGTTGGAGCTATAATAGGTTGGTGTTTTTTTATTGCTGGAAGTGTTGGGCAAATTATCGTGTCTCTAACAGGCGGGATGTATATTACTAAAGTCTTCGATTTCCCTGCTTACTTTGCATATGTAATTGCTTTTCTTATATTAAGTACAGCTATTTGTTCAAATTTCTTTGGATTGCAAATGAGTGGAGTATTTCAAGTGTGTATAAGCGTATTAACTTTTCTTATTTTATTCATAACCATTGTTTGCTCATTACCTACTATTGAAATGAAGAATATGAATATGAAGGTTTCAGTAAATAATATACAACCTATTTTACATGCGTCATTATTAATTTTTTGGTCTTTTTTTGGATGGGAAGCAATTTCAAGTTTAGCACCAGAATTTAAATCTCCAAGAAAAAGGAATATCATTTTTTCTACAGGAGTTGCTATTGTGATTATTGGATTTTTATATGTAGGCATTGCCGTTTCAGTAATTGGTACGAAATCATATTCTACAGAATCTGATAATAGTACTGCTCTAGTAATCGTTATCAAAGATATATTAGGTGACCAATTTGCATGGTTAGTTGGATTAGTAGCTTTCATGATTTGCTTAGGTACAACAAATGCATTTATAGCAAGTATAAGTCGGCTTGGTTATTCTTTAGGAAAAGAAGGATTTGCACCTAAGTATCTTGGATATTTAAATAATAAAAGGAATACACCGACATATGCCTTAATGACAGTTGGATTCATCGCAGTAACAGGGATTTTCATAAGTTTTATTTTTCATATTAACCTAGATAAATTAGTATTAATCCCTAATTCGTTAGGAATTGTTACGTATATCGTAGGTACTGCAGCAGGAATCAGACTGATAAAGAATAGAATAGGAAAGTTATTTTCTGTAATAGCATTTACATGTTGCGTAATAGTATATCCGTTTATTGGTGATGTAATTGCCATTCCGATTGTAGTTGCGTTGATGTGTTTAATGTATCTATACATACCCAAAAGAAGAGGCAGTAAATGCACGCTATATAAATAAGAAGAAATAGAAAAGGAAAATAAAATACTTGCATAAAAGTTGGAATATTTCAAGATATTAAAATTAAAATAATTCGTATATAATTAGCTAATGAATGCATGGTTGTAAGTATCTGTAAAAACAGGAGGCTATAAAATGAATCAAATCATCAATCATCCAACGCGGTGGGATTTGGAAAGATTATATCCTGAAACAAAAGACCCTACGTTTTCTACAGAAATAGAGATAATTGAACAATTAATAGAAATATATAAAGAAGGTAGAGATTCAGTAATCCTCTCAAAGATTATACAAAGAATTGAAAAGGCAGAGTATTACTTCTACTGTCTATCTACTGAACAAGTAGATGAATCTACAGTCGTTTTACCACATACAAAAATAAATGATTTGAAAACTGAAGTTCGTTTATTACTACAAGAAGCGAATTGTGAAAAAAGTAACTTCTCCGAATATCAAAATATCAACTTTATAGAAAACGAATTAAAAGCTTGGGAAGACATGTACATACAATTACGAAATAAATTAGAAATACATAATAATAATGAAGTAATTTCATTTGGAAAAGCAAACTATCTTACGATGAATGCTGAAACTCATCATGAAAGATTGTCGGTATTTTCTTCTTTTACTAAGGCACTAGAAAAAGAGAAAACAGTATTTGCTAACGTGCTTAATCAAATGGGTAGATTGCGCAATATAAAAAGTAACCTACTGCAAGAAAATGAGGTATTGTCGCAATCCCTTCAAGCAAACGGTATTTCTAAACATGCATTATTGGAAATGTGGAATGCTATTGAAGGGAATCTTGAAAAATTATCGAGTGTTATAGCGTTTCATCAAAGAAGTAAGGAGACATTTACTTGGCATGATTTGATGACATTGGAAGAGAATAATCAGATTCAAATTCCTTTTTCAATGGCAATAGAAAATATATATGATGCCTTAAAGGGTATTGATGAAGAACTAGCACAATTTGCACAGCGCGCCATTATAGATGGTTGGGTAGATGCTGAACCAAGAGATCATAAGCCTCCTAGTGGATTTTGCGCTCCTTTTTTTAGTGAAGGAGAATCTCGAATTTCATTACGGTATGATGGAACAATTGATAGTATAAGAATATTAGCCCATGAATTAGGACATGCATGGCATTTTTATGTAATGAGCCATGAACAGTCTACCGCATTTTTGGATGATTATCTTCCAATGAGTATGGCTGAATCAGCATCAATTTTCTTTGAAATGGTACTTGTAGATTACTTAGTGAAAACAGCAGAACATAGAGAGCTGAGAAAATCATTGCTTAGCTGGAAAATCAGAAATAGCTTTAATTATGTAATGGCCATTCGAGCTTCATTTCAATTTGAGCAAACATTTTATGAAGAAAGTCAAAAGGGACCTTTAAGTGCGGATGAATTAGAGAATTTATCTATACTCTCACAAAAAGCAGCTTATGGAAATTCTCTAACAGCATACCAACCTTTTGTTTGGATGAAGTATGGGCATTTTTATACAGCGAATGTTCCATTTTATAACTATCCATATACATTTGGTTATCTACTAAGTTTAGGATTACTAGAAATTGCAAAGCAAGAAGGTGGTGAGTTTCATTCAAAATATAAAAAATTCTTGTGTGAGACTGGAAAGCGCCCAGTCGAAGAGTTGGTGAAACAATATTTTTACATCGATCTTGCTGATCATGAGTTTTGGGAGAAAGCATTGCTTCAAATAAATCAGGATGCTGATGAGTATTTACAGCTTGTAAAAGAGGAAGTTTAAGCCATTTATTATAAGAGAACACGTAGGGGAAGTGTATGTAAGAAATGGAACAACAATACATAAAAGGTATACCATTTTGTAGCTTAGAGTATAAGAGAGTAATAGATTTATTAAAAAATTGGCTATCTGAAAAGGAACACAAACCAAAGTTTATTGTTACAGCGAATCCTGAAATTGTGATGTCTGCTAAAGAAACTTCAAATGAATCTGTACGTTTCAAAAATATTTTACTATCTGCGGATTTAATAACAGCGGATGGAATAGGTGTGATACTCGGTTCTAAAATTTTAAAGGGAACATTGAAAGAGCGTGTGACAGGTGCAGATTTAACCCATGACTTAATAGAGTATTGTAATCAAAAGGGATACCGTGTGTTTCTTTTTGGTGCTGCACCTGAAAGTAATGAGAAAGCGTTAGGGAATTTAAAAATGCGTTTTCTACATGCTACTTTTGAAGGACAACATGGCTTTGTAAATGAAAAGCAGATAGAAGAAGTTAAACTTCGAATTCAACAATTCGAACCACATTTACTATTGGTAGGGTTAGGATCTCCTAAGCAAGAGTTATTCATCTATGAAAATCTTCAAGAATTAAACATACCGTTATCTATTGGGATTGGAGGTATGATTGATATTTTATCTGGCACGGTAAAACGAGCTCCAAAACTAATGAGGGATACTGGTACAGAATGGTTATATAGATTAGTAACACAGCCTAAGAGAATAAAAAGGCAGCTTATCCTTCCCAAATTTTTAGTATCCGTTATGGCTGAGAGGGTCCGGAAAAGCGTTCAGTAACTTAAACTTTATATGTAATCGAGAAGAGGTAAATGACAAATGAAAAAAATCGGTATTATTGGAGCAATGCAAATTGAAATAGACATACTTTTAGAAAAATTAGAGATTCAAGAAGAATTTACGATTGCCAAAATGCCTTTTTATAAAGGAACGTTTATGAATAAAGAAATTATCCTTACTCGCTGTGGTGTTGGAAAGGTGAATGCTGCTTCATGTGCACAAACTTTAATAAACAAATTCGAAGTAGATTGTATGATTAATACTGGCGTTGCAGGTGGATTGTATTCAGGTATGAAAGTTGGAGATCTCGTAATTTCTACGAATGTTACACATCATGATGTAGATAAAGGACAAATGAAGAATTTATTTCCATTTCAAGAAACGTTCATTGCAAATAAGGAATTGAGAGAGCTTGCATTACAATCATGTAATACAATTGGACTAGAAGGAAACGTTTATGAGGGAAGAATTGTTAGCGGGGAATGCTTTGTTGAAGATGCGCAGCTGAAAGAGAAATTAATTACTGAATACTCGCCGCATTGTGTAGAGATGGAAGGTTCGGCGATTGGTCATGTTGCGTATATAAATGATGTACCATTTCTTGTCATTCGATGTATTTCTGATACTGCAGATGCTGAGGCAACTATATCTTATGAAAGCTTTGCAAAAGTTGCAGCGAATCAATCTTCGAGGGTTATTATTGAAATAATTAAGAATATGAAAAGTAATATAGTAGTGTGATAGGAATGAAAAAAGGACTTCTTTTAAATGGAAAGTCCTTTTTGTAGTATTACATATTATTGGTAGGGGATGGAGGTGTGGAATTTTCAAGCGAGACAAATTGAAAGCTTATCACAAGTTGGTATCACTCATCTTATGGAAGAAAGTAAAAAAGAAGGATTTAACTTTCTTATAAAGTTAGTGAATGAATACAGAAATAAAACAAATACATTTAATAAGAAGGGGGAGTGCTTGTATGGCGTTTTTCAAGGTGAAGTTCTTATCGGAATTTGTGGAATAAATCAAGATCTGTATACGAAAACTGAAACAATTGGACGCTTAAGAAGGTTTTATATTTCAAAAGCATATCGAAGGAAAGGAATAGGAAATTTATTATTAAAGAAAATCTTATCTGATGCAAAAGAGCATTTTTAAATTGTTGTTCTGTATACAGACACAAAACAAGGTAGTCAATTTTATATTTCAAATGAATTTAGGAAAAGTGAAGGATATCAAGGGTCGACTCATTATTTAAGATTATAAAGAAAAAGATTCCATACGGCACAATCTTATGGAATCTTTTTTATAAATAATTATAATTTTACTTTTAAATGCTTCAATAAATGTTCAGGATGACCTTGTACATAATAAAAATGCGGATTATTTTCATCATCATAAATCATGATATAAGGTTTTTCGTTAAGCGGAAGGAGTACAAGAACTTCATCTATCGTTGTATGAATCCATTGATTTGTAATGGTAACCGGTTTAGATAAAGGGATTTTTATCATATGGCCAGTTTTAGGGACAACGTTCAGGTTTTTAAATGCTCCAGTAATGGATTTTGCAAGTTGTATTGCCTCTTTTTGAATTTCTATGTCTAGGGATTGTTTTTGCACGACCATCTCTTTTTGACAGTCAAAAACTTCAATTTGTTTATTTGTTTCTGCGAAAACATTTGCTGATAATAAAAATGAAAACAGAAAAATGAATCCTATTTTTTTAAACATGCTACAACACCTCATATTTACTATGCCCTCAAATCCTATAAATATTTTTTGTCACATTCGTGTAACAAAGAAATTGTATGATAGCGCCATAAATATGAATTTCTCATTTTACTTTGGTATGATAAGGTTTACAGATAGTTAATGGAGGAAGAAACACATGAAAGTATTAATCGCAGATGATGAGCAAGATATGCTGAAAATTTTAAAAGCTTATTTCGAGAAAGAAGGATTCCAAGTTCTCCTAGCAAAGGATGGGGAAGAAGCACTTGAAATATTTTATGAAGAAAAAATTGATTTGGCTATTTTAGACTGGATGATGCCAAAAAGGAATGGAATCTCTGTATGTCAGGAAATCAAAAAGAACTCGAGCGTGAAAGTATTGATGCTTACTGCTAAAAGTGAAAATGAAGATGAACTTGCGGCCTTGCAAAGCGGAGCGGACGAATATGTCAAAAAGCCATTTCATCCAGGTATATTACTGACAAGAGCAAAAAAGCTGTTACATCAAGAGAATATCGTCCAAGTGCAAGATTTAAAAATAGATCTGACGAAAAATAAAGTATATAAAAATGAAAAGGAATTAGAAATTACAAAAACAGAGTTAGAATTAATAAAATGTTTTTTAAATCATAAAGGAACAATTTTAACACGAAAAAAGCTTTTAGATATTGTATGGGGATTTGATTATTTCGGAGATGAACGGACAGTTGATACACATGTTAGACGATTGAGGAAAAAAATAGGTGAAGAGATTATCAAAACGCATCGTGGTTTAGGATATAGTTTGGAGGATGCTCGTGAATAAGCTTGGTAGAAAACTGTTTCTAAGTATTTCCTTAACGATTATTCTTATTTTTACAATTTCGTTATTATTAATAAATTATTTTTTACCGAAATATAATATATACAAGACAAGAGAAGGTCTAAATAAAATTACTACTCAAATACAATCTGCGTCTGATGAAACACTAGTAGATGTGATCAATCGAATTGAGAATGAAAACAATGTAACAATAGTTTATACTTCTATAAAAGGCACAGAAGATGAAATGAATGACGCATTACGTTTGCAGCTTGCTCATAAGAGGGTGACATTGAATAAGCTTTGGATTACAAAAGAAGAGGTAATGAAAGTAAAGCGTTCTGGGCAATCGAATAAATTATATGATCAAGAGAAGCTAAAAGCTAGCTTTTTTGCAAAATATATCGCTAAAAATGATATGTTAATTTTAGTAGGGGTTTCGATTGCTCATTCAAACGAACTGATAGAGGCGCTTAACACATTTTATTTATATATTTTAGGATTTTCAATATTACTTGTCGTTGTACTTGTCTGGGTGCTATCCAAAACAATTACAACTCCATTAAAAGAATTAAGCGATGTCGCAGAAGATATTTCTAACCTTAAGTTTAAGCAATCGCAGGTAAAAACAAACGATGAAATTGGTGAATTAGCTAGTAGCATTAATATTATGAGTAATAAGTTACATGAAGCTCATCAAGATTTAACAGATAGAAATGAACATTTGAAGCAGTTTATGGGAGATATTACTCATGAACTAAAAACACCAATTGCATTAGTTAAGGCATATTCAATGGGGATTCAAGATGGACTAGATGATGGAACATATTTAGATACAATTATTAAACAAACGGATCAAATGTCAAATTTAATAGAGGAACTGCTTCGTTTTTCTAAAATTGAAAGAGACTTACTGCAGAAAGAAGAATTTCAGGTAGTATCACTTATTCAAAGTGTAATTGATAAACATGAAATTGAATTCCAAGCCAAAGATATACATTTACAAATAGATTGTCGTGTAGAAGATGTTAGTATTTATGCAGATTTTGATAAAATGAAAATGGTATTTCATAATTTAATTTCAAATGCAATCAAATATACAGAAAATCAAAATATTAAGATTGTATTGGAAGAAAGAAATGATTGGATATATTTTAGTATCCAAAATGGAATTAATCCTGAAGTAAGTGGAGATATCGAAAAAATTTGGGAACCATTTTATGTATTAGAAGCTTCACGTAATAAAGAAATATCAGGGACTGGATTAGGGTTAGCCATTGTAAAGAGTATTTTAGAACGACATGGTTTTGAGTACGGTGTCTTCATTATAAAAAATGAAATACAATTTTATATGTATATAGAAAAGAGTTTACTTTGTGTTAGTAAGATCTAAATGTTAAAAAATAAAAGCTCTCACAAATTAGGTATGACTCATTTGTGAGAGCTTTTTGTTTTTTCTTATTGTATGAAAGGGCGGTTTAGTTGAATAAGTGCGTACTTATTCAATCTTACTAATTTCTTCTATCCTTTATCCTTTTTTCAGCTGATTTTCAAGAAGGAAACGTCTATTTAGAATTAGGATTATAATGAATAGTTCTATAAATACTATGATGGATATCAGGTAAGAGATCTTGATACATCTGAGGATCTATTTTCCCATTATTTAGTGCAATATCTAATTGTTTTTTTTGTTCTATTGCAAAATAATGGATTAACTTTGCCTCATCTATGCCTTTTTTAGATGCAAACTCAGCTAGAGTTATTCCTTGCTTCATTGCATTGTTATATTCATTTGGACTTGAATTTAAAAATTTTAATAATTCTTGTTGATTTACTGTATATGTGAATACCTGTCCTTCTTTAGCGTAACTTACAGGAATTTTAGCATTCAAAAATGTTATGAAGCAACAAAAACATAATATCCAACATATCTTTTTCATAAAAGCACCTCAGTTTTCTTTTATATAATTTGATAGTATAGTTTATCCCGCATTAACGGGCAGTCATACTCCCACCTCAAAATTCGGCGGGAGCAAAGAAGTTAGGTGGGAGATAAACTGCCCGTAAAAGCCCGATTGGTGAGGGCTGATAATCAGTGGGGATGAAGAAAACCCCCACTGATTAAAGTTTCACTTTATAAAAATTACTTTATATGAGGCATCACCACATGCCCATCACCTGAAGAAAGGGTTGTTCCCAAAAACAAAAAAATGATATAAATAACTAAATTCGTTTTGGGGATACTTCACGGTACTAGGTTTGATGGCAATGGGGCGGTATCCCCTATATACAAAAACAGAGGGCAGATATACATCCCCCTCTTGTGTCCAACCAATATTATTCTTGCTCGTCCATAATTTTCTCAAATGCGGCAGATACTTTTTCAAATTCCTCGTCACTCTCAATGTATGAGAATTCACTATCTTCTTCTACTTTTAAAAAGAAGATATCAATGTCTTCCTCTGTTTCCGTCTGAATGTCTTCTACAAAGCCAACAGCAATGTATTCTGCTCCTTCGACATTCATCTTTCCGAGCACTTCAACTTCCTGCTCCTCATTACTCTCATCGCTAAGGGTAAAAATTTCGCCTACTTCAATTTCTGACATATTCATTCTCCTCCTGTTATACTCTAAAAAATAGAACGTTCAAATCGTATACTTACTGGTATATCTTTCCATAAAAAATCAAATTAATGCGCAAAGAACAACAATTTCTTGCTGCTTCAGCGTAAGAATCAAACGAAAAGGACATCATCTGTGAATATGAATGAATACATTTTAGGTTCTCGTCACATGCGCATCAACTTAAGAAATGGGTTGTCCCAAAAACAAAAAAATGAGTTGAACTCTCATAAATAACTGTAAAACAATAAATTTTTCGTTTTGGGGACATTTCAAAATATTAGCTTGATGGGCATGTGTCGGTACACATAAGTAGCAGAAAATCAAGTTTCACTTAACAGAAAAATATATAAACTATTATCTTAACTGTGTATGAGTACTGCCAGTATATTTACCAGTTCATCGTCGTTTGGATTTATGCTCCTATATTGAATATATTATCCTCTTTGAATAATAGTATGTTAACAAAAATCGTTCTTTTATTTTTTAATTTCATTCTGTCAAATAGTTGTCACATGAACATTTTATAGTAGGGGTATACAAGATTAAACATATACAATATAGGGGATGAATCTATGAAACAATTATTAAAATATATAGTAGTAATTTGCACGTTGACTCTTTTATGTTATGCAGCTTATATGAAGTATGAAAAACAAAAAGAAATAGAAAATAATAAATTAGTAATTAGTGAAGTTTCAAAGCAGTATGGTATACCGGAATGGATTCCACTTACAATTGCCGATCATGAAACAAAATTTAATCGAAAAGCTGTTGGAGATAAAGGGACATCTTTTGGATTATTTCAGTTACATCGGGGTGGATTAGCACCTGCGCAACTAACAGAAGAGAATTTAAAAGATGCAAAAACGAATGCGACAATAGCAATTTCGCATATGGTAAATTCCTATAAACGTGGCGTAAACAAAGGATTAACAGAGTTAGCGCTTTTAAAATATGTGGCCAATACATCGGGATGGCCTGGAAATTTAGGAGAAGAATGGACAGATAACAATACAAAATACAACGTAGGGTTAGAAAAATCTTATGAAGTATATAAGAGAGGTTAAAATATTACAAATTTCTCAAGTTTTCACCTATTTATAAACTGAATTTTCTGTTATTTTGTTGTATAGTGAAAGAAGTGATAGAAAAATATAAAGGGGGAAGAAATTTGAAGAAAAAGAAGCTAGTAGTCGCACTCTCAGCAATGTTTTCTTTAACACTTACATCAAGTATCTCTAGTATTACAGTACATGCAGAAAAGAGCGAAGAAAGTTCGATAACATTTTCTTCGATACCGTTAAATGGTAAAGTGCCAGAAACATTAGCACAGTCGACAAAGATAGAGTTGGAAAATGGAATGACGAAGCCTATTTATTCAATTGATGAGGCGATTGTAGAAAATTTATTTGTAGAAACTGAGATTGATAGTGACCGAGATGGGAAAAAGGATCGTGTATCAATAAAGGTAATGCGACCGAAAACAGAACCGGGTGTGAAAGTTCCTGTTATTTATGAAATGAGTCCTTATCGTTCAGGGATAAAGGATGTACCAGTTTATAATGTAGACGAAGAATTACATCCTATCGGAGGCAAACCTTATGCAGGGCCAGCTAACCTTGGCTCATATGGGAATTATTATGTTCCTCGTGGATATGCCGTTATTTTAGGAGAAAGCATTGGTACTGGGAAATCAGATGGATGCCCAACAACTGGTGACGAACAAGAAATTCTTGGTACAAAATCTGTCATTGATTGGGTAAATGGAAGAGCAAAAGCATTCACAGAAGATGGTAAGGAAATACAGGCGGATTGGTCTACTGGAAATATTGGTATGACGGGTGTCTCTTATAATGGAACATTACCGAATGCGGTTGCAACAACAGGAGTTGAAGGATTAAAAACAATTATTCCGATTGCCGCAATTAGTAGCTGGTATGATTATTACCGTGCAAATGGGGCGGTTGTTGCACCAGGTGGTTATCAAGGTGAAGATACAGATAATATGGCCGAAGCAGTGTTAACGAGAGAGAATCCTGAAGTTTGTCAAAAAATCACAAAAGAGCTAACTGAAGGGCAAGACCGAAAAACAGGAGATTATAATGATTTTTGGGATAAGCGTAACTACGTGAAGGATGCTAAAAATGTAAAGGCAAGTGTATTTGTTGTACATGGTTTAAACGATTGGAATGTAAAGACAAAACAATTTTCACAGTGGTGGGATGCTCTTGGAGAAAATAATATTCCTCGCAAAATGTGGTTACATCAAGGGGGACATGGTGGAACATCAAGTAATAACTGGCAGCAAACACAAAATAAATGGTTTGACTATTGGTTATACGGAATTGAAAATGGAATTATGAACGAACCGATGGTAGATGTACAACGAGAAAATAAAACGTGGCAAAAATTAAAAAATTGGCCAGATCCTGCGGCAGCTCCGTCTAAAATACGCATGCTTTTAAGTAATAAAGCAGTAGATTTACCACTTCGAATGGGTGCGATGCAACAAGTATCTTTATTGTTAGATGATGCAAAAATAAAATCGAATCAATTGATAGCAAATCCAGAATTAGAGTCACCAAATCGATTAGTATATGTAATGCCGAAGCTCGAAAAGGAAATGAGAATAAGTGGTACACCAAAAATTTCATTTAAGGGAAGTATTGATCGTCCAGTTTCAAATTTAACTGCATTACTTGTTGATTATGGCGGTGCGAAACCAGAAATTGTGACTAGAGGATGGATGGATGGATCCGCAAAACTTGAATGGAAAAGAACAGTCAACGCCAATTATACCAGGGAAAGATTACACATTTACATGGGACATGCAGCCGGATGATTATGTATTCCAAGCCGGCCATCAAATCGGAATCGTATTAATTGCAAGTGACTATGACTATACGATTCGTCCAAAAGCAGGAACGAAACTTACGGTGAAATTAAGTGAATTAACATTACCAATTGTAAAATAGAAAGAAGCCTCCACATTCGGAGGCTTTGTTTTTTTGTATTGAAAACAAGAGATGGATGTTAATATAAAATTCTCAAAAGGATGTTATAAAGGAGGGAAGAAGGAGAGCGCTTTTTTTACTAAAAGGATATACAGCAGTATAGGTAGTATGCTATTTTGAAATAACAACAGATTTATTATATAATATTTTCGTATTAATAATGGATAATTGTAATTTTTAAAATAAGGAGATACCTATGAAAGATGTAGATTTTATACTAGAAAGTGATGAAACATTAAAGCCATCTGAACGATTAGTATTATTACTATTAGAAAAACATAGAATTTTATATACAAATGATCTACTAGCACTATCTAATTTATCATATAAAACATTAACGGATTCATTAACAGAACTCGTAGTAAAATCATACGTATTAAAAGAGACGGGAAAGGGAAGGAAGCAAAACTGCTATAGGTTAATGTAGGCGTTATTGTAACTATAAAAGAATATAAAATTTAATCATTTTTCAAATAGAATATAAAAACGATTTTTAAATTCCATTTGAAAAATCCGAATAGACGCTGTCTAACTATCATTTTTTTATTAAAACTAATCATTGTGTTCTAATTTATAAAGAAATATCTTAATTTAAAAAATGAAGGGCGATCAATTTGGATATTATGCATTTTTGTATTTTTAAAAAATAAAAAATACATTTAATATAAAAATATGTTTTATTTAAATCTCAAGCAGTTCATTTTTGAAATATACTGTTTTTTATTATGAATTTTTTTATATAATTAATGAAAATGAAGAAATACTTATAATATTATTATGTAAATTGAAATAGATTGAAAAGGAATTTCCCATGTTTAATAGAATTATTTTATAGCCAGAAAATAAAATGAGTCTATGTAAAAGGGGGATAACAATGGATTCAATTGTAGCAATTACAAATGCAGTAATGAATGGAGAAGAGGAGAAGGTAGTGGGATTAATAAATGAGGATCAAGATCTTGTGCATTCTTATAGTGAGGATGGCTGGACACCTCTTCATTTAGCAGCTTATTTTGGTTATAGAGAAATTGCAAATTTCCTTCTGAAAAAGGGTGCCCATTTACATGTGAAAGCGAAGAATCAAAATGAAAATACACCTCTTCAAGCAGCGATTGCAAACAAAAAAATTGAACTAGCTACATTTTTAATCGAGCAAGGGGCAGATGTTAATGCTGTACAAAGTGGTGGTTGGACAGGACTTCATGAAGCGACTTTATTAGGCGATGAAAAAATAGTAGCATTACTTATTGAAAATGGAGCGGATAAAAGTATTAAGAAAGATGATGGTAAAACAGCATATGATATCGCATTAGAGAAAGGACATCAGCATCTACTACACCTTGTATAAAGAAAATCGAAATAAAAAATACATATATAATATGAGAATAATAGAGTAACAAAAAAGATTGGTAGCATTGCATTGCTACCAATCTTTTTTTAGAAGTCTTGTATATATGCCAATTCTGCTTCTAATAGAAGCGGGCGTATAGAAGCAGCTGCATTTTCGGCTGCTTGATTAGCTGTTTTTGCTCCGGGAATAGCAACAGATACAGCAGGATGCGATAATACATAACGAAGGGCCAGTTGCCCTAAAGTTCGTTTAGAGTTTGAAAGTGATCTCAATTTCTCAACCTTTCGTAAATCATCTTGAAACCATGTTTCTTTTGGCCAATCTTGTCGTAAATCACCATCAGGAAATGTTGTTTGTTCTGTAAACTTTCCAGTCAATATCCCCATTTTTAATGGCCCCCGAATAACGGCTCCTAAGTTTTTCTCTTGTAAGTAAGGTAAAATAGCATCTTCAGGTTCTCGGTTTAGTATGCTGTAGTCAAGTTGTACAACATCAATTTTCCCGTCTTTATTAAAGTTTTTAATATATTGTAAGTCATGCGTAGAAACACCAACTGCTCTTACTTTTCCATCTCGTTTTAAAATTTCAAATGCGCGAAGGAAGGCTTCGGTTTCTTCTTTTTTATCCCACCAAATATGACAAAAATAAACATCAATGTAATCTGTTTGAAGGCGGAGTAAACTCGTTTCAAATACTGCAATTACCTTTTCTGCTGTATCGTAGACAGGTTCTCTATTAGGATCATAGTGATGACCAATTAACCCTCCCTTTGTGGAAAGAACGATATCATTTCGATGTTCTTTTATTGCTTGTGCCACTAATTTTTCGCTATGCCCTAAACCATATACATCAGCGGTATCAATAAAATTCACTCCGTATTCAACTGCTTTTTTCATGGCAGAGATAGAATGTTTGTCATTTACAGGACCCCATTCATCACCGCCAATTGCCCATGCTCCAAATCCAATTTCAGAAACAGTTAAACCGGTTTTTCCTAATGCACGGTATTTCATTTGTTTACCTCCTTAATAAAAGGAATCCCTAATAAATTATTCAGTGAAAAAGCGAATGTGTCTGTGAGACCTTTTTGCTTAGCTTAAAAACATAAAACACTAATTTATAGCACAAAAAATAAAATTTTCATCTGAAATATAGAGATGTCGTCGAAAGCTATCTCTAATTGGTTAATTTATGAGATTTTTTTATGGAGGAGCTTATTTTACGAGAAGAGAATTTAGGGTAGTAAGAAAGTATGTCTGTGGTAGTGAAATAAAATGAGTTAGGGGGATTTAAAAAATGAGGAAACTCAAGAAAGTAAATGTTCCTAATACGCCACAACAGCAAATCCAGTCTAATGAATATCAAGTTATAAATAAGAAAAAATTACGCCGGTTTATTTTCGTTTTTATTTTTATTTTTTCCGCCACTTTTTATGTCCAATATATTCTTAATAAGCAACAAGAAATAATTGTAGAAAAGCGAGATACGATTAAAAATCAGCAAAAGCAATTAATTTCTTTAGAAAAAGATTCACGTTATTTAAAAAGCGAAGTTAATAATTTGACAGATAATGAAGAAGAAATTTTAAAGTATGCAAGAAAGGAGTATCAATTCTCTAAGCCGAATGAAACTATATTTGTACTGCCTAAGTAAATAAGCAGTGTTGAAAAGGAAAATGTCTGTTAAAAATAGTTAGCAAATTGAGCAGTACCTCCAATTGTTAGACACAACCTAACAATTGGAGGTACTGTTTTTTTGACTGCTTTTAAGAGGGAGTGTGTCATAATTGAATATTTGTAGGTGATATAATTTTCCAAAAGGAGAGGTTATATGAAAAAAGCGGACTTTATATATGAATTAGAGAAACGGATTGAAAGGATAAACGGAGAAATAAGCGTCATAATACAAGGGGAAATTGCGTATCGGTACAATGAACAATTTGTACATCCATCAGCTAGTCTTATTAAGTTACCTATTCTTTCGTGTGTGATAGAAACGATGAAGGGTGGAATTTTAAATCTATATGAAGTAATTCCTGTTTCATCTCTTGAAAAGACTGGCGGAAGCGGTATTGTTGCTTCATTACATACACCAAATGTAACGATACAAGATCTTATTACATTGATGATTACAGTTTCTGATAACACTGCGACAAATTGGCTTATAAATAAGTTGAAAATGAATCGTATTCAAGAACATATTGATTCACTGCAGTTAAATGGAACGAAACTACAACGATATATGATGCAACCACCTAAAGAACCGGGAAAGGATAATTTTACAACAGCTGAAGATATTGTGTCTCTACTAAAGCGTTATGAGAATGAAGAACAATTTTATAACCCGCTTCAAAATCAACAATTTACTTATAAATTATGTGGGAAGTTAGATGGGCTGAAAGGACTTTTAACAGCGAACAAAACGGGAGAACTGCAAACTGTTACACATGATGCTGCAAGGATGAACATAAATAACCAAACGGTATATGTAGCCGTCTTAAGCTCAAATGTTGAATGTGTAAATCATACAAATTATATATTTTCAGAGATTGGAAGCCTAATTGTCCAGTATTTACTAAAATAAATATTGTTAAAATTCTGTCAAATATATATAATATTTAGTAAGCGGATACATTTCTTGATTAACGATGAGTTGTCAGCTCATTCGACTGTGAAGAAAACCGTTATCCTCGTATAAGAAAGGAAGATTTATGTGTACGCTTCTAATACGGTTTATATCGTAGGGGACGCAAAAGCACCTCAAAACAATCCGATTACAGAAAAATTTAAGAGTTATTTCGTTGCATTTGTTGTTGAAAAAGATACAGGAAAGATTGTAGATGCGGATTGTTCAGCAACCATTTCATTGACGAGTCAGTTTGTAAAACATTTATTTCTACATAGAAATATAAATGACCCACAATTAGTAGAAGAGATTAGAACTCGGTATTTCGGATCGTCTCAAAAAGCATTGCTTGTAGCTTTAAAAGATGCACAAAAAAAATATAATCAAATTGCTGCTTTGTCTACACATTCATAGACAAAATCCAGCCATAAGATTCGTTTCTTATGGCTGGATTTTTTTATTGGACAGAAAGGGATGAATGAAATGAAAATCATAGATCTAATAGTAAAACGCCGTTATATCAAACTCCATACACCGTTTAAAACAGCGTTGCGCACTGTAACCGAAATTGAAAGTATCGATGTTTTTATTCATACAGATGAAGGGATTATAGGAAAAGGCGCTGGAACTGCGACACCAGTTATTACAGGAGATTTTGCGAGTGGAATGGAAGAAGCTATTTTAGGGTCGATCCGTTCTGTATTAATTGGGAAAGAATTGCAGCAATTTCAAACATTGTTGTTACAGATTCAAATGAGCTGTGTAGGAAATACGAGCGCAAAGGCAGCAGTTGATATGGCTTTATATGATATATATTGCCAGTTTCATAGTATCCCACTATATGCGTTACTAGGTGGACAGAAAGAGATTCAAACGGATATTACAGTAAGTGTTGATGAACCTATATTAATGGCGAAAGAAGCAAAAAGTCATGTGGAAAAAGGATTTAACACATTAAAAATTAAAGTTGGTAAATCAGCAGAATTGGATTTAGAACGCATTGAAGCGATTAGAAATGTTGTGCCGAAGGATGTAACTTTACGATTAGATGCAAATCAAGGATGGAGCCCCAAAGAAGCTGTATCGATTATTCGAGAAATGGAAAATAGAAATTTAAATATAGAATTCGTAGAGCAACCCGTTCACGCGAAAGATTGGGAAGGAATGAAATATGTAAAAGATCATGTGCAAACACCAATTATGGCTGATGAAAGTGTTTTTTTGGCGCAGGATGCTTTAAAACTTGTTCAAGGACAGTACGCTGATCTATTAAATATTAAATTAATGAAATGCGGCGGGATACGAGAAGCGTGGAAGATTGCTGATATTGCTGGGGCTGCTGGCGTGAAATGTATGGTTGGTAGCATGATGGAATCATCTCTTTCGGTGGCAGCAATTGCACATGTAGCTGCAGCTCATCCAAACATTCATTACTTTGATCTGGATGCTCCTTTATGGTTAATGGAAGAGCCAGGCGGAATCACATATAACGGACCAAAGGTAAACCTGCATCATGCAGTGAATATAAAATAAAGCTTTAGTTGTTAGCTTACAAGCTATAACCTGTTTGAGCAGGAAAATTATGAATAAAGGGGATGTGCTTATGAGGAAACTTATTACTGGGCTTTTTAGTAGTTTGTTAGTATTTTCATCTTTTTCTGTTGTAAATGCTGAAGAAGTAAAAAGTAATGAAGCATATGTCGATGTAGCAGCTGCAACGTTATGGACTGGACCCAATTTGCTTCGTCCAATTGATGAGCCAAGTGCGACGAATCCTGTTGATTTATGGAAATGGACGAAGTCGATGACTCTCGATGAAAAACTTTGGCTAACAAGTACTAATAAATTAGAAACACAAGCTTTGTTAGGGCAGGAAGTAACAATCATTGATCGGCAAGGTGAGTGGGCAAAAGTAGTAGTTCATGGTCAGCCAACGCCAAGAAATGAGGGTGGTTATCCAGGATGGGTCCCAATAAAACAACTAACCTATAATCAAGAATTTGCAGAGAAAAAGGAACAACCATTTGTTCTTATTACAAAGCCGACAGCTATTTTATACATTAATCCATCTGATAAATATAAGTCTTTAGAGGTTAGTTATAACACACGTTTACCATTAATAGGTGAAGATCATATATCGTATCGAGTATTGTTACCAAACGGACAAAAAGCATGGTTACGGAAAAATGACGGAAAAGTATATAAATCGCAAAATGATATTCCCCTTCCAACAGGCGATGATTTAGTGAATACTGGAGAATTGTTTTTAGGATTGCCATATATATGGGCTGGAACAAGTGGTTTCGGCTTTGACTGTTCTGGTTTTACACATACAATTTACAAATCTCATGGTATTACAATTCCACGTGACTCCGGTCCACAATCAAAAGCGGGGGTTGTTGTTGAAAAAGAACACTTACAAAAAGGTGACTTAATATTCTTTGCTTACAACCAAGGTAAAGGAAGTGTTCATCACGTAGGTATGTATATTGGCGATGGGAAAATGATCCACTCTCCAAACGCAGCGAAGACGGTTGAAATTATTCCTGTGAACACGCCAGGATACATTGAAGAATATGCAGGTGCGCGCCGTTATTTACCTTAATAAGAGAGAGTAATATAACAATAATACAAGGGGGTTTTTGAATGAACAAAGTTGTTCGTTTTTCATTAGTTAGTACGTTACTACTTTCTTCATTTTTAGCTGGCTGTGGAAAAGAAAAAACGACTACAAAACCAAAAGAAGAGAAGAAAATATTGCAGTTAACAGAAACAGGAGAAATTCCATCATTGAATTCCTTAAAAGTAACAGACGCTGTTTCATTTAACGTATTAAATAATGTAATGGAAGGGTTGTTTAGACTTTCAAAAAATGATGAGGTCATTCCTGGCATTGCGGAAAAGTATGAGGTGAGTAAAGATGGGAGAACATATACATTTCATTTACGTGATGCGAAATGGTCTAACGGTGATCCTGTAACAGCTCACGATTTTGAATTTGCTTGGAGACAACTTATTAATCCAGAAACAGGGTCTGAATATGCATATATTATGTATGACGTGAAAAATGCGGAAAAAATAAACAAGAAGCAGATGGGGCTGGACGAATTAGGAGTAAAAGCGCAAGATGAAAAAACTTTTACTGTAGAGTTAGAGCATCCTGTGCCATACTTTACAAAACTGCTTTGTTTACCATCTTTTTATCCAATTAATCCAAAGTATGCAAAGGGGCAAGGAGATAAATATGGTTTAGAAGCAAATACAACCATATATAATGGTCCATTTACATTATCAGAATGGAAGTACGAAGCAAGTTTTACGATGAAGAAAAACAATCAATATTGGGATAAAAAAGAAGTGAAGTTAGATGAAGTGAATTATCAAATTGTAAAAGAGATTTCGACGGTAGTAAATCTATATCAAACAGATAAAATCGATCGTGCTGTTATTTCAACAGAATTTGTTGATAAATATAAAAATGATAAAGAGTTGAAGCAATATACAGATCCTGTCATGTATTTCTTCCGTTTTAATGAAAACGTGCCGATTTTAAAAAATAAAAATGCTCGCCTTGCGCTAAGTATGGTTTTTGATAAGAAAGGATTAGCGACTTCATTTTTAAATGATGGATCAGTACCTGCCAACTATTACATTCCAAATGGCTTTTTGAAAGGGCCAGATAAAAAAGATTTTAGGGAAACAACGACAGAATTTAATAAAACGAATGTAAAACAAGCAAAGGAATATTGGGAAAAAGCAAAGCAAGAAACAGGAACGAATGAAGCTACGTTAGAAATGCTTAACTATGATTTAGAAAACTTTAAAAAAGTAGGAGAATATATTAAAGAGCAATTAGAAAAGAATTTACCAGGACTAACGGTGAATGTAAAACTACAGCCACATTCTCAAAAACTAGCATTAGAGAAAAAGAAAGAATATGAAATGTCATTATCACGTTGGGTACCTGATTATCCAGATCCAATGACGTATTTAGAAGTCTTTATTTCGGAAAGTGGTGTCAATAACACAGGCTATGCAAATCCAGAATATGATGCATTAATTAAGAAGATAAAGACGGAGTTAGGAAATGATGAAAAAGCACGTTGGAAAGCAATGCAAGATGCAGAAAAAATGCTTCTGGATGATGCTGTAATTGCACCGGTGTTCCAGCGCGGATTATCTTATTTACAAAAACCACACGTGAAAGAGTTATATGTACATCAATTCGGACCAGCGACTAGCTTGAAGTGGGCGGATGTGAAAAAATAAGAGGGAATACGAAAAACAGGAACGGCTTTTTAAGCTGTTCCTGTTTTTTTAATACAGGGGATTTTGAGGCGGGCAATTTGGGAAGGGGTGTATATCTTGGATTTGCCTAAAATCATAATGTTTCATTGCGAATTGTGCTTGATATAAGTACTCATACAAATAAATATGTCCACCGTGTACACCGCATAAAACTCCAGATGTCCCTTGACCGTTTACGAGAGAAACACCAACGGGCCGACCAATTAAATATTGTACTTTTTGTTGCCAGGGCATATGTGTATCACTCCTTTTAATGTAATGTACGATGCGGAGCGCTAAATGTTGCTTATCCTGGTGTCTGTTTCATTATCTTTTAATCTATAAGTAATGTTTAAACGGTATTATTTATATAGAATGCCCCTTGTTAAAATAACGGAAAATTCATATAATATATAATTGAATTTATCCTGCTATTTGCGGGCAGTAAAAGTCCGATTCGTTCAACCAATAATCAGTGGGGATGAAGAACCACCCCATTGATTAAAGTTTCACTTTATCTTTGGGAGGTTTATATGAAATTTACAGACCCTATTTATAAAGCAATCCATATTCAAGATACAGAAATTTTAGATTTAATAAATACAAATGCTTTTCGGAGATTATCGTCAATTAAACAACAAGGAAATACTTATTTCCTACATCCTAGTGCTGTACATACAAGATTCGGACATTCTTTAGGCGTATATGAATTAATGAATAAGGTAATAAGCCATCTTACTTCTATTGGAGATATTAGAATTTCTGAGCACGATACGAAGGTGGCAACTGTTGCTGCACTGTTACACGATATTGGACATGGACCTTTTTCACATTGTTTTCAAAAAATTTCTGGAGAAGATCATGGTGAGTGGACAATAAAGATTATTGAAGAAGATGAACAAATTCGTAGCATCTTAAACAGAATTCCAAACTTGTTAGAAGATGTTGTGAAGGTGCTAAAAGGAGAAGGGGAATTTCAAGTTATTGAAGAAATTATGTATTCGTGGCTTGGCATTGATCAATTAGATTATTGGAACCGGGATTTATATTATTCATCATTGCAGCTGAAACCAATCTCAATTGATAACCTTATATTGACGCTGCGCTTTGTGGATGATCGATTAGTTATGGAAGAAGAAGGAATTCCGTATATTGAGCATTTAGTGAAAGTGAAGAAAAATCTATACGATACAGGATTTGGACATCCTTTTGTTGTTGGGAAAGATTTGTTATTACGAGAGATTTTCCGCATAATGCAAGAAAAAAAGATTCCATTTGTTATTTCTGATTTAAAAGTGTTCTTTAATAAGCAGGAAGGAGAACGACTTCTAACAGATTTCTTAGTTTTAAATGACGAGACCATTTACAATGAGATAAAAACACTTTCAATGAATAAAGAGACAGAGGCAGCAGCTTTAGCACATCTCTATCTCTCCTCATCCAGTAGTCTACAATGGATGGAAGGTAAGCCGTTTAACGCTAAAATGAATAGAGAAGATGTTTCAATTTTAGACGTTATCATTGAAAAGAAAAATTACAGCTCTTACACAGGTGGTATCTTTGTAAAAAAAGATGATGGCCTACATGATATTATGCACAGCTCAAATTATATTAGAGAAATAGCTCGCCTGCCGTTAAAGGAACATACTTATTTCTTGGAGAAATCTGGGTTAATCATAAAAAAATAGGGGCAAAATTGCTCCTATTTTTTTATGATCGCATAGAGAAATGGAAAAGTGATTTTAAAAATCGATATAACCTTGTTACTAGCAATGGCGATTATGGATAAATTCAAATACATTTCTCTAACCTATGTCATCCTCAAATTAGAAGATGGTGTATATTGATAATTCTATGTTTAATGTATGAAAAATTTATCTGTAGCCTTTGTATTACGATAATCAATTATTGATTGTTGTTAGTATCATTTTCATTTTGTCTTTCATCTTGCTGTTTTTGTTCAGAAGGCTCTTCTGTTGGGTCTGGTTCTTGTTCATCAACACCGGGATTGCAACCAAATAATAATCCTGTTGATAAAACTGTAGCCATTAGAGCGAATAAATATTTTTTCTTTTTCATGGAATGTTTCCTCCTTTTTATCAAGCTGCCATTAATATTTACTTGGAAAGAGGATACTATGTAGAATTTAGGATTACTTTTTTTTCCATCGTATTTGTTTAAAATCAATAAAATTTAAAGAATGGGATAAAATTGTACTAACATCAATTGCTAGGAGATATTAGTGATGAAGCTGTCTTATTTAACACTAGAATTAGTAATTGGATTCTTTTTTTATTTCTCCTTATAAAAGTACTTGGTAAAAAAATAATAAATCAAGCTTCACCATTTACATTTATTGCGGCGATTGTTTTAGGAGAGTTACTAGGAAATGCGTTATATGATGATAAGGTGGGAGTGCAATATGTCATCTACGCTATGTGTTTATGGGGAGGTTTATTGTTTGGGGTTGAAATTTTAGGGCAAAAGTTTTTAAAAATGCGCAGATTTTTTGAAGGAAAACCGGCGGTGTTGATTCGAAATGGGATAGTAAATCACGATCAGCTTAAAAAAAGTCGTATGAACTTAAATCAGCTTCAAAGTTTATTACGACAATCCGAAACTTTTTCAATGCGTGAGGTTGCATATTGTTATTTAGAAGCAAACGGTTCACTTAGTATATTGAAAAAGTCAGCTTATCAAAAGACAACGCAAGAAGACTTTAATCTTCCAAGAACGTCCGTTCATGTTCCTGTAACGATTATTAGAGATGGAGAAGTATTGCAGGATGAACTAAATGATATTGGAAGAGATGAGCAATGGATAAAATATGAACTAAAAAAACAGGGGATTACTGAGTATAAACATGTATTTATTGCAGAGTGGCTAGAAGGGGATGGATTATTCGTTCAAACTTTTGATTGTAAAATATAGTGGTTTGAGATTGCTGTTTATACCTTCATATAATAAAAAATAGGGGCATTGTATGCGCCTATTTTTTATGGTTTCACATCTAAGTTTTGTAAAAATAATGTTGCGGATACATAGCGCTTTGCTAACATTTGTACATATGCCGTATGCACAGAAAGCGTTGCGATAATAATCGCATTCCGAATGGCTTCTCGTTGTTCGTTATTGATTTGATCAAACTTGCTTGCGATTTTATCCGCTTTTTCTTTTACAGTATTTTCAATTGTGTGAATGGTATCAGTCGCGTTTAATTGTAAACAGCCACCTTGATTCAATTCTTCAAATAATGAGGAATAAGCGACGTATAAATGAACAGGATTAATTAAATCATCACTACGATCGGCTGGATCATTTACAATTAGTCTTAATAACTTACGTATGGATTCAAAGTCCAGTGCGGTTTTTAAATCTTCTACAATGAATAGTAGTGCTGCTTGTTCAATTGAGTATTTCTTTCCTTTTTGTGGTGAACCAATCATTTCTTTTATATCTCGTTTTACCCAATTTTGCATAGCTGTTACAGAAAAACTGGTATTTTCAATTTGATTACCAAGCGCAACAATCTCATTTAAAGAAAAACCAATGTCTGTATCTTCAACTTTAATCAGTTTTTCAAAAATAGGTGAAAGAGCGGTTGTAATAAAAGCTGTAACACTTTGTCCGCTTTCAATATCTTTTTTATGTGACTTTGCCCAAGCTTCTTGTAAAATAACGAGAGGTTTTTTTGCATTCCATCCTCTAAGAGAAAGAAGGAGCGTCGCCATTTCGTTTCGTGTGAGATGAAATGTTTCCATCTTTTCACCTCCAAAATTTTAAAAGTTCTTATGACCATATAATATGTTTTGTTGCTTGTAAAGTCAATTCCGTTTTTCTTTATTTTTCCTGTTTATTTAAATCGTTAATAAAGTTAAATAATGCTTGCTTATTTTAATAAAAGTTCATATAATAGGTTCATAAGAACTTTTTGTTTAAGTTTAAAACAAATCTATCATTCTTATTTGAGAGAAAGATAGATTTCACATATATCTATAGTAAAAGGAGAATGGATATAATATGTTGAAAAAACTCGTTACAGTAATGACTGCATTCATGGTTGTTTTTGGAGCTAGTAGTTTTGTATTTGTAGATCATGCAGCAGCGAAAAGTTACAAATCTGGTAAAAAATCATTTACACCAAGTTCAGGGCAAAACTCAAAAGTGGATTTAAATAAAAAAGACTCTAATGTGAATGCACAGAAAACAAACCCTGATACAAAAACAAAAGCATCAAACACAGCACCAAAGAGTAATAAAGGAAGCTTTATGAAAGGTTTATTACTTGGTGGTCTTGGTGGATTACTAATGGGAAGTTTATTTGCAAACATGGGAGCACTTGGTTCTGTATTAGCGTTTATGGTAAACATGTTAGTAATGGCTGGTATCGTAATGTTAGCGATCCGAGCGTTTAAATATTTTAAAAACCAACGTAAGAAACAGGCGGAAGAAGCAACATGGAGACGATAAAAATTTCAGAACAAGAGCTGATAAATGCATTATGCGTATACATTGCAGAAAAGCGTCAAGTTGGTCCAGAAGAGGTATTAACTGAACTGATGTATGATGATGACTATGGTTTTTCTGCGGAAGTAGAAGTAAATGGTCGCAAACAAATTTTAATTCAAGCAAACTTAATTGAAGCACTTCGCTTATGGCTTGATAGGGAATACAATGTCAATCCATTTGCGGTAAGATTACAGCTTGAGTTAGATGACAAAGAAGGTATTATTGCATTAGCGAATTTAAATAACTCAGATGAATAGTAAAAAGGAGTTGTTGAGAGTAATCTCGGCAGCTCCTTTTTACTATTCGCATACTTACTTTAATTACTTCATATAGTGATTTTTTGAACTTTGAAGGAAGTAACGCTTAAATATTTATGTAAAAAAGCAATAACACTTCAAAAATATTTTTACACAGATGTGTAAAAATATTCTGTTCAGATAAATGCATGATCTTTATCCCGAGTTAAGTATTCACAGATTTATTATAGGTTGGTATGTGAATTGCATGATGAAGTGGTGAAACTATTTAGGGGGGATTGGATGGAGAAACTAGTAGAGTGGTTAGTTGGACAAGTTTGGAGTATTGAGCTAGTCATTTTCGCGTTAGGAGCAGGGGTATTTTTTTCGATTGTTACTCGTTTTTTGCAAATTAGGTATTTTAAAGAAATGATCAAGTTATTGTTTGAAGGGAAGACTTCAGAGACAGGAATATCATCTTTTCAAGCTTTTTGTTTAGCTTTATCAGGGCGTGTCGGAATCGGAAACATTGCCGGTGTTGCAACAGCGATTGCCTTTGGAGGGCCAGGGGCTGTTTTTTGGATGTGGGTAATGGCTTTATTAGGGGGAGCGAGCGCTTTTGTCGAATCGACCCTTTCTCAATTATACAAAAGTAAAGTGGGAAATGAGTACCGAGGCGGGACACCTTACTTTATTGAAAAAGGTCTAAAGTTAAAATGGTTCGCTATACTTGTTGCGATTGTTGTTACGCTTTCATATGGCATCTTACTACCGGGAATTCAATCAAGTAGTATTGCGGTTGCATTTGAAAACTCTTCAAGTGTAGGTAAAAATATTACAGGTATTTTATTGGTAGTATTACTTGCAGCTATTATTTTTGGTGGTGTTAAAAGAATTGCCGGCGTTTCACAAGCGCTTGTACCTTTTATGGCAATCGGATATGTAATCGTAACGTGTATTGTATTATTTGCAAATATTACTGAAATTCCTAGTATGTTTGCCCTTATTTTCTCTAGTGCACTCGGGATGGATCAAGCTTTTGGAGGGATTGTAGGTGCAGCGATTGCTTGGGGAGTAAAAAGAGCTGTATTTTCCAATGTCGCTGGTGTAGGAGAAGCAACGTATAGCTCAGCGGCAGCTGAAGTGTCGCATCCAGCTAAACAAGGGTTAGTACAAGCATTTTCTGTTTATATTGATACAATTGTAGTTTGTACAGCAACAGCACTTATGATCTTGATTACTGGGATGTACAATGTCATACCAGAAGGAAAAGCTCCAATCGTTCAAAATATGGGGGATGTTGAAGCAGGTCCTATCTATACACAGCAAGCTGTTGAAACTGCATTACCAGGTTTTGGCCCATTGTTTATATCGATAGCTATTTTTTTCTTTGCGTTTACAACGCTATTAGCCTACTACTATATTGCAGAAACTACACTCGTTTATCTTGATCATAAAATGAAGTTGCATTGGTTAAAGGCAGTACTAAAGGTTGTTTTCTTAATAATGGTTTATATCGGAAGTGTTGAATCTGCTTCTTTTTTATGGAATCTTGGCGATTTAGGAATAGGAAGTATGGCTTGGCTTAACCTTCTCGCAATTTTACTTTTAACAAAACCGGCTTTAAAAGTGTTGAAGGATTATGAAAGTCAGAAAAAAGAAGGGAAAGATCCAGTGTTTGATCCAAGAAAAGCAGGATTTGAAGGCATTGAATTTTGGGAAGAGAAGTGTAAAGAAATAGAAAGAAATCGAGCTAAGGAAAAAGTTACGATTGATCAAAGTGTAAAGTTTTAATTCTGAAAATTCTTTCTTTTTAAAAGGACTTACAATTAGAGAACAAAGGTAAACATACCTTTGTTCTCTTTGTGTTGGATTTTTTATAAATCCACTGATATTCACTGGAATAGGTAATGCCGATATAACAAAAAATTAGCTGTGAAAGAAAATGGTGTACATGTATTTACTATACAAATAGATGGTGATTGGACGATTGAGATGAAATTTCAACTATGAAAGTGATTCAATAAAAGCATGTAACACATTATTGAAATCATCAGATTCTTCTAGAAATGGACAATGACAGCTGTTTTCGAAAATAACAAGCTTTGAATTATGAATATGTTCATGCAAATGTTCTCCCGCAGCCACTGGAATTAATTTTTCTTCTCTGCCGAAGCAAAGTAAAGTTGGCTTGGTGATTGTCTTTAAGTCTTCACGGTAATCCACAACAGATTGATCAAATAAAATCGCACTCGCAATAGATGCTGGAACTTTTGTAACTTCTTCAAGCATCCAAGTTGCATCTTGTGTAGAAAGGGGGTTTTTAAACATGAGAGGAATAAATCCCTTTAGAAATTCAGTTTGATTTGTTTGCACTTCTCTCATGAAATGTATAAGTGTTGGGAAATCAAAGGCACCGATGGGAAAATCAGGCCATTTAAAATCCGATGCAAGTTCATCTACAATAACAGAAGCTTTAATATTTCCCTCTCCGAATTGCTTTATATATTCCCATATAACAAATGCCCCCATTGACCAACCGACTAAGATAACATCTTTTAAAGATAAACTTTCTATAAAATCATGTACATCTTGGGCATAGTTTGCAATCGTATGCCCAGTTTCAATATGAGGAGAGCGCCCGTGACTTCGTAAATCAATTGAAATTGTACGATACTTTTCACTAAAATAAGGGATTTGTTTATGAAAAAAACGGCTACTCATCCAAACTCCGTGAATAAAAAGAATGGGCGTACCTTTTCCTTGATCTTCGTAATGTAGATCCACACCATTTTCAAGTTTTATAATAGGCATAATGGAAAACCTCCTTTTCATGATTTTATTCCATATTTCAAACTTTTTTCCTCTTATATAGGAGAAGTAAGATGTTTTTTTGTAAATAGGATAGAAATTTGATTTTATTTATAAAAAATGTGTTTAAAATGTTGTCATATTTGCTTCTTTAAGATATCCTTTTCATGAAGAGGTGGAAATCATGGAAAAAGTACTAGTTTTCGGGCATAAAAACCCAGACACAGATGCAATTTGTTCTGCAATTGCTTATGCAGAGCTGAAAAAAGAATTAGGAATGAATGCTGAGCCTGTACGTTTAGGTGAAATCAGCGGTGAAACTCAATTTGCGTTAGATCATTTTAAAGTAGAAGGACCGCGTTTTGTTGAGACAGTAGCAAACGAAGTGGAAAACGTTATTTTAGTTGACCATAACGAACGTCAACAAAGTGCTAACGATATCGAATCTGTTCGTGTGTTAGAAGTTATCGACCATCACCGTATTGCTAATTTTGAGACAAGCGATCCTTTATACTACCGTTGTGAGCCAGTTGGTTGTACAGCTACAATCTTAAACAAAATGTACAAAGAAAACGGCGTTGCAATTCGTAAAGAAGTTGCAGGTTTAATGTTATCTGCAATTATCTCAGATTCTTTATTATTTAAATCTCCAACTTGCACAGAACAAGACGTAGCTGCAGCTCGTGAATTAGCAGAAATCGCTGGCGTTGATGCAGAAAGCTATGGCTTAGAAATGTTAAAAGCTGGTGCAGATTTAAGTGGTAAAACAATGGAGCAATTAATCTCCCTTGACGCAAAAGAATTCCAAATGGGCGATGCGAAAGTTGAAATCGCACAAGTAAACGCTGTTGATACAAACGACGTTCTTGTACACCAAGCGGAATTAGAAAAAGTAATCTCTGCAGTAGTAGAAGAAAAAGGTTTAGACCTATTCTTATTCGTTGTAACTGATATCTTAACTAACGATTCTGTTGGTCTTGCGATCGGTAAATCAGTACAAGCTGTTGAGAAAGCTTACAATGTATCACTAGAAAACAACACTGCAACATTAAAAGGTGTTGTATCTCGTAAAAAACAAATCGTTCCTGTATTAACAGAAACGTTCCAAGCTCTATAAGAGTAACTTTGGATGTAAAAGAACAAGCAGATATATAGTCTGCTTGTTCTTTTTTGTATTTAGAAAGCATACAATTTCGGATATTTAGATCTGTTATTTTCATATTTCATTTAGGGATAATGGAAATGGGGTGGGGAGAAAAGGAAAACCTAATGTTTTTATCTATGAATGAAAACTGCTATGATTTTATTGTATCACATACTGAAATTAATAATAAAAAATATGAAATAGATTATAGGAGACCGAAAGAGAGAAGAGGTAAGAACGTAACGATGAAAAGACTATGTATTATTCCATGTGGAAAAAAGAAAATTTGGGATAAGTACTCCGAGAAAGGACCGACTGAGGCGAAAGATGTATACATTAGTCCATTCGGTAAAGCATGTCAGGCGTATGCGTCTCAATTTTTTACGCATTGGGTTATTTTATCTGCAAAACATGGTTTTTTACGACCGACTGATATCGTACAAGAAAACTATGATCTTGCTTTTGATTCAAAAAGCGATGAAATTATTCATATAGACGAACTAAAAAAGCAGATGGTGGATAAAGGACTACTAAAATTTGATGAAATTGTTTTGCTGGTAGGAAAGAAGCATAAGAAAGTCGTGACGAAGTTATATCCAGAAGAGATGATTTCTTATCCATTAGAAGGTTGCACGGGAATTGGATATATGTTGCAGAGGTTGAAGGTAGCAGTTGAAACGGATAAAGAAATTAAAAATATAGACTTATAAAAAATAGATAAGGAGATTACTATATGCCCTATAAAAATGAAATTGATACATTATTATGTATGCTTGAGCGATTAGAAACAAACAAAGTGGGAATTTTAGATATCACGGACGAAATGCAACCCGTTTATATATTTTTAAGAGAGCAGTTTGAAGAAGGGCAACTTGGCTACCGTGTGGGAGGAATAGACAATGAATCTCTTATAGGAAATGAAGAAGGGGATTGGAAAGATAGTTGGTTTGTGATTGGGTATGAAGAGTTAATGGGAGATCCCTTTTTTGTGGATGTGAAAGATGAAAAATTCCCAGTGTATACAGCCGAGCATGGAACTGGCACATGGGAGCCGCTCTTACATAGCGATTCACTAGAAGAATTTTTAGCAGAATTATCGTATCGAGATGAGGATGATTCATTTATTTATGAATAACAGGGGGACTATTGAAGTCCCTCGCTGATTACAGTTTCGCTTTATAATGAATGACTTCCTCCATACGACTTCTAATCTCTTTAACGGGCGGTTTTTTATCGTATACATCAACATATGAAAAATGATAATTTAAATTTCTAACAAGACCTTTTCCAATTTTTGCACTTAGGAAAGGAAATACTTGTCCAGTATAGTCTTCGAGAGATTTACAATAGTATTTTTCATCCAAATAAATACTATATTTACATGTTAGCTCTACTAGTGGGTTACCTTCAGAATCATATACATCTTTAGATTCAATAATGTCTATTAGTGCAAATCTTTCATTAAGATAAACTTTTTTCTTCTTTTCAGGCTTATTAGAAAGAATAAAAGCGAGACCTAGTGCATTAATCAATACGTTTCCTCCTACAAATGTAAACAAAGATATTAATAAAATATCTTGATACATGTTAAATGTAAAGAGAGAAGGTGACTGGTAAAAGATTACTGTAAATATTATTAAGGGATTTCTAGACGATAAAAAGAGTATAGAGTTGGATTTATATAGAATTTTAAAGATAGTATTTTGGGTGAAATTATAGGGGATTTAGCTGAAGTAGATCATAATGAAGTAAATGGGAAATAAATGAATCCCTGCAAGGGAAGTTGCAGGGATTCATAAGGGTATAGTCGAGAATATCGGAATCGACAAAATAATCTTAACATGAATTTCTTGGAAAGAAACCTGGTAAATGTGTCCAAATGAATGGGGGCCTAGTTCGAAGTATATAAGAATCCTTTCAAACAAAGTCAAAGAGACCTACTTCCCGCGGCAGGTCCCTTTAACTAGATAATGTTGATGAGAATAACCCATCTAGAGTACTTTAATCATAACAATTGAAATTGATTTTGTGTATTGAGAAAAAAATAAAACTGTGATGTGAATTTGTTTGCTTTGTATCAAATTTCTTTATTATGGTGTTTTGTACTACTTATGTATTGGATAATAGAATAAAAAAAGACCTGCAAGTAAAAAGCAGGTCGTAAGAAGGGGCTCTAATCCAACAGATTAATTAGATGTTATCAATTGTGATGAATGAAGTCCATAAGTTATATATTGAGAAACTTTGTATGGAAGATATTAACGCTTTTTTACTTTGAAAAAGATGCTAAAAAGCTTTTTGTATGAAAATAAAGGTCGATATTTATAAAGAGATTCATATTTCCAATCATCGCAATTAGGAACTTTGGGTTGTTTATTTGAAGAACGAAAACGAATTAGATTATTGTTACGTTTCATAAATAAACCTCCATTCATTTGATGCGGATATATTATGGAAATGAATGTGTAATTTGTGTGATGAATCGTTTTAATGATTTTTTCATTATCTTATTGAAATTTCCTTTTCATAAGTATTTGATCTGTTTTTGAAGTACTGTACCCAATAGAAAGCAACTAGTATTCCGATACTTATTAAAATCCAGATGGAAGAGAAAGAGAGAATGATAAGGAAACAGACAATTAAACTTAAGGAAAGAATTTTGTTAAAGAGACCTGTTAATAATTTATATGCTGCAAAGATTCCACATATGGCATTACAGATAAAGAAAGCATTTGCAATGGCTATGATTTGTTCAACTGTAATGAGATGGTTATATAGGCAGATGAATACAGTAGTATGTATACTTATTAATAACAGTAAAGAAATGATTGGTACATTCGATTTTGTACGATAAGAAAGTTTAGATAATTTCTTTATATATTTTGCCTCAGAAGCGACGAGCCGTGAGACACCGCCAATAACCAATAAATATGTACTCATGCAAAGTACAGTAGTAATAAAGGCAATAAGAGGAATAGCAAAATCCCCAAATAAAGTAGCTAATATGGATGTTATTCGTAAGTCTTCTTGATTTGAACTAGGAATTTCAATCCATTGTGTGGCGCCTGCTACGACAAGACAAACAATCGTTACAGTAATTGTACTTATCGCAATTGCTTGCGGAATTGTTTTCTTTCGATTTTTGACATCCATACTGTAATTCCCAATAATCTCCCAACCTACTAAAGCCCAAAAGAGCAATAAAATACTATATCCAAAATCTTTAAAAGAAAAAGGTGTTTGAAATAGTTGTTCTGATCGGAAATGAGGAATAGAACTCATTCCACCGCTTAGTAAAAGAACGGTTGCAGCTGTTGAAAATACAAATGATATTTTTCCAATAGATGATATATCTAATAATAAAATTATTACACAAAGGCTCATTAAAAGAAAACCAATTCCCTCTAACGGAAGTTTAAAGTTTGAAAACAAAGCTGCTATATATTGACTGGCTGTCATAAGAACAGCCGTAGGTCCTAGACAAGCCGCTATGATAAAGAAAATAGAAGTTAATTGTTTCATGGAAGGTCCAAAAGCTTGATCAACTGCATGTGCAACTCCAGATTCACTAGGGAAGTGAATGCTTAACTTACCAAACAAGGAAGCAAAAAGAAATCCAACTCCCATAATAAGTAACCAAGCAATAATGGCATAATCTCCTGTTGTTTTGTAAATAAGTGGGGGGAGTAAAATAATTCCTGATCCTAAAATGGGACCAATAATTAAACCACTGAGAAGTACTGGCCCTAATTTCTTCTTTCTCATATTTACACACATCTCCTTTTGAAAAGTTAAAATATTGTGTTGGTTTTATTGTAATGGGAGTATATCTATCAGTAAAATAGATATATATGAAGTTAATAATCGGAAATCATGATGTTAGAATGGGGAGATTGAAGTGGAGATTCGGCATTTGAAAACTTTTAAAACAATTGTTGAGTTAGGAGGATATACACGGGCAGCTGACTATTTAGGATATGCACAATCTACTGTAACAGGGCATATTCAATCGATTGAACAAGAAATGGGACAGCCTTTATTCAATCGTTTAGGGAAGAAAATGGTGTTAACAGATGTAGGAAAGCATTTACTGCCTTATGCAAATGAAATGATTGCTTTGTCTGAGAAAGCAAAACAAATTCCAAGCGCAGATAATGAGATTACTGGAAAAATTGTAATTGGTGCTCCAGAATCATTAACAATTTACCGATTGCCTTCTATTCTTCATGAATATAAAAAGAAGTATCCAAAAGTAAAAATCACATTAAAAGCTTCAACGTGTTGGGAATTGCGAAACGATTTAAAGAGTGGAAATATAGATATTGCTTTCCTCTTAGACACCGAGCGCCATGAAGAGGATTTATATATCGAACAACTTGTTATGGAGCAAATGGTGTTTGTTTTTCCGAAAGATTACACTGTGAGACAAACAGATTCGCAAAATGTCCAATTTTCTCAAGAGGAAACTTTTTTGTATACAGAACGTGATTGTAGTTACCGAGCATTTTTTGAACATTATTTACAAAAACAAGGCATCCAACATGAAAGTACATTTGAATTTTGGAGCATTGAGGCAATAAAACAATGTGTAATGTGCGGATTAGGGATTTCTTTATTACCAATTATTACGGTCCAGCAAGAGTGGAAAGATAAGAGATTAAACGCTGTTATTTCAAATGAAACAAAGTTTGCAACACAACTTGCGTATCATAAAAACAAATGGTTTTCTCCAGCCCTGCATGAGTTTGTAACGGTTATACGTAAGCATGCGAAGGTATGGAGAGAAGTAGAGAGTACAATGACTTCTAAGTAATGATATAATACTAGTAGATGAAAGACTAAGAAAAGCAGGTGAATCTTTTTTGTTTACAAAAGCACAAGAACTTTTAGCGTCCTATTTTGGTTACTCGTCATTCCGCAGAGGGCAAGATGAGACAATTAAAAATGTATTGGATGGAAAAGATACCGTTTGTATTATGCCAACAGGCGGTGGTAAATCAATTTGTTATCAAATTCCGGCATTAGTATTTGAGGGAACGACATTAGTTATATCGCCGCTTATTTCACTTATGAAGGACCAAGTAGATACGTTAGTACAAAATGGGATTTCAGCTACATATATTAATAGTTCTATTTCAATTACAGAAGCAAATCAACGAATCCAGTTGGCGAAACAAGGTCATTATAAGCTGTTATATGTGGCGCCAGAGCGTCTTGATTCAATGGAATTTGTGGATCAATTAATTGATATGAAAATACCGATGATCGCAATTGATGAAGCACACTGTATTTCGCAGTGGGGACATGATTTTCGCCCAAGTTATTTACATATACATCGCATATTAGACTATCTTCCAGAAAAACCACTTGTACTTGCGTTAACAGCGACTGCAACACCTCAAGTGCGTGAAGATATTTGCCGTGCGCTTGAAATTAATCAAGATAATACAATTATGACAACGTTTGAACGGGAAAACTTATCATTTTCAGTGATTAAAGGGCAGGACCGAAATGCCTATTTAGCAGATTATATTCGTCAAAATAAAAAGGAATCTGGAATTATTTATGCAGCGACAAGAAAAGTTGTGGATCAATTGTATGAAGATTTATATAAAGCAGGAGTTTCAGTTGCACGCTATCATGCAGGAATGAATGATCATGATCGCAATGAACAGCAAGAACGTTTTCTACGCGATGAAGTAAGTGTTATGGTAGCGACATCTGCATTTGGTATGGGAATCGATAAGTCAAATATAAGATACGTGATTCATTATCAACTTCCAAAAAATATGGAAAGTTATTATCAAGAGGCAGGACGTGCTGGTCGTGATGGGTTAGATAGTGAGTGTATTTTGTTATATTCTTCTCAGGATGTACAAGTGCAGCGTTTTTTAATTGATCAGTCTACCGGGGAATCACGTTTCTCAAATGAACTGGAAAAACTACAACATATGACAGATTACTGTCATACAGAACAATGTTTACAATCATTTATTCTAGAGTATTTTGGAGAAGAACCGAAAGAAGATTGTGGTCGCTGCGGGAATTGTATTGATGAACGTGAGAGCGTTGACGTTACGCGAGAATCACAAATGGTATTATCTTGTATGATTCGAACAAACCAGCGATTTGGAAAACAAATGATTGCGCAAGTGTTGACCGGATCAAAAAATAAAAAAGTGATTGAATTTAATTTTCATACGTTACCAACTTACGGCCTTTTATCCAATCGTAGTGTAAAAGAGGTAAGTGAGTTTATAGAGTTTTTAATTTCAGAAGAGTTAATTGCGGTGGAACACGGGACGTATCCAACCTTAAAAGTAACCGCAAAAGGGAAAGAAGTATTACTTGGAAATGAAAATGTGTTACGGAAAGAAAGAGTGGAAACAAGACAAATTGTACAAGATCATCCACTGTTTGAAATACTTCGTGAAGTGCGGAAAGAAATCGCGCAAGGAGAAGGCGTACCACCGTTTGTTATTTTTTCTGATCAAACTTTAAAAGATATGTGTGCGAAAATGCCACAAAGCGATGCGGAACTTTTACAAGTAAAAGGGATTGGGGAACATAAACTTGCGAAGTACGGTTCTCACTTTTTACAGGCAGTCATTCATTTTATTGAACAAAACCCTGATTACGCTGAAACGGTTAAGACAGAAGTTGTTACGGAACGAAAAAAATCTGGGAAAGCATCAGCAAATTCTCACATAGAAACGTATGAAATGTATAAACAAGGAACGGAGTTAAGTACGATTGCAAAAGAACGAGGTTTATCACGTCAAACTGTGGAAAACCATTTAATTCGCTGTTATGAGGAAGGTATGGAAGTAGACTGGCCAAGTTTTGTTCCAGCAGAATATGAATCTCTTATTGAATCGGCAGTACAACATGCAGAAGGCGGATTGAAATCTATTAAAGAACAACTTCCTGATGAAGTGAGTTACTTTATGATTCGTGCTTATTTACAAATGAGAAAATAAAGAGTACGAAGGGGATCGGGAAATGCACTATGTTTTTGTTTACGGCACATTAAGAAAACAACAGGAAAATGCGCATTATTTACATGGGGCAACAAGTATATCTGAAGAAGCATGGACTTATGGAAAACTCTTTGATACAAATGAAGGTTATCCGGCAATGATTTGTACAAAAGAGGATAAAGTATACGGAGAAATGTATGAAGTAGATGATGAAATTTTAAAGAAATTAGATGAACTCGAAGAATATACAGGGAATACAGAGACGGATTTGTATGACAGAATTACGCAAACAATTTATTTTGCGGATAAAGAAATGCATGCATATGTATATACGGCACAGAATAAAAAAATGTTACAGAAACCAATCACTTCTGGCGATTGGGTAAAGTATAAACATGAAATAGAAATGTAGCGAAAGTGTTAGAGGGAGGATTCAATCATAGTAATCCTCCGTAAAGCTAATAATCAGAAAGCATCTTTACTTGGCAAAATAATTTGCATCTTGTATACTATATTCGCACAGGCCATCACGCTCCTTCCTTCTACTCACTCTTTGGGAATTAGGGGTGTGGCTTTCTTGTGCATTTTATTTTACATACTAACTTTGAAAATCAGGAACGGCTTTTTGCAAATAGTGGCAAAAGAGTTAGTCCCTGATTTTTTTATTTTTACATATAGAGGATGATAAAAATTGAAACGATGGAACAAGATGTATTTGAAACAATCAAAAGTAATGCTTCCGGAAGGGAACGGGTCACTTCCTGCACCAATACTTGCTAGTGCACTGAAGAATATTCATAGCCTAGGTTTTACTTTTTCATCTGAGCTGTTGCAGGCAATAGAATTACTAGCAATAGAGGAGTTTCTGCCGTGGTACCAAGATCTATTAGCTCTATTAGAAGAGAGAGTAGGTAGTCATGTCACATATAAACCTTTTTATCCGAATTTTCCAGAAGAGGTGATGGATGAGGAGGAGAGTCAGCTTTATATAAATGCGATTTTGCATTATTGGTTTGGAATAAGACCAGACACAATAAAGATAGAGCGACCGCCTTTTGCAGAAAAACATGAATTGCGAGTATTGTCACTTGGAACATTTTCAGGCTTTTTAAGCACGATAAAAAAACGTATAGCCGCCAATGGTAATTTATCCCAAGATTATAAAGAAGATATAAGTGAAGTATTAAAAAACTATGAATATTACTATGAATTATTACCAAGTGAAATTCCTTACCATGAAAATAAAGCTGTGGTATTAAGTACGCTTGTAAAGTATCGTGATGTATCGTTTAATCTAATTGCTCCTTACATACAAACATGTACAGATGTGCTGCGGCTTATTGTTGCATACAGTGAAGGTGATGTAAGTTTAGCAACTCCAACAAAGTTTCAAAGAATACCAAGGAAATTACGTCGTCTATTTTTATCTTGCATAGAGAAATGTGGAGATTCGCGTGAAGATATAGTTCGTCATAGAGAAATGTGGAAGCGTGTAGCAAAAGAACTACACCCTTTTCAATATAAAAAACGATATCCAAAAGCTTGTGCGGCATTTCATGTTGTCGTGAATGATATGCGAATTCACACGTACCGAAGTGAAGTAGAAGCATTATTAAACGAAGGGGATATTACAAAAGCTGCTCAAGTTTTAGCTTCACGTCCTGGTGAATTCGGAAGACGGTTAGATCAATTTTTGCGCCGAGGTGATATAGAAGAAATTTTATCACAATATAGTGCAATAGCCACTCAAATCAGCACACCTGTTCTACTGCAAATACACTCACATTTTCAAAATCGTGTTGAACAAAAGCCGATGCGTGTCTTTTTTCCAAAAGGAAATATAGCAAACGTATTTGCAAGAGAAAATACACTTCCTCTACTTAGTGAGAATGTATGCGGACGGGTAGTGGAAATTACTGAAGAGGCATTGTGTACACATTTTCAATCACTTCCTTCTTTAGGAAAAGTATATGTGGATCCAAATTTAAAACAATATTTGGTTCCGTTTTCTCAACGTTCTGCGAGTAAAAATTTGCGGACACTCGTGTGAGGCAGTGTTGAACGAATAGCGGATGGTCATACACTTCGTTTCTTTTTATATTGGAGTGAAGGGATAGTGGATGGAAAGAAAACGGGTCGTGTAGATATTGACTTATCAGCTGTTTAATACGGAGATGATTGGAACTATATGACGCATATTGATTACACAGCTTTTAAATCAAATTTATTTCAAGGTGCTCATAGTGGGGATGTTACATCTGCGCCAAAAGGAGCATGTGAATTCATAGACTTAGATATACAATCGATTCGAGATTGTGGCGGAAGATATGTTGTAATGAACGTTTTTTCTTTTACAGGACATTTATTTGCAGAATTGCCAGTTTGCTTTGCAGGCTGGATGTTGCGAAGCAAACCGCAGTCAGGAGAAATATTTGACCCACGAAGTGTGATAGATCGCTTAGATTTAACAAGTAGCTCGGCAATTTCAATACCGATTATCTTTGACTTAAAGGAAAATAAAATGATATGGGCTGATATCGAGTTAAAACAGTACCCGATGTATGCGAACAATGTGGATGGTAATGAGAAAGGAATTGTACTAATGGGGAAAGCTTTAACATCTTTAATGAAACCACATTTATATGACTTATTCGTTCTACATGGAAAGGCTCGTGGTATTCTTGTAGATAAAAAAGAAGATGCTGATACAGTGTTTTCCGTAGAGGCCGAAACAATGTTGCAACATGATACGATTATGTCTGAATATATGAAATAAAAATAATGTTTTATTCAGATTAACATCATTTTTATAAAAGAGGCAAAGGATTCTCTCTTTGCCTCTTTTATATTTTAGAAAATTCCCAATTAAACTATTGACTTTGTAAATGTATTTTTTATACAATTATATTTCGACTGAAAATTTCGAACGGACAGGAGGGAGTTATCATAATGAGCAACATATTTGAAGAAGAATTACAGCGGATGAAAGAAACTTTATCTACAATGGATGAGCAGTTAGACAAACTAGAAAAGGTTCCAGTTTATTATGGAGAGGATTTTAAAGAGCAAATCCTTGAAAGTATGAGGGAGTCAAGTCGAAGAAACTTACGTGTTGGTGTGCAAGAGCCATACTTTGGACGGTTAGATTTTCAGGAAGATGGACAAGACGAGCCAATGCCAATTTACATTGGTAAAGTAGGGGTGTCGGATGAAGAAACGATGAAACCAATTGTTATTGACTGGCGTGCACCTGTTGCGAGTATGTTTTATTCATTTACTGGTGGTGAAGAACTGGCTTTTTATCATTCACCAGATGGATTAGTGGAAGGCGATGTGTATTTAAAAAGAAACATTGCCATTCGTAAAAGAGAACTAGAACGTGTTGTTGATACATATGTAAAAGGAAGTGAAGATGTATCTCTTGCAGATGATTTTCTTCTATATCGATTAGGTGAAAATAAAGATAACAAATTAAAAGATATCGTTTCAACGATACAATCGGAACAAAATGATATTATTCGTGCAGAGAAGAATTTACCATTATTGATTCAAGGGGTTGCAGGAAGCGGAAAAACAACAATCGCTTTACATCGCCTTGCTTTTTTAATTTACGAATATCGTGAGCAGTTAGAGGCGGAACGAATGATTGTATTTGCACCCAACAGTTTGTTTTTAGATTATATCTCTAGTGTACTTCCTGAACTTGGCGTCGGAAATATTAAACAAACAACATTTCAAGATTGGGCACTGCGCACATTAGATGATGCGGTGAAGTTAAAAGATACGGAAGAAAAATTGAAAGAAGCTTTTTCAATAAATCGCGATGATAAAAAGGTTATGCTCGGTAAATTAAAAGGAACGATGAAATTCAAGGAATTTATTGAAAAAAGTATAATTCACTTTGAAGGGAATTTAGTGCCAGAAAAAGATTTTGAGGCATGGGATCAAGCTATTATTACAGTAGAAGAGATCAAAAAATGGATGCAAGTTGAATATAAGCACTATCCATTAGCGAAGCGTAGAGAACGATTAGTTGGTCGGATAAAGCGCTGGATTGAGATCGAACTCAAGAAGTTTGAAGGAACGAACAAGAAAAAGGAATTAAAAAAAGAAGCTACAAAGAGACTAAATGCCTATATGAAATTTTGGCCTAAAATGAGCCCGTTAGCATTTTATAGTTCGATGATGAAGCAAAAAGAAATATTAGAACTTTTGCCTGAAGAACTTGTTCAAGAAACAGAAAAAAATTGCCGTAAAAAAGAAGTGTATGTAGAAGATTTAGCGCCTCTTATTCATATTCACCATCGATTGGCAGGTATTGAAATCGGGCAAAAATTCCACCATGTTGTAATAGATGAAGCGCAAGATTTTTCACCCTTCCAAATTCATATATTAAAAGAGATTACAATGGGTAACTCGTTTACGATTTTAGGGGATTTATCGCAAGCGATATATGATTATCAAGGAATTGAAGACTGGAATGACTTTAAAGAAGTGTTTCAAGAAACAGGTTACTATGAATTGACGAGAAGTTATCGTTCTACAAAAGAAATTATTGAGTTTGCAAATGAAGTCATTAAAAACGCGGACATTCCGGTAGGGCTTGCAACTCCTGTTTTTCGTAGTGGTGAGAAAGTAAAGGTTATTTCCACAGACGATCAATTTGCGGAGATTGTAAAAACACTACAAAAAATGCAACGTGAAAATGTGAAGACGATTGCTGTAATAGGTAGAACAGATGATGAGTGCCGTGATATATATGAGAAGTTAACAGCTGCAGGAATCACTGTTAATGTTATCGAAGCGAACCAAAGTAAATATGAAGGTGGTATTTCAGTTGTACCTGTCTATTTGGCAAAAGGTTTAGAATTCGATGCTGTATTACTTATAGATGTAGATGCTATGCATTATAAAGGAACAAAGCATGATGCAAAATTATTATATGTTGGATGTACGAGATCACTTCATGAATTACGGATTTTCTATTCTGGAGAAGCATCACCGTTAATTCAAGGAATACAAGAAGAGTTTTATGAAAGTAAATAGAAGCTGTTTAAGAGGATTTTCAAGTAATAAGCGAGAAAATCCTCTTGTTTTTTTAATAATAGGGAAGAAGGAGATCGAATATGATTACAAAGATAATGAGAAAAAATGCATGGGAAGTAGCAAAAATAAAAAGAGAAATAATTGAAGATTCACTTACAAAAGAAGGGTTTATTCATTGTTCTTTTTTAGAACAATCGCTTGAAGTTGCAGAAAAACATTTTAGTACTGACATGGAGCTAGTTTTACTTGTAATTGACCCAGAATTTGTTCATGCGGAAATAAAATATGAACTGGCGTCTAATGGTCAAAATTATCCACATATATATGGAACCGTAAATGCTGATGCTGTTGTGAAAGTAGTAGAACTTCAGAAAGAAAATGGCGTCTATGTTTTACCGGTAGAGTTAGAGCGTAACTAATAGAATACATTTGTTAATTTGTTAACCTCATAAAAGGATTTTTGATTTGTATTATCGAAATACTGAAAGGGATAAAACGAAATCGAGAAGAGGCGTACAAATGGAGGAAGTAATCAAGAAAATAAAGGAGATAAAATCAGGTCAGGTAGGTATAGTTGTTTATTCAGCAGAAAGTCAAAATATTGTCGCTTTATATAATGATGATGTTGTGGTTCCATTAGCGTCAGCAGCAAAAATTGCAATTGGATTTGCTGTAGCCAAAATGATTGAAGGAAAGCAGGTTCGCTGGAGTGATGAAATCGACAATATAGCATTTAGTCATAAAGAGGATAGTAAAGAAATATATCCACATTTGCAGGGAAGAACAGTGTTAACACTCAGAAATGCTGTGGAAATAATGATTGCATGTCATGACAATTGTATTGCACAATCTGTTGTAGGCTTTTGCGGGGGATGGGAAGAAGTAAATAAGAGAATTCAAAGTTCTTTTTCAAAGATTAATATTACGAAAGACCCAAGGGATGCGAAAAACGTTGGGAAATTAAAACAAGTTCTTAAACTTTTAATTCGTATATTCCAAGGATATGAATCGAATCCAATGTTATGGGAACCCATTATAAATGGGATGGTGAGACAACAAGGAAACTATGAGGGAATACCAAATTACCACCTGACACATATGACAGGTGGATTACCTACTGCTTTTATAAATATTGGTATACTAGGAACATTTCATGAAAATCCATTGCTTTATGTGATTGGCGGAATGGATTTACCAAATCGTTACGAGAATCAAGAAGTTGATTCTAAAATAATAGAAGTTTTAAGGTGTCTGTATAAAGAGTGTATAGAAAAAGAAATGAAATATGTTCATATATAAGCAGAAGGATTTATTATTGTTAGCATTTTGGCTAGAAAAAATAAAGATAATTAAATGTGTGGATCAAGAGAAAAGGGCGTTTAGTTCTTATTTCATTGATAGGAAGGGAAGTATTATTATATGAAAATTATTGAACAGTACACGCCAAACGAAAGTGAGTATATAAAAAATAAAGTAATCCAATACAATATGTCTGTACTACCAAATGAAGTGAAAAGCCCATTAGAGCATGTAAGCTTTCTAGTAAAAGACGATGAGGGCAAAATATTTGGCGGCATAACAGGAACGATGTATTTTTATCATCTTCATATTGATTTTTTATGGGTGGATGAATCAGTGCGTCATGAAGGATATGGTAGTCAACTACTAAATAAAATCGAAGAAATCGCAAAAGAAAAAGGATGTAGATTAATACTGCTTGATTCATTTAGTTTTCAAGCACCTGAATTTTATAAGAAGCACGGGTATAGAGAGTTTGGGGTAGTAGAGGATCATCCTAAAGGGTATAGCCAGCATTTTTTAGAGAAACGTTTAGAGATATAACATAATTATATTATGTAACTTTGTAATCGAAGCATCAATAAATGTAAGAGGTGAAGAAAACATTGGAAGCAACACGTACATACTGCCTTTCAAAAAGAAAAGTAACGGAAGATTCTCCAGATGGATGGAATGCAACATGTATGAGAATTTATAATAAAATATTTGCGATTGTAAACCATGAAAAAGGGGAGAAAACAGCGATCACATTGAAATGTGATCCCAATATCGCATTGCGAATTCGAGAAGAATATCCGGATTCAATTATTCCTGGTTATCATATGAATAAAAAGCATTGGAATACAGTTTACATAAATAAGGGCTTAGGACAAGAGGAAATTAATAAAATGGTAGATTGGTCTTATGATTTAGTTCTGCAGTCTCTTTCGAAAAAGATACAGAAAGAGATTTTGGGAGAGGAATAAACGGTGTCTTATCCATTCGATTGCCTTACACTTTATTAAGTAAATTCTACGAATAAGAAAATGAAAGGAAGAGAAACAGTATGTCAAGACTACTACATGAATTATCTAAACCGGATAGCGAGATACTACGCCCCAAAGTATTAGGGCGTTTAAAAATTACTTCGGGTAAATTGGTTGCTTGTGATCCTCTTATTTTTCATAAAAATCATTTCGAACATACAATTCAGCCAGGTGCATATCCAATTATTGCTTGGTGGAACGAAGAAGATGGTGTAATTGCTGGTGCTGAATTGAAACTATCGAAATCAAAGGTGACAGAATGGAAGATGGCAACAAAACCGGGGCAGAATGCAAGTGAACTAGAAGAAGGCTTTATTTTTGGATACCCAGTCGATACAGGTATAGGATGTTTTGCAGATGTTGAAGCAATTGATAAATTAGAAGAAATAGAAGATAGACTACAACAAGAATTAGGAGACGAATTTATAAGCTTGTATGATGATTTGATAGACGATATTCTAACAGAACATGATGATGAATGGGGAAACTGTGTAGTTTGTGAGGAAACGGGTAGTAATATTATTATGTTCCGTTCAGGTTATGGTGATGGTTTTTATCCTTCCTATTGGGGAGTTGATGAGAAGGGAGATATAGTTTCAATTGTTACTGATTTTCAAGTGTTGTATGAGGAATAAATAAAAGTTTGTTGCGATAAGAGAGGATTTAGGAATGGGTTATAAACGAAATAGGATACTGTATGCGGTACTAACGATACTAGTAATTATCTTAGGATTAGGGTCAAGAAAGTTTGCGTATGCTTTACCAACTCTATTAAATGACTATTTAGGAGATGCACTATGGGCTCTCATGATTTTCATTGGATTTGGATTCCTTTTTCATCAAATGGGGACCAAAAAGGTTGCTTTATTGAGTTTGCTATTTTGCTATTGTATCGAGATCAGTCAATTATATCATGCGGAATGGATAGATAGTATACGAGCAACAACTTTAGGAGGACTCGTATTAGGCTATGGGTTTTTGTGGAGTGATGTATTGGCTTATACGATAGGGATTGGAATTGGCACGTTCTGTGAATTCGTTTTTCGAAAAAAATTATAGGTTTGAGAAAAGTATAAAAATAAGAATTTCAAAATCCCTTTTCACAAGTGTGAAAAAGGGATTTTAATTTATTATTTTATAACTTTATTAACAGATAAATCTTTAATCATAAGAATATGTGGAATACCATCTTCCATAAATACATCCGATGAAGTTTGATAGCCAAGTTTATTGTAAAATCCCTCTGCATGTGTTTGCCCATGCAGTTTCACCTTAGAGATCTCTTTTTCTCTAGCAATCTCTTCTAATGTTTGAATAATGATTTTACCTAAACCGTATTTTCGGTAGGGTTGTAAAATGCAGATTCTTTCTAGTTTACCAATGTTATCAATAAATCTAATACGCCCAGTTCCTACAGGCATTTCATTAAAATAAACTAAAATATGATGACATATATCGCTTAGTGTATCAAATGTATCAAATTCATCTTCTAGAGGAACATCTTGTTCTTTAACAAATACTTCTTTTCGAATGTGAAAGGCAATTTCTAAATCAATTATTTCTTTTATTTGTTTTGATTGCAACTTATTCAGTCCTTTCTGGTAGGTTCGGAAAATTATGATACTGTTTTTATATACTAGGGTGTATTATTATTTTATTTTATATGTACTAAGAAATGTATTGGTATACACATTCACATCGAAAAACTTGTCTCATATTATATAGAGATAGATGTTTCACTTAAAGGATGTGATAACATGAAAAGTTCAGATGAAGAGATTCAAGATTTGCATGAAGAAATTGATGATTTAAAAGTAACAATTAAAGAACTTACAAAAGATATTCGACTTATAGAAATGCGTGTACTTATAAATAAAAAAGATATAGCGACAATTAATAAACAATTAGAAAGAATTAAAATGAATACAACTTGGAGTTTGAGAATTATTATAGGTGCAGTTTTAACAGGGGTAGTGGGTTTAATAATAAAAGTAACATTATAATTTGAACTACTCCCACTTTCACTTCGTTTGGAAGTGAAAGTGGGAGATGAATGGTCTATTTTAGATAAAATTAGTGTTAATTTTTCTGGTTTTTAGAATGTGAAACCATGGTTACTTGAATTAGAGAAAACATATAGTGATTTTCTGTAAAAAGGTATATATGACAATATAGCAGTTTTAACAAATAGAATTATAATGAAAAGGCTGACTATAATTATACAGCCAGCCTTTTCATTATAATTCTTTTATACCGTTTTCCGTAGCAATAATCGCTGTATCTACCATATTAATAAATAAACCAGTTTCAATCACACCGGTTATCATTTTTAACTGCTGATGAGCTTTGATCGGTTTGGTTATTTGGTTTGGAAAAACACAATCTAAGATCATATTGCCATTGTCTGTTATAAATGGTTGATTGTTTTGGATACGCAAAATCGTCTGGCAACCTAATGATTGAATTCGTTTTGAAGTTTGTTCCCAAGCGAACGGTACGATTTCAATAGGAAGAGGAAATAGACCTAAATCTGTTACAAGTTTTGATTCATCAGCGATTATGATTAGTTTTTGAGAAGACACAGCAACTATTTTTTCACGAAGAAGAGCACCACCGCCCCCTTTAATTAACTGTAAATCCGGGTTAATCTCATCAGCACCATCAATCGTAAGATCAAGAGAATCTATTTCACTTAAAGAGATTAAAGGAATAGAAAGTTGCTCCGCTAAATTCTTCGTTTCTATTGAAGTAGGTACAGCTTGAATCGTTAAACCTTCACTGACTAGCTGTCCTAATTTTTGGATTGTCCAGTATACAGTGGAACCAGTGCCAAGGCCGATATTCATTCCATCTTTTATAAAATCAACAGCGTATTCACCAGCTAAACGTTTTAAGTTCATTATCATTCTCCCAAAGTTATTCCGCAGGTCGTGGTCCAGCGTCTAATCCGGAATTTTCAACTGTTAATATGGGACGAACAGTAAGGTCTGTATGTACGTACATTTGACATGACAATCGCAAATGATCTTCAATACCTTTTTCTGTAATCGCATTTTTTTCAACATGTGTTGGCTCCTGAAAATCTCCATCTATAATTTCAACGCGGCAAGTGGTACAACGTGCTTTCCCTCCGCAACGATGAAGAATATTGACACCATTATCTTCAAGTGCTAGTACTAATTTTGTTCCTTCTTTTACATCAAACGTGCCACTACCAATAACGGTTAATTTTGGCATATTATTGCCTCCTCATTTAAAATTCTACATAACATATTTATGACCCCATTTTCGTAATCGTAAACGTTGTAAAATTTTTTATCAGACCCGTAACTTTTTTATCGGTAAAATCGTTTATAAAGTAAGCGCTGAAAAGGAGTGGTTATTTTGTGCACAAAAGTAACTCGAATGTTAAAAAATCATATTGATATGAATCATTCAAATATAAACTTTATCATTGAAAATTATGCGGAGTTAAAAAGGTACTGTACGTTTTTAACAAAAAGCAAATGGGACGGAGAAGACCTTGCCCAAGAAACGGTTTGTAAAGTACTCCAAAAATATGTAGGTGCAGAACATAAAGAGGTTTGTATTACGCTTCTATATAAAATTGCTCGAAATCAATGGCTAGATCAAATCAAAGCAAAATCAGTTAAGAAGAAATTAGAGCAGGAGATTACATTTGAAGAACCACATGAAAAAATTGCTGATGTGCATGAGATGGCGGAGAAAGTTTTGTCTTTATTAAATGTACAGCAATCCGTCATCTTCTTATTAAAAGATGTTTTTCAATATAGTTTATCCGATATTGCGGAGATATGTTCAATATCAGAAGGTGCAGTAAAGGCTTCGTTGTTTCGAAGTAGAAATAGATTGAAAACGGTAAGTGAAGAAGAGGTGATTGAATTAGGAGGGCAGGAGGATGATGTTGAAGTAGTTGTAACAGCTATTCGTGAACAAAGACCAGAATTGTTGACAAAACTTCTTCCAACAATCGACTTTACACATCTATCATCGAAGCAGCCAGTACTACTATTCAATACGAAAACACCTTCTTCTTACGGTTATATGCTGTGCGCAGCTTAAAAAGTAGATGGAGGGATTATGATGAATGCAATTCCGTATGTTGTAGAACAAACAAAATTAGGAGAGCGCTCCTATGATATATATTCAAGGTTGTTAAAAGATCGTATTGTTATGATTGGATCAGAAATTAACGATCAAGTAGCAAGCAGTGTAGTCGCACAGTTATTATTTTTAGAAGCAGAAGATGCGGAGAAGGATATCTTTCTATATATTAATAGCCCAGGTGGTTCCACTACAGCAGGATTTGCGATATTGGATACGATGAATTTGATTAAACCAGATGTTCAAACACTTTGTATGGGATTTGCAGCGTCATTTGGAGCATTATTGTTGCTTGCTGGAGCAAAAGGAAAAAGATTTGCGCTTCCAAATAGTGAAATTATGATTCATCAGCCGCTTGGCGGAGTGAAAGGGCAAGCGACAGAGATTGAAATAACTGCAAAACGAATATTAAAGTTAAAACACGATATTAACAAAATCATATCGGATCGAACAGGTCAGCCGATTGAAAAGGTAGCTCTTGATACAGAAAGAGACTACTTTATGACAGCGGAAGAAGCAAAAACATATGGTATTGTTGATGCTGTAATTGAAAAAAAATAACAAAAACAGGCCAGAGAACATTGGGATCTCTGGCCTGTTTTTGTATAATAAATTAATCTTTTGTCCATGTATCCACTAATGCTTGATTCTTTTTAATCCAGTTTCGTGCAGCTTCTTCAGGATCCTTTATTTTATTTAACATAACCATTAAAGTACCAAGTTGTTCATCATTCATTTTCCATTTATCGAAGTATTTCACAATTTCCGGATAATCTTTTTCAAATCCTTTTCGTACAGAGTAATAAATGTCGTCTTTTTCACCATATACTTTCTTAGGGTCTTTTAAATATTTTAAATCAAATTCTGAAAATCCCCAGTGTGGATTCCAAAGCGTTACAGCGATTGGTTTCTTTTGTGTATATGCTTTTTTTAGCTCACTCATCATTGCTGCTTCTGAGGATTGGACAAGTTTTAGCTTTATATCATATTCTTTCATTGCTTTATCCGTTAAATTCATAAGGCTACTACCAGGTTCAATACCGACAATCTTATTATCAAATTCATCCTTATGAGCATTTAAATCCTCGATGCTGTTAATGTCTTTCATATAAGAAGGGACGACTAAACCAAGCCCAGTTCCTTCATACCATTTTGATTTTAAGACAATGTCATTTTTATACCGATCATTTAAGGGTTTATCGGTAACCGGAAGCCATACTTCTAAGTTTGCATCAACATCACCGCGGGCGACACCAGTCCAAATGGCTGCTTTTTCTAAATACATGAGTTCAACTTTATAGCCTTTTTGTTCTAATAAAACTTTCCACATATTTGCTGCCGCAATATTTTCTTTCCAACTTGTTACACCAAGTTTAATTTTCCCTTTCATATTTGCATTCGTAGCATTACAAGAGGTAATAATCATGCTGATAAATAACAAAATGCTTATAAGCCATATTTTCCGTTTCATTGAATCCTCCCGTTTCATAAATAAAAATTGTTTTGTTTCATTTTGGATAGCATTGCTTTTATGAATAAATCTATAAGTGAACCTTCTTATTATGAACGGAAACAAGAATTTTAAAAAAAGCTTAATAATCCTATATAAATGGGCGGTGATATTCTCGCCTTAAAATTTATCCAAAACAACAAAGTTAAGTAGGAAATCAATTGCTCGTAAAAGTTCGATTCGTGAGGGCTAATAATTAGTGGGGATGACGCTCCCACTGATTAAAGTTTCACTTTATGTCATTTCTATGTAATATTTCTGTTTAAAATCGTTACACTATGTGAATAGATAGGCAGAAAAGGAGTCGTTGTATGGGAAATGCAAAAGTTCGTGTTGAAAATGTAACGAAGGTTTTTGGAAAAAACCCGCAAAGAGCAGTTGCACTACTAAAAGAAGGAAAAAGTAAATCGGAAATATTGAAAGAAACAGGAATGAATGTTGGTGTGAAAAAAGCCACTTTTGAAGTAAACACGGGGGAAATCTTTGTAATTATGGGATTGTCCGGAAGCGGAAAATCAACGCTTGTACGAATGTTAAACCAGCTAATTAAACCAACTGCGGGTCATATTTATATAGATGGAGAAGACATTGCAACGATGGGGAAAGAAGCGCTTAGGAGAGTTAGAAGAACAAAACTGAGCATGGTCTTTCAAAAGTTTGCGTTGTTTCCGCATCGTACAGTTATACAAAATGTTGCCTATGGTTTAGAGATACAAGGAGTTCCAGTAGAGGAAAGAGAAGAAAAGGCACTGGAATCACTTAAGTTAGTGGGATTAGATCATCATAAAGATAGCTTTCCGGGACAGTTAAGTGGAGGAATGCAGCAACGTGTTGGGATTGCAAGGGCTCTTACGAATGACCCAGATGTTCTTCTCATGGACGAGTCATTTAGCGCATTAGATCCACTGATTCGAAAAGAAATGCAAGATGAATTGTTAGAGCTCCAAGATAAAATGGAAAAAACAATCATTTTTATTACGCATGATTTAGATGAAGCGCTCCGAATTGGCGATCGTATTGCGTTAATGAAAGATGGAGAAATTGTACAAATCGGAACGCCTGAAGAAATTATGATGAGCCCTGCGAATGAGTTCGTAGAGAAATTCGTTGCGGATGTGAACCTAGGAAAAGTCATTACTGCCGAATCGATTCTGAAAAGACCAGAAACATTATTAATTGATCGTGGACCACGTGTAGCGCTGCAAATTATGAGAAATGCGGGTGTGTCCACTGTATATGTAGTCAATAAAAAGCATGAATTTTTAGGTATTTTAACGGCAGATGATGCGAGCAAAGCGGTGCACAAGCAATGGCCAATTGCTGATTTGTTAATAAAAGATATTTCTCATGTTTATTTAGATACATTGCTAGAAGAAACATATGCAAAAATGGCAGAGATGAAGTTTCCATTACCAGTTATTGATGAGAAAAATAGGCTAAGAGGGATTATCAAACGTGAAAGCGTCATTCAAGCACTCGCAGGAAATATTGAGGAAGAGGTGAATAAAAATGAATAGTATTCCTCGTATTCCGTTAGGTGAATGGGTCGATGCGTTTGTAGAGAGTTTATATGCAAACTTTGAAGGACTGTTTCGAGGATTTTCGTATGTCATTGGCGGTTTTGTTGATTTACTTACGAATCTTTTATCAGTGATTCCAGCACTTTTAATGATCATAATCGTATGTTTTCTCGTTTGGTATACAACACGTAAAATATCTTTAGTGGTTTTTACGTTAATCGGCTTATTATTTATTTTAAACATTAACTATTGGGGACAAACGATGCAAACATTAGCACTTGTTCTTACATCAGTCATTATTTCCATTATTGTTGGGATTCCAATCGGCATTTTAGCATCGCAAAATGAACGATTTTCAAAAATTTTAAAACCAACGTTAGACTTTATGCAAACAATGCCAGCCTTTGTGTACCTTATCCCAGCAATTACATTCTTTGGAGTGGGCGTTGTTCCAGGCATTATTGCATCTGTTATTTTTGCGATGCCACCGACAATTCGATTTACTGACCTTGGTATTAGGCAAGTGCCAGAAGATTTAATTGAAGCTGCAAATGCATTTGGTTCAACTACATCGCAAAAGTTATTTAAAGTTCAGTTACCTCTCGCAACGGGAACTATTATGGCTGGTGTAAACCAAAGCATCATGCTGTCCTTATCAATGGTTGTTACAGCTTCACTTGTAGGAGCACCAGGACTTGGGGTAGATGTATATCGTTCTGTAACCCAAGTAAATATTGGAATGGGATTTGAAGCTGGACTAGCTATTGTAGTCATTGCGATTGTATTAGATCGGATTACACAAGGATTTCATAAGAAAAAAAGAGTGTAAAAAGAAATGAAACACGCATTGTAAGCGAGGTTACGATGCGTGTTTTTTATTTGAATGAAAGTATAGAATGAAACAGGGTTACATACACACAATTACCGAACCTCCAGCTGGTGCACACACTTGATTTTGCTGTTGTTCCATCGATTTTATTATAGGAATATAAAATGATTTTCTTCTGAATAATCTGAAATATAGGGTGTTTTATGGTATTATTATGGTAAATTTAAGGAATAGAGGAATATACATGTCTACACAAAGTCACTTTGAAAAACACTGTTTTATATGTCAGAAACATAAAGGAGAAATTAAGGTGCCAGGCGGGGCGATCTATGAAGATGAACTCGTATATGTAGGGCATGTTCATTGGGGGGAAGAGGAAACATATCTTGGGTATGTAATGATTGATATAAAACGGCATATACCAGGATTAGCTGAATTAACAGAAGAGGAAGCGAAGATTTTTGGATTAGTTACAAGTAGGGTCAGTCGAGCATTAAAAGAACGTGAGGGTGCAGAACATATATATGCTATCGTTTCTGGTAATGGGGCAAACCATATGCATATGCACCTCATTCCTCGTTACCCAAATACACCGCAGGAATTTTGGTCTCCGACAAAGATAGCAAGTTGGAAAGGTGCACCTCATGGACAAGCAGAAAAAATACAAAAACTATGTGAAAGAATACGAACGTATATGGTGAACGAGTATGCATATAACAAATAACAGACAATATTCATGGGTTGGTAGCGACGAAATGTATTTAGGGGAAACTTCAGTTCAGCAACATGGTGAGATAGTGCTTGGTAGATATATGGTGGAAATACGAGTGCAGGCGCAAAGAAGAATGAAGACGGCGCTTTTGTTTGGTCAAATGGAGACTGGGAATTTGCGATGATATTAGATGGACACAATAGTGCAGAAAGTGTCGCTTTAGTAGTACATACAATAAAAAATGAATATGAAAATATAAAAGTTTTATTAGAAGAGCCTATCGAAACAGCATTTCGTTCTGTTGAAAATCATATCCTTACACTTTTTCAATCGGATTCGTTCAAACAGGCGTGCGAGCAAGTAAAAGGTGAAACAGCTTGTTTGATTTGTGTACGAAAAGAAAATTATATTTGGTGGTTTTCTATCGGGGATTGTCTCGTTTACGTATTGCATGAAGAGCTACATAAACTAGGACAACATGCACTAAATCAACGTCATTTTTATGAATGGATTGGGCAGATCAATACATTTTCTTTACCAGTTCCTTGTTATTCATCTGGTGTTCGAGAATTACGTAAAGGGAAAAATAGAATTGTCATGGTAACGGATGGTGTACTAGAATGCGGAGAACGTCGTTATGAAAATTCGCATCATTTGTACGAAGATATGTATGAAAATAACCTGGAATTAACGACATGTGTTCAAAATGTTTTAAAACATGTACATCATCAGTTTGGACGAGATAGTGCAACGATGATTAGCTGGGACTTTGAAAACTGTACGTATGCTACTTATCCGAGTGATCAACCAGAGAAAAAGTTAGAAAGAGACTAGAAATGAAAAGACCTGTACTACGAGCGGAAGCTCTTATCATAAATGAGGGTTATTCTAGAGTTCTCGTTCAGTGTGATAAACAAGAAACATTTTACCGTTTTCCTGGTGGATCTATTGAATTTGGTGGAACAGCAAGCGAAGCAATTAATCGGGAGTTATTGGAGGAATATGATCTACAAGTTCAAGTGGAAGCATTAGCGATTGTAAATGAACATATATTTCAAGTTGATGGGAATTCCTATCATCAATGTACGTTATTTCATTGGTGTAAGCTGGTAACGGAGATCAATGAAGTGTTAGTTCATAAAGAGCATGAAAATATTATTCTTACATGGAAAAATATACGAGAGTTGAAAGGTAAACCGACGTATCCCGAGGGAATTGTTTCTTTAATAGCATCAAAATACGATAATGTCTCGCATTTACTTACAAAAAGGACATATCTCTAATCAAAGGGAAGGAGAGAGTAGATGTCTCTCGAGAAAGTGATTGCATTAATTCTACTTGTCATATTATTTTCGTTTTCAGAGAAAAAGATAAGAGGGCAACTAAAGATACCAAGGCAAACGGGATGGAAAGCACGACATATTAATAAGCTTCATAAATGGGGAGAAAGGTTAATTCTCTTTTCCTTTTTAGTTATGATATTGATTTGTTCTTTTTCTTCAAATAATCTCATTCTAACTTATCTATTATTTATCTTTTGTGTTATATTTTATAGCTTTGGGACATGGATAGAATGGAAGTATAACCGGGAATCAAAAGAATATGTAATTTCTTTCTTGTTTATTTTGTTTTATCTCATATGCATTTTTGTTCTGTATTTTTTATCCTAATATATTTATACGGTGCTGAATGTGATCAAGAGGTGAGGTGATTTCGTGTTCTGGAAACTTGCAATCGTCATCGTCATCATTGTTGCACTTTTTTTATTTGAAAAATTGTTAAGAAAAAAATTACATATACCTAGGAAACATAGCTTTATATATAAGCCAGTAAATAACATTCAAAAATGGGGAGAAATTAGCATTTTTATGATTTACTTAATCACGAGCTTCATTTTGATAATGAATTTTGATTATAAGAATATAGGTTACTTATTTTTTATATTTTTCATCGCATTACATGTTTTTCGAACATTTATGGAATGGAAATATGATAAAGAATCAAAGGAATATGTAATTTCTTTTTTGGGGGTTATATGCTTAACGATTTCATTGAGTATTGTAATGTATTTATTTTAGAGTCAAAACAAGAGTAGTGTGTAACTACTCTTGTTTTTTTACTTGTCATTACATTTTTTTAAAACTTCTAAGTACAAGAAACTCCCACACTCTCCACGGAAGCGTTTTTTTCACAATCATCATCAATTTTACGCCTTTTCCAATTGGATATCGAAGTGTTGTATGTTTTGCTTCAGCAATTGCTACAATCTTTTTCGCAACATCTATGGGATTGCCAAATGTATCATTGCCACTATTAATATGATTCTGTATTTTATCCATATATTCTTTATAGGGAGAGGTAGTTTCTACATAATTTTCAGCAAGTTCTTTTCCAACTTCCCATATGTTTGTGTTATAGGAACCTGGCTCGATTAAGCAAACATCAATCCCAAACGGTTTTACCTCTAGGCGAAGAGATTCACTCCAACCTTCTAATGCATATTTAGAAGAAACGTAAGGAGATAAACCAGGAAACCCAACTTGGCCACTAATACTGCTTACATTAATGATTTTACCGCTTTTTTGTTTTCGCATATAAGGTAATACAACTTGAGTAATAGAGATAGCTCCAAATACATTTGTCTCAAATTGTTTCCGATATTCTTCTATTGGAATTTCCTCTATAAATCCACCGCCTGCGTATCCTGCGTTGTTGATTAGAAGATCTACTTGGTTTAACTCTTTTAAAAATAGTTGAAATGTATGTATAGATTTTTGATCTGTTACATCTAACTGGTGGATTTTGATATTTTTCTGTAAGTGTAATGCAGTAGCTTGGGATAATAACTCCGTTTGTCTATTAAGGTTACGCATTGTAGCGATAATAAAATAATCTTTTTTTGCTAGTTCAAGAGTAGTTAATAAGCCAAATCCACTGGAGGCACCTGTAATAATCGCGATTTTATTCATTTTCCGCTCACTTTCTTTTTTCTTACATCATAACGATTTACGTGTAGAAAATCTATTATTCTCTTACATTATATCGGCAATCATTTTGGGATTGAGTTTATGGGGGATTTTATTGTTAATTCAAGTTACGGCCTCTAAGCAAGTATCGCCAAAATATGTTTCGATGGCGATTGGTTTTATATCTGTATTTTATCCCGCATTAACGGACAGTAACACTCCCACCTCAAAATTCAGCGAAAGCAAAGAAGTTAGGTGGGAGATGAACTGTCCGTAAAAGCCCGATTGGTTCAACTAATAATCAGTGGGGATGAAGAAAACCCCACTGATTAAAGTTTCACTTTATGCGATAGGACAAATGGTTGGGCCAGGGATTGCAGGTTGGATTATTGAAAAGGTGAGCTTTGCGGCGGCATATGGGTTAGGTGCTCTCGGTTTCTTAATTAGTTTATGTATTATTGGGTTGCGTTTGAAAATAGAAGGTCGTATCGATTCGGTATCTGTGAAATAGTAAATATTATGTGTTGTGTGATAATAAATTTACGAATGCCAGTAATAACGGGTAATTCTCAATTTGAATTAAAAAAGAGGGGTGTATTAGTCTAGTAACGAAATAGAAAAATGAAATGAATATTATATATGTCATGTTCGGTATATATAAAGAATTAGGATGTTTGAAGTGGGTATTAGGTTTTCATCGGAATAAATCTAAAGCAGTGTATGAAGGAGTGTGGGAAGTTGTTTCATGCCAAGGATGTTTTATCTGATCAGTTGTTAGCCAACGCCAATGACCCTAGTTGGTACCTTCCGTTCTCAGAATCAGTTAAGAATTTGTCTGAGGAAGAAGCGTTTTGGAAACCTAATGAAGGGTGTAATAGTATTGCTGAAATTGTACAGCATCTATTTTATTGGAATACAACATGGCAAACTAGATATAATAAATCTCATGTTAATGCCGTTCCTTCCATCGAGGATAATAGTAAAAGCTTTATAGTTCCGGATGATCAAACATTTGATAATTTGAGAGAGCAGCTACTAGAGGTACTGTTGCAATGGCAAAATCTATTAACTGAAGAAAAAGTTGAAAGTGATGTAGATGGACTTCCTATGTCTGCAAAGTGGTGGGAGGTACTGGCAAATGTAACAACTCATAACGCACATCATATTGGTCAAATTATTTATATTCGGAAGCTGCAAAAGAGTTGGTACCGAAGAAGTAAGTGAGAATTTTACAGATTAATAGTTTGCTTTTGTACAGAAAGTTGATTCGGGATCCGAAAAATACAATACTCAATCATAAGAATACGTTGCGACAATAATAATTGTTGTGTGGTAATTAAAATTGTTAATTAAAAAAATAAAGTTTACTATATAAAAGATAAAAACAGCTCTCTTCGGTATTGAAGGGGGCTGTTTTTATCTCATATTAACGGGCGGTAAGTGGCGTTTTAAATTCGTTTATTTTTATTGTTTTCTAACACTGTGAACAAAAGTGGACATAACGAGACAATTGTCTCATTATGTCCACTTTTTTCTCTTTTAAAAAGAGAAAAAGCCTAGCATTCTAACGTTTTAAATTTGGCACGATACTTGCAGTTTAAAAGATGAACAAGAAAATAGGAGGGCTGAAACATGTTAAAAACAACTGAAAGTAAAGGGAATGAAATGACAAAAGAACAAGTTCGTTGGATGTACGAAAAAATGTTAGAGATTCGTAAATTTGAAGATAAGGTGCATGAATTGTTCGCGCAAGGTGTATTACCAGGTTTCGTTCATTTATATGCTGGGGAAGAAGCGGTAGCAGTTGGTGTGTGTGCCCATTTAACAGATAGTGATAGTATTACAAGTACACATAGAGGCCATGGGCATTGTATTGCAAAAGGTTGCGATTTAGATGGTATGATGGCTGAACTTTTCGGAAAAACAACTGGATTATGTAAAGGAAAAGGCGGCTCTATGCACATTGCCGATTTAGATAAAGGAATGCTTGGTGCAAACGGTATTGTAGGAGGTGGATTTCCACTTGCATGCGGTTCTGCATTAACAGCAAAGTATAAAGGGACAAAGGATGTAAGTGTTTGTTTCTTTGGAGATGGAGCAAACAATGAAGGAACGTTTCATGAAGGTGTGAATTTAGCTGCGATTTGGAAACTGCCAGTTATCTTTGTTGCTGAAAATAATGGTTACGGTGAAGCTACACCGTTTGAATATGCGTCTAGTTGTAAATCAATTGCGGATCGTGCGAAGGCTTATAATATTCCTGGTGTTCGCGTTGATGGAAAAGACCTTCTAGCTGTATATAAAGCAGCGGAAGAAGCGGTTGAACGTGCGCGTAATGGAGAAGGACCAACTTTAATTGAATGTATGACATATCGAAATTACGGTCACTTCGAAGGGGAAGCACAAACATATAAAACAGCGGAAGAAAAAGAAGAACATTTAAACGAGAAAGATGCGATTGTCAATTTCCGTAAACATTTAATTCATGAAGGATTATTAACAGAAACTGAGCTTGTAAATATGGAAAAGGCAGTCGATGAAGCAGTACAAAAAGCAATTGAATTTAGTGAGAAGAGTCCATATCCAACTGATGAAGAATTATTAACGGATGTGTATGTTTCTTATAAATAAGAGGAGAGTGAAGAATAATGACTAGAACTGAGAGTATGTCAACTGCAATTAATGAAGCGATGAAATTAGCGATGCGCCGTGATGAAAATGTTATTTTAATGGGGGAAGATGTTGCGGGCGGTGCGCAAGTAGATCACTTACAAGATGACGAAGCATGGGGCGGTGTCCTTGGGGTTACAAAAGGACTAGTTCAAGAATTTGGCCGCAAGCGTATTTTAGATACGCCAATTTCTGAAGCTGGTTATATGGGGGCTGCGATGGCTGCTGCTGCCACAGGATTACGTCCAATTGCTGAGTTAATGTTTAATGATTTTATTGGAAGCTGTTTAGATCAAGTGTTGAACCAAGGAGCAAAATTCCGTTATATGTTTGGCGGAAAAGCGAAAGTGCCTGTTACAATTCGGACGATGCACGGCGCTGGATTTAGTGCAGCAGCGCAGCATTCTCAAAGTTTATACGCGTTATTTACAAGCATTCCTGGCATTAAAGTTGTCGTTCCGTCAACGCCATATGATGCAAAAGGTTTATTACTAGCAGCCATTAAAGATGATGATCCAGTTATCTTCTTTGAAGATAAAACGCTGTACAACATGAAGGGTGAAGTTCCGGAAGAATACTATACAATCCCATTAGGGAAAGCGGATATTAAGCGAAAAGGATCCGATGTGACAATTGTAGCAATTGGAAAACAAGTCCATACGGCATTAGAGGCTGCAGAGAAGTTAACGAAAAAAGGGCTTGAGGTAGAAGTAATTGACCCGCGCTGTTTATCACCACTTGATGAAGAGACAATTTTAGCATCTGTTGAAAAAACAAATCGCTTAATTGTGATTGATGAAGCGAACCCAAGATGTAGCATTGCAACGGATATCGCGGCAATTGTTGCAGATAAAGGTTTTGATTTGTTAGATGCACCAATTAAACGAATTACAGCACCACACACACCGGTTCCGTTCTCACCGCCACTTGAAAAATTATACTTACCGACACCTGAAAAAGTAATTGAAACAGTATCTGAAATGATTGGAGACCGTTCTTTATTAAATGTATAACGAAACAATGAGAAGGGAGAGAGAACAATGGCTGTAGAAGTTGTAATGCCGAAATTAGGAATGGCAATGAAAGAAGGAATTGTAACAGCTTGGAATATAAAAACAGGCGATAACGTTACGAAAGGCGAATCGATTGCAAGTATTAACTCCGAAAAAATCGAAATGGAAATTGAAGCCCCAGCGGATGGGACTGTTTTAGATATAGCGGTAGGAGAGGATCATGGTGTTCCTCCTGGTACTGTTATTTGCTATATTGGTAAACCGAACGAAGCAGTGCCACAGCATGAAGAGAATTCTGCTTTAGAAGATCCAGCACCTAAAATAGAACCGCCTACCCAAAATGTACAGCATCCAGAACCATATGCGAAAGAAGGAACAAAACAAAGAATTAAAATTTCTCCAGTAGCTAAAAAAATTGCAAGTGCTGAAAATCTTGATATTACGAAGCTAGTAGGAACAGGACCTGGAGGAAGAATTACGGAGGTCGATGTTCTAAAAGTGGTAGAAGAAAAGACTGCAATTCCAAAAGTAGCTGAGCAAGAACAAAGTAAACAAATTCCTGTTACTGGTATGCGTAAAACGATCGCAAGTCGCATGCATACAAGTTTACAAAACAGTGCGCAATTAACATTAACAATGAAAGTGGATGTGACAGATTTAATCGTCCTACATAAGCAAATGACAGAAGTTGTTCAAAAACGATATGAAAATAAATTAACAATTACAGACTTTGTTTCTCGAGCTGTTGTTTTAGCATTAGAGGAGCACAAAGGAATGAATAGTGCGTATATCGATGACACAATCCATCAATTTGAACATGTTCATTTAGGTATGGCAGTTGCATTAGAAAATGGCCTAGTTGTACCAGCAATCCGCTTTGCGAATAATTTATCGCTTGTGCAATTGTCTAAAGAAATTAAGACGGTTGCAGCAAAAGCAAGAGAAGGTAGTCTAAGTAGTGATGATATGCAAGGTACAACATTTACAATTAGTAATTTAGGTGTGTATGGAATCGAATATTTCACACCGGTATTAAACACGCCAGAAACTGGAATTCTTGGTGTAGGAGCGATTGAACATGTTCCTGTATATAGAGGAGAAAAATTACAAAAAGGCAGTATTCTACCTTTAAGCTTAACATTTGATCATCGTGTATTAGATGGTGCACCAGCCGCTGCATTTCTGCGTACGATTAAACAATATTTAGAAGAGCCAATAACAATTCTTTTATAAAAAGAAGGTGAGAGAATGAGTAAATTAGCTGTAATTGGCGGGGGCCCAGCTGGATATGTAGCAGCAATTACTGCTGCTCAAAATGGGAAAGAAGTTGTTCTCATTGAAGAAGATGTGCTTGGTGGTACATGTTTAAACGTAGGGTGTATGCCGACAAAATCGTTGTTAGAAAGCGCAGAAGTACACGATATAGTGAAACATGCAAAGGAATTTGGAGTAAGGCTTCCTCAAGATGATATTTTAATTGATTGGCAACAAATGCAAAATCGGAAACAGAAAATCGTTACACAGCTTGTACAAGGTATTCAATATTTAATGAAGAAAAATAAAATTAAAGTGATAAAAGGAAAAGCTCGCTTTCAAACGAATCATCGTTTACAAATTATACAGGGTAGCAAAGAAGAAACTGTAGATGCGAATCAATTTATTATCGCATCTGGATCAGAGCCTACTGAATTGCCCTTTGCACCGTTCGATGGGGAATGGATCTTAAATAGTAGTCATGCAATGTCCCTGGAATATATACCAACATCATTACTGATTGTTGGTGGGGGTGTTATCGGGTGTGAGTTTGCTAGTATTTATAGTAGGCTTGGGACAAAAGTAACAATTGTTGAAATGGCATCGCAAATTTTGCCTGGTGAAGATGAAGATATCGCAAGTATTTTAAGAGAAAAACTAGAGGGTGATGGTGTTCAAATTTTTACTGAAACAAGCTTGAAAGGTTTGAATAATCATAAGAAACAAGCATTGTTTGAAAATAAGGAGGGCTCTCATGAACTAAATCCAGAGTATGTTCTTGTTTCAGTTGGTAGAAAACCACGTGTGAATGAATTGGGACTTGAAACAGCGGGCATAGAATTTTCGAGTAAAGGCATTCCTGTAAATGAACACATGCAAACGAACGTTTCACATATTTACGCAGCAGGTGATATTATTGGTGGAATCCAGCTTGCTCATGTCGCTTTCCATGAAGGAGCTACAGCTGCACTACATACGTGTGGTGAAGAAGCGAAAGTGAATTATCACGCAGTACCGCGATGCATCTATACAGCACCGGAAATCGCAAGTGTTGGTTTAACTGAAAAAGATGCACGTAATCAATATGGAGATATTCTCGTTGGCGAATTTCCATTTAACGCAAACGGAAAAGCGCTTATTCTAGGAGAACAAATTGGAAAAGTGAAAGTAATTGTTGAGCCGAAGTATCAAGAGATTGTTGGGATTTCGATTGTGGGGGCTCGTGCAACGGAACTAATTGGACAAGGAACTGTCATGCTTCATACGGAAGTAACAGCTGATATCATGAGAGATTTTATCGCAGCGCATCCAACGTTATCAGAGGCAATTCATGAAGCTGTGTTACGGGCGATAGGGCATGCTGTGCATGTGTAAATACTATGCTTGGAAAAGAACAAGTTTTATATAAAACTTGTTCTTTTTTCGTTATATGACCAAATTGCAAAATAATTAGGCAATGCTATGATATAGACCCTTTATTTGTAAGTAAAGACAATGAAAACTGAAAAATCAAAGTTGTCAGTTATTGCTTAAGTGCTATATAATAAGAACGTATATTCTGTTAATTGGATACAAAGTTCTTTTTTTAATAGATTACCTCTAGAAAAAGTGCTTAACTTATTATGTTAAACTTTATTGGCTGTAAATCAGCCTTTAAAGCACGGTCTAAGTTGAATGAAGAAATGAAATCGAAAGTTTTTTATAAGGAGGATTTCTAATGATATGCCACATTAAAGATGCACAAATATATTATGAAATAATTGGTGAGGGAAAACCTGTAATTCTATTCCACGGATGTTCTGTCGATCATAGGTTGATGATGGGATGTATGGAATCAGTGTTTCATAGACATGCAGGTTATAAGCGCATTTATATTGATTTACCAGGTATGGGAAAATCGACTGCACCTAATTGGATAAACAGTTCTGATGTTTTATTGGATGTCTTGATTTTAGTTATTGAAAAAATTATTCCTGATGAAAATTTCCTACTCATGGGAGAATCATATGGCGGATATTTATCTAGAGCAATACTTTCAAAAATGTCTCAGCGAGTAGATGGTTTATTGCTCATATGCCCTGTTATAATTGCGGATCATAAAGCTAGAACAGTTCCAAAGCATAATAGGATTATAAGTGATGATGAATTTTTAAATAAACTTTCATCGGATGAAAGAAAGGAATTTTGTGAGCTAGCAGTGATAGCAAATGAATATACATATAATCGGTATAAAGAAGAAATCAAACCAGGGCTTACAGCAGCTAATACAAAGTTTGTAGAAACACTTCAAAGTAATTATACGTTATCATGCAATACAGATGGACAAAAATACGACAAACCAGTTCTTTTACTCGCTGGGAGACAAGATATAATTGTAGGATATCAAGATTTATTAGAGGTTATAGAAGAGTATCCACGAGCAACATTTGCTGTTTTAGATATGGCTGGTCACAACTTACAAATTGAACAACCTGAGTTATTTGAGAGTTTAGTCAGGGAATGGATGAAACGAATAGAGAATAGCAGTCTTAATAATTTGTATGAAAAGCAATAGAAGATTCGTTGAATTAAAAGGATCACCTTTATAAGGTTATTTCGGGGAGAAGCATGTGTAAAAAACGGCCTGTATTATAGATTGTCAAGTAATCTATGGTAGACTAATATTACTGATATTTACCATGTGGAAAATATCCTATGGAAATAAATTAGGATAGGTTATTGGGTTAGAATTATATTGAGTTATAAAGATTTTTATCCATTGTAATATTTAAATCAACTTCATATCAAAGGAGTATACCATGATAATTAACAAACAAGAATTTTATGTAAATGGGGTCAATTATACTGTTAGATCCGCACTTGAAAAAGATGCAAAAGATTTGTCTAATTTACGATTACAGATTGATGGCGAGACCGAAAATATGGATAGAGAAAAAGGAGAGGCATTCATAGATATACCAGGGTTTAAAGAAATTATAAAAAAGGATACTGAAAGTCCGAGGAACTTATTTTTAGTTGCTGTAGTGAATGATCAAATCGTTGGGTTTTCAAGATGCGAAGGAGTGTATTTAAAGAGATTCTCTCATAAAATAGAGTTTGGAGTATGTGTATTAAAAGAGTTTTGGGGACATGGGATTGGTAAAAATCTTTTACAAAAGTCTATTTCTTGGGCTGACACCAATGGAATTAAAAAGATTACTTTGAATGTGTTGGAAATAAATGAGAAAGCTATTAAACTGTATAAAAAGTTAGGATTTGAAGTTGAAGGGGTATTAAAAAATGATAAAAGGCTTGCTGATGGCGGATATTATAATACGATCCTTATGGGGCGATTTAACGGGGGATAGTTTATAAATTTATATATAAAGGAGAGAGGACCTTGCAATTTAGAATGAAATTTTATATAAGTATCGTTTCTACTATTTTGTTCATTATAGCAAGTACTATATTTTTTCAGAACAATCATCCAATAAAATGGCTATGGGTGTTTATTGCAGTGAGTTCTATTGCGCAAAATGTAGTACTATATAGAAAATATAAAAGTGCGTATTAAAATATTCGAATTGTTAACATGTTCGTGTCATCTTCCTCATTTTATTGAAAACGTTTTTATGGAGTTTTATAATAAAATTATATTTCCTCGCATGAACTCCTAAAAATGAATCTCCAAAATAATAAAAAGGGAGATGATAGAATGTTAGCCTCACCGTTTTACTTACATACTTGGAAAAAGTTTGTTGATGAAGGTGTTCTTGATTCTACTAGAATAAATAAAAGAATTTCAGAATCGTGGCATCGCTGTAAACAAGCGAATGTCAATCCGCATATGAATAAAGGTCAGAATATTTTAACCTCAGATACGTTTGATGAACAAAAACAAAAAAGCGAAATTTTTCTTGATATTGCTTTACCGCATTTGCAAAATATGCAAAAAACAATTCATGATTTACAGATGATGGCACTCTTAATCGATCCTGATGGATATGTACTTTCCATAACAGGAAATAAAAAGACATTAAAACAGGCAAATCATATTAATTTTATCGAAGGTGTGAAATGGACCGAAGCGGCTGTTGGGACGAATGCAATTGGTACAACGCTTGCGATAGAAGAAGCAATTATGATAAGCGGTACAGAACACTATTCTGTTGCGTCTCATAGCTGGAGTTGTGCTGCTGCACCCATTCATAATGATGATGGTAAGTTAATTGGCGTTCTTGATTTTTCATGTCCCATTGAGTTTTCACATCCATATATGCTAGGTATGGTAACATCTATTGCACACGCAATTGAGCGTGAATGTAGTATTCGTGTACATCGGCACGAATTAGAATTAATTCATCGTTTTTTAGATGTAATTGATAGTGATGACCCATTGATTATTTGTAATCATCGACAAGTTGTCATTTCTGCGAGTAAACCGGTTCGAGAACAAGTTTCTAATTGGTCACGGATGAAAGTAAATGATTTATTACAGTACGGATTTCGAAGCATGATGGAGGTACCTGTATATAATAATGATAGGAGGATAGGGAAATGTATATATCTATCAAAAAATCAATCTCAAAAAGTAAATCACGCTGTACAAATGCAGAAGACAGTACATTTCCCAGGGATTGTTGGAATAAGCGATTCGTTCCAGCGTACGTTAGAAGAAATTAAACTCGTTTCGCAGGCGGATGCAAGTGTTTACGTTTGCGGGGAAACTGGAGTTGGGAAAGAGTACGTTGCAAGGGCGATCCATGAGAATAGTGAGAGAAAAAATGGACCGTTTGTAGCAGTTAACTGCGGAGCATTACCAAAAGAATTGATGGAGAGTGAATTGTTTGGTTATGTAGAAGGAGCCTTTACAGGTGCACGCCGCCAAGGATATAAAGGGAAATTTGAACAAGCGAATGGTGGAACGATTTTTCTTGATGAAATAGGAGAAGTTCCTCCGGAAATGCAAGTAGCTCTATTGCGGGTTTTACAAGAGCGTAAAGTAACACCGATTGGAAGTACGAAAGAAGTGCCAGTAGATATTCGTGTCATTACGGCAACGCACCGTAATTTACTGCAGCTAGTAGAAGAAGGGATTTTTCGTCAAGACTTATATTACCGGTTACATGTATATCCAATTTATGTACCTTCTTTATGTGAAAGAAAAGAGGATATTCCTTATTTTATTCAAGATTTTTGTAAAAAGAAAGACTGGGATGTTCAATTCTCAACTAGCATATGCAATCAGTTTCTACAACATGAATGGCCAGGGAATATTCGTGAATTATTAAATGTGTTAGAGCGCATATATATTCTTTCGCAAGGGCGGGAAATATGTGAAAAGCAAATTTCTTTCTTGTTAGAAACAATGAGTGTAAATCAGAAGGGTCTTGAATTAAGAGAACAAAAAAAGCTTGATAAAGAGCATACATTAACCTTCCGTGAAAAAATACAGCGAGACGGAATGATTGAAGCACTTCAAAAAACAAAGGGGAATGTATCACTTGCAGCAAAACTATTAGATGTGCCGCGTAGTACATTTTATAAACGAATGCAGCGATTTCAGTTGTAAAAGAAGCAGTTTCTAGCAATCTGCTTCTTTTATATGTATGTGCACGTTCTGTCGGAATATGCGCTTACCGGGGAAATAGTAACCGATAGAAGGTGATGACTTACGGTAACTTTATCTCCTGTATTTAAAAACAAAATTCTAGAGACACTTATTGGGGATAGATATGTAACTTGGACACTATCAAAAGACATGTATGGTTGAACAACTCGTTCTCCAGTCCTAAATGCAGATTGTGGGCTGGTTCAGATGGTCCTAGTATCCCTTGTGGCCTTGGAACTACATGTATAAGATTGCTATCAGGATGGAGAACGGGACAAAGAATTGCCAGAGGGTTAAATTTTTTACCATTACATGAAAATTTCGATAGTCAACCTCCTTTATGAAAATGGCTTTACACAATGGATAAACCACGTGAAATTACATAAGACAATTGTACATTAAGGGGTATCAAAAAATACGTTAAAATCAATAATTATATACTATTTCAGTTAATACAAAAGGAAATTGTTCATTTTTAACGAAAGTGTATGCTAACTAAATTAATTCATTCGTACACATTACTACGAAAACGCCTAGGAACAATCATATATCATGATACTTAATTATGCTCTGTTTAAGAAAGTAATAAAATTAAGGAGAAACATTGCATGGGGAAAAAAGTATTGTTTTTTGGAGATTTTGGAATTGATGATACGATAGCTCTTACGTATGCACATTTAACAGATACAATTGATGTTATAGGAATTGTTGCGGACTATGGGAATGTACCCAAAACAGAAGTGATTAGAAATGTTCGTTTTTTACTTAAAAGTGTAGGGAAAGAATCTATAGAGGTTTTTGGTGGGGCAGAACATTCCATGACTGCAGAAGTTGAAACTTTTTATCCAGAAGTTCACGGCACATTTGGGATAGGACCTATTCAACCAGGACTAGAACTTCAAATATTTGAGAATTTCTTTGAAGTTCTCAAACTTATTAAACAGTACAAAAATGAACTTATTGTCGTGAATACTGGAAGATTAACTTCTCTTGCAACCTTATTTCTCCTTTATGGAGATGCGATGGAAAATGTCCATTCTTATTATATTATGGGGGGAGCTTTTCTATATCCAGGAAACGTTACTCCAATTGCAGAAGCTAATTTTTATGGTGATCCTGTCGCGGCTAATATTGTAATGAGATACGCAAAAAATTTATCAATTTATCCTTTGAATGTTACACAACCAGCTATTGTAACACCAGAAATGGTCAATTATATTCACTCTAAAGGAAAAACTAAGTTTTTAAAACCTCTTCTAGACTATTACTATTATCAATTTTATCAAAAAAAAGTTCCTGGGATACAAGGTAGCCCGGTTCATGATGCGCTGACTTTGATTGCGCTTAACCGTGATGATATTTTTACGTACTATCAATCGTCTGTAATTGTCAATGTACTTGATACTGTGCGAGGACAAAGTATAGGAGATTTTAGAGTTACTTTGGAACCCGAAACATTCGGTAATCGTCCAAAACATAGAATAGCAATACATATGAATTATGAACAATTTTTTAAGGAGTTTATGACTGTAATGACTGGCGAACTATTTTAGTGAAAAATCTTATAAAGGACTGTGAAATCCCATTACATCAGGTTTAAATGGTCATCAAAATAGACTACCCAGTGACAGGATTTCTGTCATAGATAAATTGGTTAATTTTCCCGCATACGATACTTTAGTCACCGCTTTTTTCGTTTTATGAATACATTTTTTTAGCTTGATAGACATGAGGTACCACCACATTTTGTGGAAATATGTATTGGGTGAATTTAGTTTATTTTCCAAGAAAACAATATATATTTTCAGCATTTTGTTGGTAGGACCTCGTGGAGGAATTGGGAAATTATATGATATTCATTCAACACCCTTTTTTTACCGGCATCCGTTAAATACCATGTATCTTTCGTAAAATTTCTATAATCTTGTAACGGAAGAACATCAATTACCATGTCATTCGAAGCATAAGCTGCTGCGATAAGCAAAAATCTCTTCATAAAAAAGGTTTTACCTGCTAATAAAATATTTTTGTGTACGGTTGTTGTACATAGATGAAGCATAGCGTTTTTTATAACATCGTTTGCGGTAGTAGCTTCGCCTATGATTGGAATGATTCGTTTCTCAGGGATTCCTAATTCAACTAAGATTTTTTTATGATAGATAAATTCATTTGTATTTAAAAATCTATTATGTACATAGGGAATCATAATTGTTTTAAAGCCTTCTTCATGAAACAAATTGATAATGTGTTCATTTAATTCAACATAATGACCAGGATGATAGAGTACTACATCTGGAGTTTGAAATTGATTTTGTCTTTCTATAAAAATCATTTCACCTAATAAAGTAGCAAATTGATGATTCATAATATACATACCTCTCTAAAGAAAATAAGTACTTATTTTGAGTTATTCGTCGTTAGAAAACCTTTTCCTTTTTCTAATTTTGCAAAGGAGAATTTGTCAAAACATGCGCTTACCAGGGAAATAGTAGGTGTTTAAAATAAAATTTCCAAGAAGTAATGCAAAAGGGGAGTTGAAAGTGAAGTACATAGAAATCGGAATCGGTAATAGATGGTTGGTTCGAACAGAAATAGAAAGGGAAGATGGGACTGAATATGAGCAAAAAGGAATTGTAAAACCTATTTATTTTGAATCCTTTTATTTACGAGTTTGGTTTCGGGAAACTTGTTTGATTTTTGATTCAAAAGAAGGATTTAAGAAAGTAAAAAAGAAGCGAAACGAGTATAAGTTGATTGTGGGAGTTGTGAGTAGATTAAAATAAAGTAAAACTTTATTTTATATAATGGTTACATTGTTAAAATACTTTAAATAATCGCTACCAATCATATTTTGGTGACGATTATTTTTTAGTAAGCTATGCATTTTTATTAAATATTTCCACGTCGCGTTCATATAGTTCTCGATCAATTTGAAATTTTTCCGTTCTCCAATAAGTTAGTTCAGAAGGTGTTAACACAGATTCTGTTTTTTTGTCATTGTAATACTGCTTTAAAACATTATCATTTACCCGTTTGGTGTCCCTTTTCCCAGTCGAGAATCTTAGTGAGAGTTTCCTATTTCACCTTTTGTTGAGGGGCTTTAATAGCTCATTGAGGAATGATATACTGATAGGCTGTTTTTTGACAGATAGAAATGACAGGAACTGCTTGATTAATTGTTCTTGATTCATCATTTGCTCCTTTCTTAATTGAATATCTATAAACGATAAATACTGTGAAGACTTGTGCTAAAACTAAAGAAAGAATTTAGTTGGTAAGAAATTGTTCACTTTGACTATTTGTAAAAGAAACCCTATAATAATTATATACCATTAAGTTTTTAAGGAGGATTATTAAAAAATGACACACGCAATGAAATTACGTTTCCCAACTTTGAACCAGTAATTGAATACGTTCAAAGACTCTGCTTGTATATGCAGAGTAAACGGGATTAGTCTGTCCTTTTTTAATCATCTTCATTTCCAATACAATTATGTAATATGAAGAAGGGTGAATTGTTCTGCCTTTCTTTATTTTTGTATAAATTTCCTTTTTTGTGTTTAACAATAAAGGGAATTTATTTGGTAATCGTTACTTTTATTTAGATTTCCTCTTAAAGGATAGATTAAATTCCCTTTACTCTGAATCACAGCCAGATTGTCTGTGATTTTTTGTTGTCATTTTACATGATTGGGGGGATTTATATGATGATGTTACTCTTCTATTGATACGAGCTAAGTAAGAGAAGCTCGTATCGATCCTGGCTATCGATACGAAATCACAAAATTTCGGAGGTAGCGAATATGGAAAAATTATGTTTTGAATTAGAGAATGTTGAAGTAACATATTTAGATAAAGAAGTGTTAAAAATGGAACGGTTAGCCGTGCATCAATTTGATCGCATCGGTATTGTGGGAAAGAACGGCGCTGGGAAAAGTACGTTATTAAAGTTACTTGCTAGTAAAGTTAAGCCAACAAAAGGTGTAGTGAAGTGTCATGTGGCCCCAGGTTATTTTGAACAACTTGAAACTCCTACAACTGACGAGGTTGATGTAGCATTACTCGGAAGATTAGCTGTTCCAAAAAATACGAATGGGCTAAGCGGCGGAGAACAGACAAGATTAAAGCTTGCACAACTATTTACACATTATCACGAGGCATTGCTTATTGATGAACCGACAACACATTTGGATCAAGGGGGCATTTCATTTTTACTTGATGAATTGCGATATTATTATGGAGCGTTAGTTTTAATTAGTCATGACCGTGCTGTCCTAGATGAACTTGTTACAACGATTTGGGAAGTACATGAAGGAAAGGTGCACGTATATTCCGGAAATTATAGTGAATATATGATGCAAAAGCAATCAGAGCGGGAACAACAGAAACAAGCTCACGAGCAATTTATAAAAGAAAAAAATCGACTTGAAAAAGCGGCGCAGGAAAAAATGAAAAAGGCTAACAAAATCGCTCAAGCAGGAAATATGTCAAAGAAAGAATCGAAGTCGAAGGCGAATCGTATGTTTGAATCGAAATCGAAAGGCACGAGTCAAAAAGCGGTACATCGTGCAGCGAAATCGATTGAACAAAGGATGGAAAAACTGCAAAAAGTCGAGGCTGTACAAGAGGAACGAAACATCGTGTTCCGCCAGTCCCAAACGAGAGAATTGCATAATAAGTTCCCAATCATGGCAGATCGGCTAACTCTTCAAGTGCAGAATAAAGTGTTATTGAATAGAGTAAGTTTTCAATTACCACTCGGTAAAAAAATAGCGATTACTGGTGCAAATGGTAGTGGTAAAAGTACTTTGCTTCATCATATTGCTAATCATGGTGAAGGTTTAACTATTTCACCAAAAGCAAAAATTGGTTACTTTAATCAAATGAGTTATCAATTTACAAGTGATGGAACGGTATTGCAATTTGTAAAGAATTGTTCAGAATATGATGAAGGCTTTTTGCGAAGCGTTTTATATTCGATGCAGTTTGTTGGTACGGATATATTGAAAAATGTAAAATCATTAAGTGGAGGAGAAGCAATCCGACTGCAGCTCTGTCGACTGTTCTTAGGGGAATATAATATTTTATTGTTAGATGAACCGACCAACTTTTTAGATATTCATGCGATTGAGGCTTTGGAACGGTTTATGGCCGCATATGAAGGAACAATCGTATTTGTATCTCATGATCAAACCTTTATAAATCATGTAGCAGATATGCAGTATAAAATTGATGCAGAAAAGTTAATTCAAGTTTGATTTTTTAGTTGATTTCTAAATAAGCTACCAAGACAATCTTGGTGGCTTATTTGTTGTGAGTATTTCAATAGAGTACATAATGAAGTAAATCTATTACATAGTAGTTATTACTAAGGAAGGAATTCATACATAAAAAAGAATTACTTACAAATATTTATATAAACAGAAAATATATAAGGAGAATGAACATGCCAATTTCTACATACTACAAACAAATCCGTGAAAAATTAGGATCTGACCTTATTTTCATGCCAAGTGTAGCGGCGGTCATAAAAAATGAGTTAGGAGAGATCTTATTCCAATATCCCGGTGGAAAATTTTGGAGTCTTCCTGCAGGAGCAATTGAACCTGGAGAAACACCAGAAGAAGCAGTTGTTCGCGAAGTGTGGGAGGAAACAGGTTTACGAGTACAAATAAAAGGGATAAAAGGCGTATATGGAGGAGAAGACTTTCGCCATACATACTCTAATGGAGATCAAGTGGAATATATCGTTGTTGTATTTGAATGTGAAGTAATAGAAGGAGAATTGACAGCGATAGATGGAGAGTCTTTAAACCTACAATATTTTTCAACGTACAAAAGACCTAAGCTAGCATTGCCATATCCGGAAGACCTCTTTTTATAAGAATGGTAGAGTAGCACACTTTCTTTATGTAAGGGAAAGTGTGCTATCTGTTTTGATATAACCCCGCTGTATACATCTCTGTTAATGTATAAACAATTTCTTCTACATCTAGTTCCATCTCACTTCGAACGATTTCCCATAAAAACATCTCATTCATAGAGAACCAACCACGCGCTACAAATTCCTTGTTTAATTCATTTCGCGCTAGTCCATTTTCTTGAGAATAGGTAATATCCTGCATAATATGACTTACAAAGCGCTCGCGAATTTCAGTCCATTTGTTGCGCACTTCTATTGATGCACCTATTGCTTCTCCCATAACTTGTAACATATTTTTTTCTTCCTTGGCTAGTTGTAAAAAAGCTCGCACTTGATTTTGGACCATATTGCGGGCTTCTTTTTTTGTTTTAGGAAGAAAGGAGCGTTCTGCGATTTTGTAAAAACGATTCATCACATCTTCCATAAGGACAATAAGGAGATCGTCTTTATTTTTAAAGTAAACATACGCTGTACCATAACCAGTTTCAGCGTGTTTAATAATTTGAGAAATTGTTGTTTTTTGAAATCCATGTTGTAAAAAAACGATTTGAGCAGATTTCAATAATTTCTCTCTCGTTTCAATTGAACGTTGTTGTCTTGTCGAATGAAGTTTCTTTTCCAAATGTCTCACCTCTTTATACTGAAATATCTGAAAATATATTTTTATTCTAGTAGAATTGAGTGTGAAAAGTCAACTGACATATTATCATTGACGTCATGTCAATAATGATGATATATTTCAATTAGTTAGAATAAAAAGAAAATTAAGAGAAGGTGAAAGAATGTATCAAGAGCCATTTGAACCATCTTATGATTATGCGGTGGAATGTGATAAATACGATGAACTTGCTGAATTTCAAAGTGAATTTTATAAGAAAGCAGATACAATATATTTAGATGGAAATTCATTGGGGTTACTTTCAAAGAGAGCAGAAAAATCTTTACTCACTATGTTAGAGTCTTGGAAAGAGTATGGAATTGATGGGTGGACAGAGGGAGAGTATCCTTGGTTCTTTCTTTCAGAACGATTAGGTGAATTAACGGCTCCACTTGTTGGTGCTTTACCAGAAGAGGTAATTGCAACCGGTTCCACGACGACGAACATACATCAAGTCATTGCGACGTTTTATGAGCCGAAAGGAATTCGTACAAAGATTCTTGCGGATGAATTAACGTTCCCATCAGATATTTATGCGTTGCAAAGTCAAATCCGTTTAAAAGGGCTAGACCCAGATGAACATCTTGTACGAGTAAAGAGCCGAGATGGTAGAACATTGCAAGAAGAAGATATTATTGATGCGATGACGGATGATATTGCGTTAATTTTATTACCAGCTGTGTTATATCGTAGTGGGCAAATTTTAGATATGAAGCGATTAACTGCTGAAGCACATAAACGTGGTATCCATATCGGTTTTGATTTATGCCATTCCATCGGTTCAATTCCGCATGCTTTTAAGGGATGGGATGTTGATTTCGCAGTATGGTGTAATTATAAATATTTAAATGCAGGCCCTGGTGGTGTTGCGGGGTTATATGTAAACAAAAAGCATTTTGACCGTCTTCCTGGACTTTCTGGTTGGTTTAGTTCTAGAAAAGATAAGCAATTTGATATGGAACATACATTAACAGCGGCTGAACATGCCGGAGCATATCAAATTGGTACACCTCATGTGTTAAGTACAGCGCCACTAATCGGTTCACTTGAAATTTTCAAAGAAGCTGGCATCGAAAGATTACGAGAAAAATCATTACACATTACCCGCTATATGCTACATTTAATCGAACATGAATTGAAGGGGATGGGATTTACAATTGGAAATCCATTAGAAGATGATAAACGCGGAGGGCATATTTATTTAGAACATCTGGAAGCTGCACGTATATGTAAAGCTTTAAAAGCAAACGGAGTGATTCCTGATTTCCGTGCACCAAATGGAGTTCGCCTTGCGCCAGTTGCTTTATATAACACGTATGAAGAAGTTTGGAAGTCTGTACAAATTTTGAAGAAGATTATGAAAGAGGAAGAATATAAAAAGTTTGAAAACAAGCGAGAGGTTGTGGCTTAAGCGATGAAAGGATCTGACTGGATTGATATTTCACAACCATTAAATAATGAGATTGCGACGTGGCCCGGGGATACACCTTTTTCCTATGAAGTATCATGGTCAAAAGAACAAAGTGGATCTGTTAATGTTGGAAAATTAACGATGAGTATTCATACAGGTACGCATATTGATGCGCCATTTCATTTTGATAATAACGGAAAAAAAGTACTAGATTTGGATGTTAACGTCTATGTTGGTAAAGCTCGAATAATAGATGTATCAAGTATGGAAAGCATTGGTGCAAAAGAATTAGAAAAATTTAAGTTAGATGGTGTAGAGAGGCTATTACTTCGGACTGCTTCACATGGAAATGCACAAGAATTCCCTGAAACAATCCCATATTTGCGTGCTGATATTGCGCCATTTCTTTCGGAAAAAGGCATTCAATTAATTGGAGTAGATGTACCTTCTGTAGATCCGCTCGATGATAAAGAATTAGCAGCGCATCATCAACTATTTAAGCACGGTATTCATATTTTAGAAAACGTTGTATTAGATCATGTACAAGACGGAGATTATGAACTGATTGCCTTGCCGCTTGCATTGACAGATGCCGATGGTAGTCCAGTTCGTGCGGTAATAAGACCACTATAGAATAGTCATAATGCATAGAAGGGGTGTTCAGCTTATGAAAGAAAACGAAAAAGTAATTATGGAAAAAGGAATCCACACAGATTTTAAAGAGAATATGACATATGGAGAGTACTTACAATTAGATAGTCTACTAGGAAGTCAAAAAAGGCTTTCCGACCATCATGATGAGATGTTATTTATTATCATTCATCAAGCAAGTGAACTTTGGATGAAGTTAATTTTACATGAACTTAGTGCAGCGATTGAATCGATTCAAAATGAAAAATTAGCTCCAGCCTTTAAAATGCTTGCACGCGTTTCAAAAATTCAATCGCAAATTATTCAATCTTGGGATATTCTTGCGACGCTCACACCATCAGAATACATTGAGTTTCGTGATTCACTTGGTCAAGCATCAGGGTTTCAATCGTATCAATATCGTATGATTGAATACGCGCTTGGTTATAAAACACCGCACGCATTAAAAATTTATGAAAAAGATCCAGAGTTACATGCTCGCTTGCATAAAGCACTTCATGCGCCAAGCCTATACGATGTCGCGATTCAAGCGCTTGTAAAGGAAGGGTTCCCAATTAACAAAGAGGTATTAAATCGTGATATTACACAGCCTTATGAAGAAGATGCGACAGTTGAAGCGGCTTGGTTAGAAGTATATGCTGATGTAAAGAAATATTGGGATTTATATCAACTTGCTGAAAAGTTAATTGATATTGAAGATTGGCTCCAGCAATGGCGCTTCCGTCATATGAAAACAGTAGAGCGTATTATTGGACATAAGATGGGCACTGGCGGATCGTCCGGTGTTTCTTATTTAAAACGCGTTCTGGATCAACGATTTTTCCCAGAGCTTTGGAATGTACGAACAAAATTATAAAATAGCAATAGTAGTACACCACGTATTGAAGTGTGGTGTACTTTTTGCATTTTCATTACAATGAAATAAAATTGAATATTATGAAAAAAATAGCGGGAGTTTTGTGACTTTTTGTACGAATTGTCAGGCGAGGTGGAAAGCAAAGAGTGTATGGTCGCTATATTTTCAAAGTGATGGTAAAAATTTTCTTTTCCATTCGTCACATCTCACGTAAGGCTGTAGCTAAGTTGTTTTGTCTTGAATAAGAACCTAAATTCTCATAATCAAGGATTCTGAGACGGTCCTAGTTTTGAAATGGATATTGTATATAAGATCCGGATTGTGGAACAATTCTTTATACGGAAAATGGAGATTGTGAAGGACTGTACTTATACCTACGGGCAGGTTAGTTTATTAAAAACTTGATATCTCATATTAATATAAGATGTTTTTGGGAAATAAACAGATTAAATGGAAAAAAGTTGATTTTAACCATATTCATTGTGGGCTAAAAGGCATATGAGCTACTTTCGGTTGGATGAACTGAGGCATCAGTTTACTACTGTATGATAAGGTTTAGCTATTTTTTGAACTCTTCCTAATTTAATTATAACATTTAAAAAATGGTTAATATAGACTTTTTATTCTCATTTACTACTGCTAAAATCAATAGAACATTACTGGTTAGGAGAGATGGAGAATGAGTTCTTTAGTTCTCGGTTTTCAGGAGATAGAAAAAACTCAGCTTTTGCTCGTTGGCGGAAAAGGGGTAAATTTAGGGGAATTATCAAAAATTCAAGGAATGCAAGTACCAGAAGGATTTTGTATTACAACAGTAGGATATCAAATAGCCATCGAACAAAACGAAACATTTCAAGCTTTGTTGGATCAACTCACAATGCTAAAAATAGAGGATCGCAATCAAATTGGTGAAATCAGCAGGAAGATTAGACACATCATTATGGAAATAAAAATTCCTTCCGATGTTGCGGGAGCAGTTATCCACTATCTCTCCCAATTTGGAGATGAACATGCTTACGCAGTGCGTTCTAGTGCTACTGCTGAGGATTTGCCACATGCATCTTTTGCTGGTCAACAAGACACCTATTTAAATATCATCGGAAAAGAAGCAATCTTGCATCATATCAGCAAATGTTGGGCTTCCCTATTTACAGATCGTGCGGTAATCTACCGAATGCAAAACGGATTTGACCACAGTCAAGTTTATTTATCAGTTATCGTTCAAAGAATGGTTTTCCCACAGGCTTCAGGAATTTTATTTACTGCTGATCCGATTACTTCTAATCGAAAGCTACTATCAATCGATGCCAGCTATGGACTTGGAGAAGCACTGGTCACTGGTTTGGTATCTGCCGATTGTTATAAAGTACAGGAAGAGGAAATCGTCGATAAGATGATAGCAACCAAAAAATTGGCTATCTATGCATTAAAAGAAGGCGGAACAAAAGCGCAGCAAATCGATCCAAATCTGCAAAAGACTCAAACGCTTACTGAACAACAAATATTACAACTAGCACGCATCGGAAGACAGATAGAAGCTTATTTTGGTTGCCCACAAGATATCGAATGGTGTTTGGTTGATGATATATTTTATATTGTCCAGAGTCGGCCAATCACTACTTTATACCCCATCCCTGAAGCAAATGATCAAGAAAATCACGTCTATGTATCTGTCGGTCACCAACAAATGATGACCGCCCCCATGAAACCGTTGGGAATGTCTTTATTCCAGTTAACATCTTTTGGACCCAGGTTTCAAGCTGGTGGAAGGCTATTTGTTGATATCACAAATAATCTGGCTTCGCCTGCTAGCAGAAAAACGATAATAGATACCTTGGGACAATCCGATCCGCTCATCAAAGATGCACTTATGACCATAATAGAGCGAGGAGATTTTATAAAATCGTTACCAGATGATGAAAAAATACAAAATTCCAGTCAAAGCAATAATGATAAAAATGATAAATCTGAGGGTTTTCTCACACAAATCGAAAACGATCCGACAATCGTTACTGATTTGATTAAGAGTAGTGAAACATCGATAGAAGAGCTAAAACAAAACATCCAAACGAAATCAGGATCGGATGTATTTGATTTTATGCTAGAAGATATCCAGCAATTAAAGAAAATATTATTTGACTCACAGAGTTTGGGTGTAATTATGGCCGCTATGGATGCCTCATCATGGATCAATAAAAAAATGGAGGAGTGGTTAGGTGAAAAAAATGTAGCAGACACGCTTTCTCAATCTGTACCAAACAATATTACTTCGGAAATGGGTCTGGCGCTATTGGATGTAGCAGACGTGATTCGGCCTTATCCAGAAGTAATTGACTATTTACAACATGTAAAAGATGACAACTTTTTGAATGAATTGGTTAAGTTTGAAGGTGGACAAAAAACTCGAGACGCTATCTATATTTATCTCAACAAATATGGAATGCGATGTGCCGGAGAAATTGATATTACTAAAACTCGTTGGAGTGAAAAACCAACTACACTTATTCCCATGATTCTCAATAACATCAAAGACTTTGATCCTGATTCTGGCAATCGGAAATTTGAGAAAGGGCGACATGAAGCTTTGAAAAAAGAACAAGAGTTATTAGATCGATTGAAGCAATTACCGGATGGTAAACGAAAAGTCAAAGAGACAAAACGAATGATCAGCCTAATCCGGAATTTCATCGGTTATCGTGAATATCCAAAATACGGCATGATTAATCGCTACTTCGTTTATAAGCAGGCTTTACTGAAAGAAGCCGAACAACTCGTACAAACTAGCGTTATTCATGAAAAAGAAGATATATACTATCTCACTTTTGAAGAACTTCACGAAGTCGTCCGTACAAACAAACTGGATTACCAGATCATCAGCAAACGAAAAGGCGAATACAAATTATATGAAAAACTAACTCCTCCACGTGTTATCACGTCTGATGGTGAAATCATTGCGGGTGAGTACAAACGAGAAAATCTCCCAGCCGAAGCGATTGTAGGTCTGCCTGTTTCTTCCGGAGTTATAGAGGGGCGAGCACGAGTCATCTTAAACATGGAAGATGCTGATGTAGAGGATGGAGATATATTAGTCACCTCCTTTACGGACCCTGGCTGGACACCATTATTTGTATCCATAAAAGGTCTCATTACAGAAGTTGGTGGACTGATGACCCATGGAGCAGTTATCGCACGTGAATATGGCTTACCAGCAGTTGTTGGTGTGGAAAATGCCACCAAACTAATAAGAGACGGACAACGAATTCGCGTGCATGGAACAGAAGGATATATCGAGATATTGTAACTAATGAGTTCGTTAAGGCTTAATTAGTAGCACCGCTTCAGTGGATACTAGAGCGGTGTCTTACAATCTTTCCATTTGGACAAAAGTTGAAGCCAACTTTATCGGTGGTGCATACTTAAAAATGATAGTTACCGATCCAACTTCACTCAATACATCAATATGGTCGACTTTCCAAATGTGGAAATCGACTTTTTATATAAATTTGTGAATGCTATCACTTAAACTATAGGTTGCTTTATAATAATATAATTTCTTTAACGTTGTAAATCCGCATTTTCCTGACGCTACCCCCTATTGTTCTGAAAAGCAGTACCTATCATCAGAAACGATTCGTTTTTCGAATGATGTTTTAGGTCTTCCTTTGTAGAAAGTGTATAGTAATAGAAATATTTATTGGATTTGAGTAGAATAGTAAAAACAGACAAGACCAGTATATAGTTGGAGGAATACATATTGGATTTTTACAAGTTAGAACATACGTTTATGAAAAAGAAAGTGAACGCATTCCTTGTGTATCAGCATGGAGAATTAACGACTAAGTATTATAAAACACCAGAGTGTGCTCAAAATTTATACAAAGTGAATTCTATTACGAAAAGCATTGTATCGATGTTAATTGGTATAGCGATCGACAAAGAGTATATAAATGATATACATACGCCCATAGAAAAATGGATTCCGAATGTACCGAAAGAAAAGAAAGAATTAACTTTGTACCACTTGTTGACGATGACAACTGGTGAAGAGTGGAAAGAGTTTGGAAATGGCGTTGTATTCCCAAATGACTTTGTTGAATCTGAAGATTGGATAAAGTATATTTTGCAGAAGCCTTTAATAGAACAAATGGGTACAAAAATGAATTATAATTCAGGCTCATCACATTTGTTAAGTTATATATTACAAGTAGCAACTGGAAAGACAACAGAGCAATTTGCAAGAGAACATTTATTTCATCCGTTGCAAATTACTGAGTATGAATGGCAACAGGATCCACAAGGTATTTATGTAGGTGGATTTGGTATGAAAATGAAAGCGGAAGATTTGTTAAAAATCGGGCTGTTATGTTTACAAAATGGGTATTGGAATGGAGAGAGAATCATTTCATCAAGATGGATTGAAGAGTCCAGCAAAGCTCATTTTATGACATATGAGCATGTAGGAGCATATGGATACCATTGGTGGATAGTAGATCACGAAAGATTTCACATACCGTATTGTATGTATTTTGCTATGGGATATGGTGGGCAATATATTATCATTATCCCGCAGTTAGAGCTTGTGACAGTAATAAGTAGTCAAATGCCAAAGCGTGGATTAGTACCGCTTAAATTATTTATAGAGTATTTACAAGAGTTTTCATAAACTCTTGTTTTTATGTTGATGTAAAGTTAAATGGTAGTAAAAGGGGAGATGTATGAGGGGAATCCACCATATTTTTTTATTGCTTTAGATTCAAAAACTATGTGTATCAAAAGAAATGAGAAAAGAAAGCAATTCAATTTTAAAGAAATAGATCGGAAACAGTGTGAAAATGCTGTTCAGTATGTTTGTTATAAGAAGAATGGGGGAAGAAATCCATATGAAAGTTGTAATGGTATAACTAAAAAGAAATAGTTCATTTGCTGGTTAAGGTTTACTTCGTTAGAATTTTATTTTTGTTTATTAGTTTGTAATATTTTCGTATTATAAATTAACAATAAAAAGAAGATGAAATATAACAAAAATAAATATTATGTGTAGTCTACTTGTTCTGTTACTATGTTTAACATCTTGTGACATATCAGAAAAAGTACAGGTTTATTTAAGAAGAGAGGGCGAACGTCTTATTAAACAAAATTAAATTCGGAGGGTTAAAATGATAGAAAACCTTTCATTTATTAATTATGAACACCATAAAAAATTAGTCCGAACAATCTTAAATGATTCTATGGCTAAAGATGAAATTATTGGATTAATGCTTATAGGTTCTGTTGCAAGAGGAGATGCTTATCCCGATTCCGATTTAGATTTATATTTTCTTTTAGAAAATGGATATAACAAAAAATTCCATTCTGAGATTAAAGGAAATATTTTAATTGAATATAAATATGCAGATTTTAATCAAGTCCAATTAAACTTTGATAAGAATCCAATGGAACTATACTCTTTTTTAGATGGTAAAATTTTATTTGATAATAAAGGGTTTCTGAAGCAATTAATGGGGATAGCTCAACAAAAATATAATGCTTATTATATCTCTGAAAATAAAATAAAAGGCATTTCTCATTGGTTAAATAGTTCACTCATTAAGATCAATGCTGCCCTGAAAGTAAATGATGTATTAAAAGCTTCGTATATATTGAACACATCAACTTGGGTAATGTTAGAGGGGATATGGGTTATAAACAACAAACCAATACCTCCTTCTGGATCTGTTCTGGTACATATTAAAGAATTATCTAATAAACCCACTCATTTAGATGATTTGCTTAATAAAGTGTTCTTAGGTAGTACGACTGAACGTATTCATTCAGCAATTTTAATTATTGAGTGGGTTCTATTTAATTTAGAACAGCAAATAGACCATTCTTTATTGAGTTAACGGATGCGTAAGTTCAACAAAAAGTATTTTTAGCGCATTCCAAATAATCAAATTGGTGTGTTCAGTTTTTATAAAAAGGCGCACTGCTTTATTTGACGCCTACGTATTATCAGCTAAAGAGCGAAAGAAATTTTGAGAAAAGAGATGATTATGTAAAAACTTTGCAGGTCGTAAAATAAAAGTTAAATAGTAATAAAAAAAGAGGGAATCGAGATGATTTCCTCTTTTTTTATCCCGCTATTCGCTGACAGTAAAATTTTAATGTTAAGAATCAAAGTAATAACAGAAGATAGGTGAGAAAATAAAAATCTGGAGAAGCTTGTTTAGTTGAACTTTATCTACTGCTTTTTTGAAAGGTAATCTTCAAAAACTTCTCCGTTTTTGTATCAAATTCCACATCGACAAAAACCCCATACTCTTTTCCATCTTCACGAAGCCATAATTTGAATTTTTCAGTCGTTATGTTCACTGTCTTCGGCTTCCTTCCAATATGAAGGTAATCAATAATTTGCGCTTTTGGATATTTTTCTTTCGTTTTTTCTACAGCAAGTTTTCCCCATTTAGCATATGGTGGTTGTGCGTAAACGACAGAGGAATGGGTATATGTATTGCAATATGCTGTAAGAAATACAATTCCTAAGATGAAACATGCAAAAATACGCTTCATAATGACCTCCTTTTATTCGTTTTTCTTATTGTGTACATGCAGCCTATATCATATAAGTTTGGATTTTTTTGTCTTCTTTACATAAAAGTATTTTATTTACAAAACATAACCATGAAATCATTACTGAAAATAAGGAGGGAACATATGCGTCATACAGTTATTTTTAAAATACTGATTTTGTTTGTATTAATCGGTATATCTGTAATTGTTAGTAGTGGGCAAATGAGAAATGTCCAAGCTTTCTCTAATCAAGTGATTCAAAGAGGTGCCTCTGGGGAGGATGTTATTGAATTACAGTCTCGTTTGAAATATAACGGATTTTATAAAGGGAAAGTGGATGGTGTATTTGGCTGGGGTACATATTGGGCACTAAGAAACTTTCAACAAAAGTTTGGTTTACCTGTAGATGGCTTAGCGGGTGCTAAGACGAAACAGATGCTTGTAAAAGCGACAAAGTATGAGAAATCGACTGCCAATAAAGGACAGACGGGTGGACAAGGTAAAAAACCAGCCCAGAATAAAGGTACAAATGTACCAAATGGTTACTCGCAAAATGATATTCAATTAATGGCGAATGCAGTTTATGGCGAATCACGTGGTGAACCATATTTAGGCCAAGTAGCAGTTGCGGCAGTTATTTTGAATCGCGTGACAAGTGCATCATTCCCGAATACAGTTTCTGGGGTGATTTTTGAACCACGTGCATTTACAGCAGTTGCTGATGGACAAATTTACTTAACGCCAAATGAAACGGCGAAAAAAGCTGTATTAGATGCGATTAATGGCTGGGATCCTACCGGAAATGCACTGTATTATTTCAATCCAGATACGGCAACGAGTAAATGGATTTGGACTCGACCACAAATTAAAAAAATCGGCAAACATATTTTCTGTAAATAGAGCGGAGGTGAAGACATGTTAAGAGGTATCGTAATTGTATTGTTAACAATCGGTGTAGTTGGAACAGGATATTGGGGGTATAAAGAACACCAAGAAAAAAATGCGGTATTGATTCGAGCTGAAAACAGTTATCAGCGTGCATTTCATGATTTAGCATATGAGGTCGATTTACTGCACGATAAAATTGGAACGACACTCGCAATGAATTCGCGCACATCTTTATCACCGGCATTAGCAGATGTATGGCGTTTAACATCGGAAGCTCGTTCTGATGTAGGGCAACTTCCTTTAACATTAATGCCGTTTAATAAAACGGAGGAATTTCTAGCGAATATTGGCGATTTTAGTTATCGCACTGCAATTCGTGATTTAGAGAAAGAGCCTTTAAATGATCAAGAATACAAATCATTGCAAAATTTATATTCAAATGCAAGGGATATTCAAGACGAGCTTCGGAAAGTGCAACATCTTGTTTTAAAAAATAATTTGCGTTGGATGGATGTAGAACTTGCGCTTGCATCAAATAAAGATCCAGCAGATAACACAATTATTGATGGGCTCAAAACAGTTGAAAAGAACGTCGCATCCTATTCGTCAAATAATTTTGGGCCGACTTTTACAAGTATGCAAAAAGCTAAAAAAGGCGGATTTGAAGCAACGGGTAAAGCTATTTCAAAAGATGAAGCGGCAAAAATCGCAAAAACGTTTTTAAATTTAAAAGGAAATGAAAAAGTAGAAGTTGAGAAAAGTGGAAAAGGTGCGAAAGAATCTTTTTACAGTGTGAAAATTCAAGATCCTGCAACAAAAAATGAATTTTATATGGATATTACCGAAAAAGGTGGATATCCAATTTGGGTAATGAATAACCGTGAGATTAAGGAACAAAAAATTAGTTTGAATGACGCAGGAAATAAAGGATTGACTTTCTTAAAGGACCATAAGTTCACCAATATGGAGCTTTATGATAGTTCACAATACGATAATATTGGTGTGTTTACGTACGTTGTTAATGAAAATAATGTGCGCATTTACCCAAAAGCAATTCAAATGAAAATCGCTTTAGATGATGGATCAATTGTTGGTTTTTCCGCAAAGGACTATTTAGCATCACACCAAAAACGGACTATTCCGGCCGCAAAATTAACAGCTGCTGATGCAAGAAAGAAAATCAATCCAGATGTAAAAGTGATGGAAGAACGTCAAGCGCTTGTTGTAAATGATGTGCATAAAGAAGTACTGTGTTATGAATTTGTTGGTACATTAGGAAAAGATACGTATCAAATTTTTATTAATGCAAATGATGGAACAGAAGAAAAAGTGCAAAAGATGCAGGCTGTAGAAAAGGTTTATGATTAAACATCAATGATAAAGTGGTGAGAATAATGAAACTTCTTATATACATGCTTATGATTTGTTTTGCTATTACTGGGTGTAGCGTTGGAAAGCAAGATAATGCACAAGAAAAATCAGAGCAAAAAAATATTTCTATGAGAAACGTTAATTATAGAACAGATCAAAACAGGCCAAATGAAAAGGTAGCAGATCATTTAGCATCTTTAGCTGCTAGTATACCAGGCGTGAGAGATGCGACAGCGGTAGTTGTAGGAAAATACGCAGTCGTTGGGATAGATGTAAAAGCAAAATTGGATCGCTCCCGAGTAGAATCAATCAAGTATGCTGTTGCTGAAAGTCTAAAACATGATCCAAATGGTGCAAATGCAGTAGTTGTAGCCGATGTTGATACGTATGAACGATTAAAACAAATGGGTAATCAAATTAGACACGGGAAAGCAGGAGAAGGAATTCTTGATGAGCTTGCTGCCATTGTGGGACGTGTTATGCCGCAAGTACCAAATGACATGATAGAAAATAAAGAAACAAATCCGATTAAAGCGAATGATAAACAATTACCAAAAGATGAAGAGAATGAATTAAGAAAAGAACAAAATGATCAATCGAATAATCATCTTAACAGATAAGAAAAACATCTCGTGCTATATGGTACGAGATGTTTTCTTATCTATCAATATTCAGTTTATTTAAAGGTGAGTATATGTTTTAATGATAATAATAGGATTGAAATTTGATAATTCCTAAAGTTCTATCCAATCACTTGGAAATAATCGCAAAGAGATGGGGGAAATGAAAGTGAATTTACAAACAGAAGAGATTCAGCTAATTCTATATGATGAAAAATATAAAAAAATCATAGAAGCATTTACTTTACCTAGTGAACAAATCCAGTTTACAGCAAACCCGAGTGATTTGCTTGAAAAAGCTAAAAAAGATATGACTCGAAATATTGTTGTCATTTTAGCGAATCATATACCAGTAGGAATTTTTGCATTGCAATCAGGAGCGCGGGTAGCTGAATACACAGATAATCCGAATGCTTTACTTTTAGTGGCCTTTTCTATCAATTATGCAGAACAAGGGAAAGGATATGCAAAAAAAGGATTGACATTATTACATGACTTTGTCTCATCTTATTTTCCAGATAAAAATGAAATTGTACTAGCTGTAAACGAACGGAATATTCCTGCTCAAAAGTTGTATTTCAAAGTAGGTTTTGAAGATAGAGGCCAAAGAAAAATGGGACCAATTGGAAGGCAACTGATTTTATACCTATCATTAGAAAAGTAAATAATTATAGTAAAAAAGATTACTTCAAATCAAAAACAACTTCACATCTTGCAGCAAATTATTTATCACCTTAATAATTTAACAAGTACATATACAAAAGCTACTCGTAAACAGTTACAAATTCGACAAACACCATCCGCCCGTAAGAAACTAAAACAAATAGGTTCAAGAGAAAACCGTTATGTAACCGATGTAAACCATCAAATTACAAAGGCACTCGTTGATAAACACCCTAGAGGTACGATGTTTGTTTTAGAAGATTTGACAGGTATTCGTTCTACAACTGAAAAAGTACGGGTAAAAAACCGTTATGTCTCTGTGTCTTGGGCTTTCTACCAGTTCCGCCAAATGCTTGAATATAAAGCTGAACTGAATGGACAGAAAGTGATTGTCGTAGACCCAAAGTACACTTCTCAAACTTGTCCTAAATGTGGACACATTGAGAAAACGAATCGCAATAAAAAACTACACACTTTTAAGTGTGAAAATTGCCAATACCAATCAAATGATGACCGTATTGGCGCTATGAATCTACACCGTAAAGGAATTGAACATATTGGTGTAGTTACCACAGAAGTATAGCTCTTGTGGTAGGGGCGAAGTCAACCGTCCTTATGTTCCACCACACTAAAGTAGGAGAGTATTGCTCGTTAGTACTACTGGGTAGGAACAAGTGTAATTGCTATCTGTGAGGGCAGAAGCAATGTCTATATCAGACAGACACAAGCCCCCACTTCAATCAGATCGCAAGGTCGGATAAGTGGTGGGTTAGTTGACGACATGTTAGAAGAATTAGAACGAGTTTGTCGAAAGTATGAAAAAGAAAGAGAAGGCGTTCCTAAGTAAAGGAATGCCTTCTCTTATGATATATTTCTTGATACATATCGTTTTGAAACAATGAACTCTAGAAGTGGAATGACAATGAATGAAGAACAAAGTGCAATAAACAAAGGAAGGTTTTGAACATTGTCAAGTGAGTATAAGGCAGAAAATCCTTCTGACCAAATTAATAAAATAAACATAATAACAACTAATACAAAATACCCAATTTTGAAACTTTTATATGTAATGTGTTGTCCCATTTCATCTTGACTTTCTTCTGACACACCGTTTGGATCTCCCCAAGTGATGTGATTGAGTAAATAACTAAATGCTAAAGAACCAAAAAAAATGGTACTCCCTAACATCGTTCCGTCAGTTACATATTTGTACGTCTCATATATGAGTACGGCGAGTAATGATAGTAGAGAAATTAGAAAAATAAACTTCTTCTGATTCAATATAGTTCCTCCTTTACAGCTAATTGTAAAAAACTCTTTACAATTAATAGTATAAAAATGGTAGAGATTAATGTCAAACATATTTTACATAAATAGATAATCCTATAAAACTTTACAATTGATTTCTCATTTTAGGGACAAATATAAAAAAACAAAAATGAAAAGATTTTTATTTGGTTTGAATGTAAAAGTGATGAATCGCATATATTGGGAAGGGATGTCAGATTAAATTGGGGGGTAAATATGTCCATACTTTTAAAAGCGGGTGCAGACGCTGGAAATAATGGTTTAAAATTAATGGTAAAAGGCCAAAATCCGATTTACATTCCAAGTATATATTCACTATATATTGGGGAGACGACAGGTTTATTGGATGAAGAAGATGTACCGATAACTGAAGTAGAAAATCATATTGATGTAACGATAAATTCACCATCTCTCATGTTAAATAATGTACGTTACGTTGTTGGGCAAAAGGTTATCAATGATCAGTTAAAAGGGACAGAAGTAGAGAAGAAGTCTGATAAATCTACAGATGACTTAATGGTTCTAACGATTTTATCAGGTTTAGCAATTGGTGCTATGCGTCATAGTCCAAAATTAGATCATATTAATATTCGCTACGATTTATCAGTTGCTCTTCCAATGCAAATTATTACGCAAGAAGTAGCGGCAGAAAATGCGAAACGTTATATGGGAAATCATAAAGTTATCTTTCATTATCCAAATGGAAGAGATGTAATGATAAATGTCTCCATTGAGTACTGTAAATGTTTACCTGAAGGAGCATCTGGAACTTGGGGAATCGTATATGATGAAGATGGTAATGTCTTAAAGCATAAAGTAGAAGGTGAAAAAAATAAAACAACTGAGATTGATTTTGTCGACAAAACATTATTATCTTTTGATATAGGTGCTGGCACAACTGAAGAAGTAGTTTCATTTGGAGTGAATTTTAGACCTCAATTAAGTAAAGGGTTATCCTATGGAGTGAAAGAAACTCTATTGCAGATTATTACAAGATGGAATCGGAAGCATCCGACAAAAACGATAGATAGTATTACAGAGTTTAATCAAATTTATTTAAATGAGAAACACCCAAGGCATGCAATGCTAGTAGAAGAGTCACAACAAGCATTTCTAGGATTGGCTGCACGAGTTGCAACGGACATTATTAATAAAATTGATGATATGAAAGATGATCCATATGTATTTATTTATGGTGGTGGAGCGGTTATCATCAAAAATAGCTTAGAACTTATTTTAAAACAAAAAGGCCGTTTGAAAAATGTAATATTTGTAGAAAACCCTTTATTTACAAATGCACGCGGATTATTAGTTTACACATGTTCACCACGGTATAGAGAATATAAACAAAAAGAATTAGGGTTTACGAATCTAACAATTAGTTAGTTGGTGTGAGTATGCGGCGTAAGAAGTATAAATGTGGTGATCGGGTAAAAATATATTTAAATAAATCTGTATCTCCTGAAATGATTACTTGGATTAATAAGCAATCTGATGTAACAAACTTTTTTTTATACGGTGTGCAGCAACTATTTAAACAAGTAGGGGATATTGATGTATCAAAAACGTTACCAAGCAGCCATGTTTTTTCCGTTTACATTGAACCTACTTCTATGTTTAAAATTGAAGTAAATCCTTTTAAAAATGTAACCAAAAATGTAACCACGAGAAAGAAAGAGTCTACTGAACGTGTAGAAAATAAACCTTGGGCATTTACTGATGAAATAGATTGTCCTTTTTTTTAACACATATGAAAGAATATTTAAGGCCTTTCACTGTACATATGGATTAAGTGGAAGGCCTTTTTTGATTTTGCAGGTTACACGTTTTGAACAACAAAAGTTACCGCATTTGTTTTTAGCTGAATTGATTTATTGTTACGCATGATGTTATATGTTAAATTTTTAACTCCTATATGGATTTCTTTCCATCCCTTATACATATTTTTAAGTGTATTCAGCACGATTTCAGTAGAAAGATTTATTTCTATTAATGCGTCTAGTTCTTCATTCGTTGCTAAATCGATTTCTTGAAGATTAGTATTTACAATGAGACAATTGACGCCATTATGTTTTGTCCCATGTTTCATTGATAAGAGTACTTTTTCAAAGGCTTCTTTTGACTGGACGTGTTCTAAGCTCGACACCGCAACAATGTAATCATAACTTTCAGGCTGGATATCATAATTTTCAATTTCTATTTTTATTATTTCGATTGCGTCAAGTACACGGTGTTCTTCACTATTTTCTTTTAACTTTGTTAATGCAGAGTCTAGTAAATCGACACATGTAACTCTCCCACCATTATCGAGTATCTTTTGTGCGATTGGAATACTATTTCTTCCGACGCCAGAACCGAGATCGAGTACTTTCACTTGAGCTTTGTTTTCAAAATAACTCATCATATCCATTACTGTTTTTACTGGTTTGTAAAGCCAAGAGCCAGCCTCGAACAATTTATATTGTTCATAACAAAGGTCATGATACTTTTTTTCTTCTTGTCTAATGTACGCTATTTGATTCATTTTTTCACCTGCGATTTCTTATAATTAAACGGATAGGTTGGGCAGCCTTTAATTTGTGTTTTTATTCGGAATACACCACCAGCATTTGGATAAACTTCTAATTGATTGGGATTCATTCTTGTTCTAGCGGTTGTAATATATAATTCTGTTAAGTCTGGTCCTCCAAAAGTACAGGAAGTTACATTCATTGCCGGAACAGGGACTGTTAAAATTTTTTCGCCAGTCATTGGATTCCATCTTGTGACTTTAGCTCCGCCCCAATGCGCAATCCACAAACAACCTTCTTCATCAATTGTCATGCCATCTGGTAGTCCATCACCATCAGGTATAAATATTATATCAGTTGGATTGTATATTTTTCCAGTATGTAGGTCATATTTAAATCGAACTACCTTTTTTGTAGGGGTATCAATGAAGTAAAGATATGTATGGTCAGGTGACCATGCTAAGCCATTTGATGTATTAACGTTTTTCAATTTCTTTTTCACATTAAAATTAGTATCTAAACAGTAGAGAGAACCAGCTCCATTAATACCATAGAAATCTGTAGTTCCAGCCCAGAAACGTCCAGCAGGATCACACTTTCCATCGTTAAAGCGATTTTCTGGTAAATGAGGTTCTGGGTCATAAATAAGCTTTAGTTCCTTTGTTTCCAGATTAAGAGAATGAAAACCACGCTCCATTGCTAATATAACTCCGCCAGATGCATCTGGAATGACGCATCCAATTTGTTGGTCAAATGAAATTTCACGATTTATATTTGTAATAGGATTATATATAAACAACTTTTTTCTAGAATATCAACCCAGTATAGCAGGTGTTTCTGTTCATCCCAACAAGGACCTTCTCCTAAACTCGTTTTAGCATCAATAACTAATTCTAATTTTCCTAACAATGTATTTTTCTCCTTTCTAAAAGACTAACTTATAAAATTTCGCTGAAAATGGTGACAAAACCTTTTAGTACGGAAAAAATTTACAATCATAACATTGTAAATTATTATATGGAAAATAACTAATAACAAAAATAGCAATGAAGAGAAGAGTAGTTAAGAATGATTGCATACAGAGAACTCCGGTAGCTGAGAAGGAGGAGTAAGAATCTTAATGAAAAAAGACTTGGAGCTGCGCATGGAACTAACTTGTTTAGGGATGATGCGACGGGTTCTCCCGTTATAGAGATAGGGTATAAGCACATTTTGCCGTACCTGAAGAGATTAATATGGTGACATATTAATAAACTGAGGTGGTACCACGAAGTGAACAACTCTCGTCCTCAAGATGAATAATCTTGGGGGTGGGAGTTGTTTTATTGTATTTAAAAAGAAATTGATAAACAAAAAATTTATACTGAGGTGAATTATATGCATTGGGCGTATCAAATAGCGCATGAACTGATTCGAAAACACCCAAATAAAGAAATGTTTGTATGTGCATCTGGAATTAGGCCTTCTGGATCTGTTCATATAGGAAACTTTCGAGAAGTTATAACCACTTACTTTGTTGTAAGAGCACTTCAAGATTTAGGAAAAAAAACAAGATTTATATTTTCATGGGATGAATATGACCGCTTTAGAAAAGTTCCTAAAAATATTGATCCATCATTCGAGGAATATATAGGCATGCCATACTGTGATATTCCAGATCCTTATGGTTGCCACAAATCATATGCAGAGCATTTTGAAAAAGAATTTGAAAAATCATTAGAAACTTTTGGTATTGAAGTAGAGTTTATTTATCAGCATCAAGAATATAGAATGGGTCGATATAATCAACATATACTCCAGGCATTAAAACGAAGAAAAGAAATCTATGATGTATTAATAAAATTTAAAACGAGTGAACCAACTGAAGAAGAGCGAGAGAATTTTTATCCAATTACGCTATATTGCGAGCGATGCGAGAAAGATTCAACGAAAATAACAAATTTTGATGAAATATCGGAAACAATCCAATATGAGTGTGAATGTGGAAAGTATAATACATTAGCAGTAATGCAAACGAATCTTCTGAAATTAAAATGGAAAATTGATTGGCCGATGAGGTGGATGGTGGAAGATGTGATTTTTGAGCCGGGAGGTAGAGATCATTCAGCTGAAACGGGTAGCTACAATGTTTCAAAGGAGATAGCTAGTAAAATTTTTCATTATGAGGCACCGAATTATGTTGCCTACGATTTCATTAGAATAAAAGGGGATAATCAAAAAATGTCTAGTTCCACTGGGAACATTATTACCCCGAGTAAGTTATTAAATGTATATTTATCAGAGGTCATTCTATTTATGTTTTCAAAATATAAACCAAATGCAGCGTTTCATATTGGTATGGATGAAGATGTAATTCGAAATTATACAGAGTATGAAAGATATACGGAAAGCTATCAAAACAAAATGTTAAATAATGAAGATTTATGTGATGCATTGAAACTTTCAAGAACGAATACTGAAAAAGTTAAACTACCAAAGTTTAATCAAGTAGCAGGTATCTTACCATTAGTGAATTTTGATAATCAAATTTTACAGGAAGTATTAGTAAAAACGGATGAAGACTATAACTTGATTGACATCATGAAAATAAGTAACCGTGTAGAACACTGGATTCGAAATTTACAGCCTCAAAAACTGATCGAAGTAAATCGAGGGAAAAATTGGAAGTTTTACGAAACATTAGAAGATGAACAGAGAAAATGGGTTTTAGAAGTTTGTGAACTGATTCGTATGAATGCAGATAGTTCAAATTTAATGGAACAAATATATGCAATTTGTCAGAATGAAAATAAAAAGATAATGAAAGAGAATCAAAAATTACTTTTTAGAATCATTTATAGACTTGTTATTGATCATCCAAGCGGTCCACGAATACCACTACTTATAGATGTAATAGGCGTTGAAAAAGTTGTTTCATTATTAGATTTTTGTAAGTAATTAGGATAGGGACTACCTTAAGTGAAAATTATGGTATTAAACTATGTATGAGGTGATTAATAACATACAAAACATTTTATACTATATTTTAAAAGAGAGGAAAGGGGATGTAAAAGCATCCCTTTTTCTACACTACATCTTACATCATATCCATCCTTTTTCATCAGCAATACGGATAGCTTGAAACCTTGATTCCGCTTCAAGTTTTTGCATAGCGGATGATAGATAGTTTCTAACAGTCCCGTTTGTTAAATACAATGTTCTGCCGATTTCTCTCGTTGTCATTCCGTTTTTAACCATACGGAGTATTTCTGCTTCACGGTCAGTTAGTGGGTTATCTTCTTTTAAAAACAATGTAGCAGCTAAGTCTGTACTCACTAGACGTTCTCCGTTCATTACTTTACGAATAGATTCAATAAGAAAGTCAATCGGTTCGTCCTTTAATAAATATGCTTCTACTTTTGCGTCCATCGCTTTTTGTAAATATCCTGGACGAGCAAAAGTTGTAACGATCATTATTTTACAAGGGTGTCCTATAGTTCTTAATTTGTCGGCAATTTCTAGTCCAGTAATGTCTGGGATTTCAATATCAAGAAGGCATACATCAGGTTGTTGACCCAAAATAATATCCCAGGCATCTTGTCCATTTGAAACTTCTGCGATTACTTCGATATCATCTTCTAGCTTTAATAAAGAAACGAGTGCTCCGCGAAGCATCTTTTGATCTTCCGCAATTACGATACGAATCATTTCACTTCCGCCTTTCTTTTCTCAATTTACAAAGCTAATTTATTTTTCTTATATTTGCTGAAATCGGTATTTTCAATAGGATTGTTGTCCCGTTGTTTCGTAATGTATGTATATCTACGTTGCCTTGCAATATCTTCATTCGCTCTTGAATGGATTGAATCCCAAAACCAAGCGAATCATGTTGGAAACCAATTCCGTCATCACTTATTTTGATTTGATGCCATTTTCCGTCTGTTTCTTGAATAATTGTGCATTGTTTTGCTTGACTATGTCTTAAAATGTTTGTGACGGCTTCTCTTATAGAGAGAGCAATCATTGTCTCTGCAACATTTGAAAGCAAAGGTGCATTTCCAGCTGTTTTCATAGTGAACCGGATGCCAGCTGTATGTAATAGCTCTTGTACATGAGCTAATTCACTTTCTATTGATATGTATTTCATATCAGTAACAAGTTCACGTACTTGTTTTAATGCAAAACGTGATGTATCTAAAATATCATTTAATTCTTGTTTTGCTTGGAGTGGATCCTTTTCTATTAATCGTATTGTCAGTTCACTTTTCAGTTTAATCATTGTTAATGTTTGTCCGAGTGTATCATGAAGGTCTCTTGCGATGCGGTGTCTTTCTTCTTCTTGAATATATCTTTCAATTTGAGAGTTTGCGACGCTCAGCTCTTTCTGTAAAGACTTCGCTTTTTCACGAATATGGATGACAATTGGCTGTACAAGTTGAAGAATAAAAGCAAGAAGAAATGAAGTTTTTAATATGTAAAAAGGGTAACCAAAGGTATACCAACTAACTAGAAAAAACATCATTGCGATACCGACTGTACCGATGCCGACATACAATTTAGATTGGGCTCTTCCTAATAAATTTCCGATGATAAAACCATATAAAAGTAGCCATGATTCGATGAGTATTGCAAGTAGTGCAAATAATACGCAGCTACATAAACTGGAAAGGAGAAGACGCCAATCTCTATACCACAATTCGAAATAAAAAGATAATAAAACGAGCAGTAAAAGAACAATTTTTAAGAATAAGTTAACGCTCGTTTCTGCTCGAATTACATTGTAAATTAAAAGGACAATAAAAATAACATCTAAGTATAAGTACTTTTCGATTTGATCGTGTGGATAAATTTTCTTTAACATTCCACAATCCTCCTACAAAGAGGGAATAAGGCCTTGTAATAAGTCCTATTTCAGGTTAAAGCTCACAAGAACGTGAAAGGAGGATTCTTAGTGAAATCCCACTAAGAATCTTTCATTAAACCAGCTGTGTATCTTCGAGCGGCCTCCATTGGACCAAATTTAAATCTAGCTAGCCAAAATGTTGCAAAGTAAATTTCAAATAGGCAGATGCAGAGCCAAATAAAGACAATCGATAATGAATTCACTTTCCCGCCAAAGCCGAAGCCCCAACCGTAAAAGAGTATAGAAGAGAGGATGTTTTGAAGAACATAACAGCTAAGAGACATTTTTCCTACGTTTTCAAGGCGCTGCCATAGCCAAAAGTCTTCAAATCCTTCTATCATTTTAGCAATCAATGCAATATACAAAATAGAAAAGAAAGGTGCAAATAAATAGCGAACTGGTAAATCAAAAATACCGCCCGGAATAAAGATTAACAGATTGAGAGGGACACCAATCACAATTCCGATTTTTAGCATTTTTGTACGAATTCTTTTCCCATTTTCATCAGGAGAAAAGGCTCCAGCACGCATAAGACGTATTCCTAATAAGAAAAGAAAAATATTCATTGGGATAACAAAAATGACTTCTATTCGATTCAAAATAAAGTTTGTTAGTCGATAGTGAATTTGTTCGAACCAAGTTCCATTGCTATAAAGTGCTACAACTTCATTAGCGCTATCTAATGAAATGTTGATTCCTGTAAATTTTAAATACATAAATATAGCAAGAATCAAAAGCATAACAGTTCCATGAAAGATACCTATTATCTTCATAGCTCGATGAATCCATTTATCACCACGTTTAATAATAAAAGCAACAATCATTGCGGTTATTCCATAGCTCATTAAAATATCATATTCCATAACAAGAGTGAAATGAATGAAACCTTCTAATAAAAGTAGAAAAGAAGTCCATAGGTAAACACCAGGCCATGTATTGCCTTTTCGTAAAGATTGTTGATATTTCAATTCAAGTCCTACACCAAACATGATTGTTAATAAACCAAGAAGTTTCCCGTTTACTAAAAATAAGAAGAAAAGCCGAATGAAATCATTAAGTGACGCCCACCAAATTGCATGATCAAACGTAAAAATATAAGAAAGATCTCCTAGATATGCAAAAATCCAAATGTTTGTACCGAGTGTTCCTAACACAGCGAAACCCCTTAATATATCAAGCAAACGAATTCTTTTGTTGTTATTTCTCATTGTTTTCCTCTTTTCTTATAATTTTGTCATTATTGTATCTTTAAAAAGGAATTTTTTATATGCACAGGTGTCAGTTAAAGGAAATGACACCTGTCATATAGGTGAAGAAATGAAGTATTTAAATAGTCATGCAATGAATTCTTAAAAATAAGTACGAAAAAATATGGTAGTATATGCTTACGTAGAGATTATAAGAAAGGAATGAAAAAATGGTTAAAATTATGATTGTGGAAGATGATCCTAAAATCGCAGAATTATTATCTTCTTACATCGAAAAATATGGGTATCAAGGAATTGTTATCGTCGATTTTCAACGCGTATTAGATATTTTTTTACAAGCAAAACCAGACTTGGTGTTATTAGATATTAATTTACCAAGTTTTGATGGCTATTATTGGTGTAGGCAAATTCGCGCTGTTTCTACGTGTCCCATTTTATTTATCTCAGCTCGTGAAGGTACGATGGATCAAGTCATGGCTTTAGAAAATGGCGGGGATGATTATATACCAAAGCCGTTTCATTATGAAGTTGTAATGGCGAAAATTCGTAGTCAACTAAGACGCGCATATGGAGATTATGCACCAAAAATAGAAGAGCGAATGATTGAGCAGCAAGGACTTACTTTATTTCCAGAGCGCTTAGTATTACAATTGCGCAGTCAAGAAGTTGATGTAACAAGAAATGAAGCGATTTTGTTAGAGATGCTAATGAAAAATTATCCGCGTGTTGTAAGTAGGGAAGTATTATTAAATAAGCTTTGGGATAGTGAATCTTACGTTGATGATAATACGTTAAGCGTCAACACAACGCGTGTTCGTAAAAAACTCCAAGCATTAGGAATTCGAGAGGCGATTGAAACAATTCGGAGTGTTGGCTATCGTTTACATATTACATGGGAAAATGGTGGGAGAAAATGATAAAACTGTTTCTACGAGAACATATCCCGCTTCTATGTTTTACAGCTTTTCAGCTCATCGCTATTTTTCTTGTGTATTGGTTTGATGGCTATCGCCATGTAACCACCGCGCTTTATGCAATGTTTTTAGGAGTATGTTTTTTACTTGCTTATTTATTATATCGCTATTTTACTCATAAGTCTTTTTATGAAAGGTTAGCAAATCCGATGCAATCATTAGATGAATCTGTACAAAAATCTGACTTCTTCCCTTTGTCAACTGCACTGCATGAGTTATTAGAAGTACAATATCGTCATTATCAGAATCAATTACAAGTGCAGGAACGTAAAAATGAGGAACATTTAACTTTTATGAATCAATGGATTCACCAAATGAAAACACCTTTATCTGTTATTGAATTAATGACACAAGATGAAGTTGACCCTCGATTTGTTAGTATTAACGAAGAAGCAGATAAACTAAAAAAAGGGTTAGAAATGGCTTTATATGTTGCGCGTCTAGAAACTTTCACACAAGATTTCTACGTAGAAAGAGTGCAATTATATAATTTAGTAAACGAAGCAATACATGAACATAAGCGCTTTTTTATTCGGAATTTTGTATATCCAGAAGTCAAAATAGAAAAAGACATCGTTGTAGAAAGTGACGCGAAGTGGCTTCGATTTTTAGTTGGTCAAATTTTATCTAATGCAATTAAGTATTCAGCCGGTAGTAGAGAAAAAATTATAATAAAAGCATATAGTGTAGATAAGACCGTCACCTTAGAAGTAAGAGATTTTGGAGTAGGCATACCAAAACAAGATATGCCACGTGTGTTTCAACCTTTCTTTACAGGAGAAAATGGTAGAGATTTCAAAGAATCTACTGGGATGGGATTATACCTCGTATATGAAATTGCGAAACAGTTAGGTCATCAAGTAGAAATACATTCTGAAGTTGGAAAAGGTACAACTGTAAGAATTATTTTTTACACTTCATAAAAAAGCTGATGAAATAGACTTTTTCATCAGCTTTTTTAGAAATCTTACATAGTTGTAAGGTGAATGAAAGACGAATCAATATGAGATGTAAGATAACTCCTTTACACTTTAAACTAAGCAGAATAAATGAAGGGAGAATGTGGTATGGAAATATTGCAGGCGAAAGGAATTAGTAAAGTATATAAGGGGAAAGTTCCTTATAAAGCTCTTGCTGATATTGATTTATCTATTCAAGAAGGTGAGTTTGTTGGTATTATGGGTCCGTCTGGTAGTGGGAAAACAACATTGTTAAATATGGTATCTACGATTGATTCACCAACATCAGGAAACATTTTAATAAATGGGATGAATCCTTTTCAGCTGTCATCTGAAAAACTAGCATTATTCCGTCGACAACAGCTAGGATTTGTTTTTCAGTCTTTTAATCTTCTCAGTACACTTACCGTAAAAGAAAATATTGTGTTGCCAATGACGTTAGATGGAGTGGCTGTAAAGGAAATGAATAAGCGGGTAGAAGAAGTTGCAGAAAAGTTAGGCATTCTGGATATTTTGCATAAAAGAACATATGAAATTTCAGGTGGTCAAGCACAGCGAACCGCAATTGCTCGTGCAATCATTCATAAACCACAATTGTTATTAGCGGATGAACCTACGGGAAATTTAGATTCTAAGTCTTCGAATGATGTGATGAGTATGTTAGAAGAACTGAATAAGAAAGAACGTGCAACCATGATGCTTGTTACTCATGATCCATATGCAGCAAGTTATTGTAGTCGCGTTATCTTTATTAAAGACGGTGAATTGTATAATGAAATTTATTGCGGTGAAAGTAGACAAGCTTTTTATCAAAAAATTATGGATGTTCTCTCGTTGTTAGGAGGGAAAAGACATGACTTTTCGTCAATTCGCATTTAATAATGTTTTCCGTAATAAACGGACGTACGCTGTTCATTTTTTAAGCAGTACATTTTCTATTATGATTTTCTTTACGTATGCGCTTTTATTATTTCATCCTGATTTAACTGGTGAGTTAAAATCGACAAGTGAAACGATAAGTGAACTTGGTACAATCGGGTTTAGAATCTCACAAGGTTTGATTTTTATTTTTTCATTTTTCTTTATCTTATATTCAGTCAGCTCATTTTTAAAAACACGTAAAAAAGAATTTGGTATTTTAATGATGCAAGGAATGTCGATGAGGCAGTTAAAGAAGTTAGTGCTCATTGAAAATATGTTAATTGGCTTTTGTTCAATTTTAATAGGTATTATGATCGGCCTTATATTTTCAAAATTAGTACTACTTATTAGTGCAAGTATTTTAATGATAAACAAGGGATTACCTTTCTATATTCCAACTCAAGCAGTATTATTAACTGTTATTACATTTCTTTTCTTATTTTTAATTGTATCACTGTTTACTTTTAAAATGATAAAAGTAACAGAGCTTGTGGAACTCATTCAAGCAGAAGAAAAACCAAAACCTGAACCGAAAGCTTCTATTATTTTATCGCTTCTATCATTTGTTAGTATCAGTTCTGGATATGGAATCGTACTTTATATTAACTTTAGAAGAATTATCTCTTTTCCGTTATTGGGATTAGGTGTGTTATTGGTTATAATCGGTACTTATTTTCTGTATACACAATGCAGTGTTTTTCTGTTGCAAGCTGCCAAAAAGCGAGAATCTTTATTTTTAAAGAAAACAAATATATTGACGTTCTCAGAACTAATATATCGAATGAAAGATAATGCAACGATGTTTTTTATTGTGTCTATCATTTCGGCAGTCGCGTTCACCGCAATTGGAACTACTGCTGCACTTGGAAATAAAGAACTGTCAAGAATGACCAATCCCTATACGTTTACCTATATGAGTTTTGAAGAAAATAAGATGGAAAATGAGCACCTTGCTGTAATTAAGAAATATCTTAATGAGGCAAATATTGCTTATCGACTGGGCTCTGCCTCTACTAAATATACGGAAAGCAATGTTTCTGTTATGAAATTAAGTGAATATAATGATCTTGCGAAGGCTCTTGGCTACCAAAAAGAAACGCTTGATAGAGAAGATGAAATTTTGCTAGTTCCAGGGTGGATAGCGCAAAAACAAGAGTTTGAAAATAGCCAATTTAAAAAGAAAATTGAAGTGATTCATGGGGATTGGATGAAAACATTTCATGTAAAGAAAGCTGTTAAGAACTTAGTTCTACCACATGAGGTAGGAAACACTTTAATTACAGTACAAGACCAAGTATATGATAAAGTTCCATTCATTGCTCGTGAGGATTTCACGTTCTCTAAAGAGCGTATTTACGGATTTGTTGTAGATGATTGGATGAGAACTAAGGAAATTTCACATCAATTAAATAACATACTGGGTAGAGAGAGTGGAGAGCGTAGTTTTTATTTCGAAGCTTTAACATTGCAGTGGTTACAAGCGAAACAAACAAACGGATTGTTACTTATGGCAAGTGTTTTAGTGGGAATTGTCTTTTTTACATTTGCAGCGAGCTTTATTTATTTCCGTTTATATACAGATTTAGACCGGGATCAACAACAATATAAAGTGATTTCAAAGATGGGATTAAGTAAGCGAGAATTAAAAAAGGTTGTAACAAGGCAGCTGTTAATTATGTTCTTTTTACCAATTATCATTGCGGTAATTCATACTTCAGTTGCATATATCGCCCTACAACAATTGGTTGATTTTTCTATTCTAAACAGTTCAATCATTATCTTAATATCATTTGTCTGTATACAAATTTTATATTTCTTTATGACTCGTTGGCGTTACCTCCAAAAACTTTATAAGACAATGGATCAATAAAGGTACTATTACTAGGGCTTGATTATATTATAGAGAAATGAAGTTTCACCTTAAACCCTATATCTGATAACTAATTCGTTTAACGAAAGGAGTCGTAATGAAAAAAACAGTATCGATTTTTATGTTAATTGTCCTAGCCATAATAAGCTTAAGTGCTTGTTCGAAATCTAAGGAGAATACACAACCTGCGAGCGGAATAATAATGATTGGAGACGAACAATATACATTACCAATTTTTGTGCGTTACAAAGAAAATATAAAAGAAAAAGAGGTATTTGAAGTAAAGACAGGCAGCGTGGGTGAAAATAAAGTGCTTATTATAGACGAGTCTACAGCTCAGGCTATGATTAAAGAGAAAATTTTTCGGACGAATAATGTAAATAACAGTTTAGATTATATTTCAATAAAAAAATTACCAACGATCCCCAAAGGTCATTCGTTAGTATTTACACATGAAGATCAAGAACATATAGAAAGTATAGATTTAAATGGTCAAACAATACCGGTTCAATATGAAAGTAATGCTTGGATTAGAAACTCTCGTGATTACAAATCTCAATGGTACCTTATTGTGGCGAAAAATGATGTATATAAAGAAATAAAAGCAAATGAAACAAAATTACAACTCATTCACTTCAAAAAATCATTAGGATATGAAAAACCTAAGATGTCAACAGATAATACAATTGTAATCGAATATTTAAAATTAAAAAGACAAGTGAATGATTTTCATAAATTAATATCGGTCAAATTTGTTACTTTTGAGGATAAAGGTTAAAAGGGACAGGGAATTGTCAACAAAACTTTATCAATATGTAACATTTCATAATAGATAGACAATTCGGATAATATAGTTTACATTATTTTTAAGTTAATAAATGTGATAGAGAATTGGAGATCCACGCTATATAACCATTGCACGTTGCATTGGTATATCTATGTGGATCTTTTTTCTATTACGAAAAAGGGGGTAAAAATGAAAGCGCTTTATTAGGGTGGATAGAAAAAGAAAAGGGGATGTAAAATGAAAAGATTACTTTGGGGATTATTGATCGTATGTTTTATCGCTTCTAGTGTAGTACTTCCGGTGCCAACACATGCAGAGGAAGGAAAGAAAAACAACAATGCAATTATTCTTGTACATGGTTTTACAGGTTGGGGAAGAGATGAATTATTGGGTGTAAAGTATTGGGGTGGTGTTCACGATATTCAAGAAAATTTAAAGAGAGATGGATACAATGTTCATACTGCCGCTGTTGGACCGTTATCAAGCAACTGGGATCGCGCTTGTGAGTTATATGCTCAAGTTAATGGTGGAACAGTTGATTACGGAGCCGCTCATGCTGAGAAACATGGACATGATCGATATGGGAGAACATATACAGGGTTTGTTCAAAATTGGAGTGAGACAAATAAGGTTCATTTAGTAGGACATAGTATGGGTGGTCAAACGATACGTACGCTCGTTCAATTATTGAAAGAGGGAAATCAAGAGGAGCGCGAGTATGTAAAACAGCATGCAGATGTGACAATGTCTCCGTTGTTTCAGGGGGGAAAATCATACGTTCATAGTGTAACGACATTGGCAACCCCTCACAACGGGACAACCCTTGCAGATGGAAGTCTACTCTTACCTGCTGTAAAGCAATTACTCATCGCAACTGCTGGGATTGGAGAAAATAATAATCTAGCATTATATGATTTTAAGCTGGATCAATGGGGAATTAAAAAGAAAGCTGGAGAATCATTTTATCAATATTCAAACCGTGTATTAAATAATCCGATTTTAAAGGATACAAAAGATATAAGCCAATGGGATTTAAGTACAGATGGAGCAAAGGACTTGAATGATTGGGTAAAAGCGCAACCAGATGTATATTATTTTTCTTACAGTGGACATGCGACACAAGCAACGCCTATAACAGGACTTCACTTGCCACACATTACTATGAATAAAACGTTAATGGGGAATGCGATTTTCTTAGGGGCATATGCAAGGTACGAACAGGATCGTACATTTATTGATTCATCCTGGTGGCAAAATGATGGTGTGGTAAATACAAATTCGATGGTAGGACCATCAACTGATACGATTATAAATAATAATGGCACAGCAGAGCTTGGAAAATGGAATCATATTGAGACAAAACAAAACTGGGATCACCTTGATATGGTTGGGTTAAGCGTTTCGGATTCCTTAGGTTTTTCTGATATTAATGCTTTTTATCGAGAGATCGCTGCCAAGTTATCAAACTTACCGAAATAACCGGATTCATAATTATATTAAGATATAAAAACTCCCTCAAGTTTATTTAAGGGAGTTTTCTTTCGTGAATCACATCATATTTTCGGAGTATAATGGGGTTAATATCAAAATAGTATAATAGTTTGAGGTGATAATATGAGAGTTAATATAGTAATATCTGGATATGGAACTGTTGGAAAAGAGTTTGTGAGATTAGTATTTGAGAAAGCTTTATATGTAAATGAGATGTACGGCATCGAACTTGTCCTTACTGGAGTTATTGGAAGTACAGTCAATCTCTTTAGCGCCAAAGGTTTACATATTAAAGAATTATTAACTTATGGTACGGGTTCTGATGCATTGGAGAAATATCTCAAAAACTATCCACTTGAAAAAAGTGAAAAAATGCCTTTTGGTCATGTATTAATAGAATCAACACCAACTAATCTTCAAACAGGTGAACCTGGAAGAAGATATATTGAAACAGCGATTGGAAATCATATGGATATAGTCGCTATTTCAAAAGGTACACTTGTTAGCGCATGGAAAGAAATAAAGCAAAAAGCAACGCAAGCTAACGTACGTATTCGTTATAGCGGGGCAACTGCAGCTGCACTTCCTACATTAGATATTGGGCAATTTAGTTTAGCGGGATGTCAAATTGAAAGTATAGAAGGTATTTTAAATGGAACAACAAATTATATTATTACAAAGATGTATGAAGAAGATGTAACATTCCAGGAAGCATTGCATCAAGCGCAGCGTAAAGGGATAGCTGAAACGAACCCATCATTAGATGTAAGTGGTATGGACAGTGCCTGTAAGCTATTATTGTTAGCGAACAGTTTATTTCAGTCAGAATACTCTCTTGATTATGTAAGTGTAAAAGGGATAGAGGGTGTTACAAAACAAGATATAGAGAAGGCAAAAGCACAAGGTAAATTTCTAAAACTAATTGGGACGGCATATAAAGATTATTTAGGAAATCTTAAACTTGAAGTATATCCGCGTGAAATAGAGAAAGAACATCCGTTGGCTTATGTAAATGGAACGGAAAAAGGAATCACTTTTCATACTGATATTATGGGAAGAGTTACTTCTACCGGGGGAGCTTCGAGCCCGAGAGGAGCAGCAGCGGCAGCTTTGAAAGATTTAATTAATTTGTATCGAAAAGATGTGTGATGAAAATATTTGACAGTTATATGGATTATGTTATGATAAGTATCAAAGTTAAATAGTTATATATCTATCCACTAGGGGGGCCTTTAATAGGCTGAGATTAAAGAATACCTTTGAAACCCTTAGGACCTGATCTGGGTAATACCAGCGTAGGGAAGTGGAAGTGACAGAAGATGATATTTTTACAATATTGATGATGTCCAGTCCGCTTTCTTTACGTGTGTGTAAAGAAAGCTTTTTTATTTTACACACCTATTTGAAGTAGATCCTAGTAGTCTAGTAGTTAACGAATGATTCGTTAAGAAACTTGTTTCATTTTTTATTATTAAAACGTTTATTGGAGGGTCTATAATGTCATTTTCACAGTTATTACGTAAAGAAGTTAATCCGATTTGGGAGGCAAGTTTTAATCATCCATTTGTGACAAAACTAGGGGACGGAACATTAGATTTAGCTAGTTTTCGCTATTACGTTCTGCAAGATTCATATTATTTAAGTCATTTTGCAAGAGTCCAATCGTTAGGAGCAGCAAAAGCGATTGAATTAGAAACGACGGCTCGCATGGCGCACCATGCACAAAATACATATCAAGCTGAATTATCACTGCATGAGAATTTTGCGAAAAAACTAGGAATTACGGAAGAAGAAAAAGAATCGTTCATTCCTGCACCGACGGCTTATGCGTATACATCACATATGTATCGCGCTGCATACGAGGGACATATCGGGGATGTTATCGCAGCGATTTTGCCGTGCTATTGGCTTTATTATGAAATTGGTGAGCGACTCAAGGGATGTAAACCTGAAGAACCAATTTACCAAGAATGGATTTCAGCATATGGTTCTGACTGGTTCCGTACTTTAGTAGAGGAGCAAATTGCTAGATTAGATGCCATTGCTGAAACAGTAACAGAAGCTGATCGTAAGCGGATGCAACAGCATTTTGTAATTAGCAGTCAATATGAATATTCGTTTTGGGAGATGGCTTACACATTAGAAAAATGGTCAGTGGAAGAACAAGTAGAAGATGTAAGTTTATAATGAAAAGCTATGTCTTTCATCATGCATACATGAGTATAGAAAATGACTAACTTAGTTTAGTCATTTTTTTGTACAAAAATAATATTTCTAGTTTTAGAAAAATCAACTTCACTAATTAGATGCTTATATATTATTAAAAAATTACATAATAAAAAGGAGGAAGAGGGTAGTTTTTATTGAAGTTTGTTTATGATATCACATAAAGGGCGTAAAGAAGTTTATTAATCTCTTTGATATTTTTTATTTTCCTTACAATGCTTGGAATGTTGTATGAAAAGGATTTAATTTTGAAAGGAGTCAATAAATATGAAAACAAGAAAACGAATAGGGAATAAGCTTTTACTCGTTAGTGCAATTTGTACGATAAGTATTCCTTCTGTTTCATATGCGGAGGAAGTAATTTCACCTAAAAATTTCGTGAGTTCTTCAAGTTTGTATGAGGGGCGGAATACGGACGTATTGAAAACAAGTTTTTATCCCAATACATATAATAATCCGTTCAACCACCAATTTATTTCAACTTTAAAGGAAACAAACACAAATATAAAAGAAACAGACAATGTTAATGATGAAAACCCTGTTATATCTACTACTCTTACATTTATCCGTGATATGCATGCTGAAAATTATAAATCTGCATTTGATTTAACTTCTCGATCTTTACAGAAGATAATATCTGAAAAATGGTTGGAGAGTTATTGGAAGGGACTCCCAGTACAATTGCAAGCAGGTTCTTTTATGGGAATTGGAGAGGTAAAGCAAAAAGAGACGAATTCCGTTCATACAAATGTAGAAATTGGATTAGTTTTTGAACAATTTACTGTGCCATTACTAATAAAGTTAGACCCATCTGGAAAAATAGATGATTTTCAATTTAGCATGTCGTTTAGTCCTGTTGCAGAACGTCCATCATATAGTAAGCCTGAATCATTCATTGAAAAAGAAGTAGTAGTCGGAAGTGGTGCGTTTCCATTACCAGGAACATTGTCTGTTCCAAAGGGAAAGGGTCCTTTCCCAGCGGTTGTTCTTGTTCAAGGATCTGGAGCGAGCGATCGGGATGAAACTGCGTTTGCCTTAAAACCTTTTCGTGATTTAGCTGAAGGTCTTGCCTCGAAAGGTATTGCTGTTCTTCGTTACAATAAACGAACGTATGAACATGGCTTAAAAACACAATTAAGCCCTTTTTATACAGTCGATAAAGAGACAACTGACGATGCACTTCTTGCCACACGTTTTCTTCAAAATGAATCAATGGTAGACAAGAATCAAATTTATATCCTTGGTCATAGTCAAGGTGGAATGATGGTTCCGAAAATGATCGAAAAAGATCAAAATCAAAATATTGCTGGAGCAATTGTAATGGGAGGACCAGCTCGTACAATCCAGGACGTTGTTTTAGATCAATTTGACTATCTTTTTTCTATTGGAGCAATGAAACCTGAAGAATATAAGTTTTACAAAGCGCAATTTGAATTATTAAATGATCCAAACTTCTCTAGTCAGAATCCTCCAAAAGATTTTTATTTAGGATCACCAGTATTTTGGGATTCTATCCGTAAAATGAAAGCAGCTGAAATGTCTAAAGAACAAAAAAAACCGCTTCTTATTATCCAAGGGGAAAGAGACTATCAAGTTCAATCAAAAATCGAAATTCCTCTTTGGAAAGAACAATTAAAAGAGCGAAATAACGTTGATTATCGACTATATCCAAAATTAAATCACTTCTTTACAGAAGGAGATGGGGAATTAAGTAAACCGGATGAATACTATAGTCCTGCCAATATTCCTGAGTATGTTATAAATGATATTGCCACTTGGGTGCAAGGGAGAGCCGAATTTAAATAGTACAGTATATTTATGAGAGCAGCTAATTCCGTTTACAAAAAACATGGGGAATTAGCCTGTGTTTTTTGTACTTATATGAAGAATTTTAAAGAGGGGGATTATCTATGACAAGTGTAAATGAACAGAAAAGTATAGAAGAAATTTTAAAAATCGCTGAAAAAAATGGCTTGCAATTGAATAAAGACACCGCTGAATTAAATGAATCAGGAATGGACTTTCAGGTTGTATTCGCTAATGATGAGAAGAGCGTTTCATGGGTTCTCCGGAAACCAAGAAGACCAGACGTCATTGAAAGAGGAGCATTAGAAGGGAAAATACTTGAGCTTGTTCAAAAATATGTACCTGTTGCAGTACCAAATTGGAAAATCAACACACCAGAATTAATTGCTTATCCATTAGTAAAGGGTAACCCTGCAGCAGTGATTGATTTAGAAATACAAAATTATGTGTGGCATATTCAAAATAATCCACCTTCTATAACATTTGTTCGATCTTTAGCAGAATCGCTCGTTGCTTTGCATTCAATTGATTATAATGAGGCGACTAAGTATGGCATTGAAGTTCTTCAACCTGCTGAAGCAAAGCAATTGTTAATAGATAGAATGCATCAAATAAAATCAAAATTTGGTGTGTCAGATGAACTATGGGAGCGTTGGCAAACATGGCTTGCGGATGAATCGTATTGGCCGAAGCATTCTGCATTTGTTCATGGTGATCTACATCCACCACATATTTTAGTTGATGAAAATACGAAAGTAACAGGCCTGCTAGATTGGACAGAAGCGAAAGTAACAGATCCCGCTACTGATTTCACCCTCTATCTTACAATCTTTGGAGAGGATAATTTGAAAGTACTATTAAATGAATATGAAAAAGCAGGAGGGAAAGTTTGGCAGAGAATGTTTGAACATATTATTGAACTTGGTGCTGCTTATCCGGTAATGATTGGATTATTTGCACTACAGACAAAGGAAGAGGCACATATGGAAATGGCACGTGGAGCTTTAGGGATAGGTGAAAAATAGTAAATCACATTGTGTGAAGTAGCTGCGTTGTAAGGGAAAGTATAATCATATTAACAAAGAAAGAGGTATATTCAAGTTGTTGAGCTCTTGACCATCACACATTTGAAGATGGGAAAGCACGTTAAATATACAGCAAGATAATTTCAAGATCCCGCTAATTTACAAATAGCGGGATTTGTCATTTCTTTATACAAATCTAGATCTCTATTGTCAATTATAGCTTTGTTTTTTTGTTTACTTTTTGGTACTAGTAGGATTAAGATGATTTTTAGGAATGTTATTTATAATTTGGTGGAAGTGAGGAATATGTTAAAAACAACAAAATTTGCTTCGATATATAGAAGAAAGATAGAAAACTGAAAGGGATGAGAGTTATGAAGAGACTTGATGTGCTTTTAATGGTACTCAGCTTCCTATTTCCAATTGCAGGTATTATGAAACAAATTCCTCTTGAATTGTCATTGTATTTAGGAGGACTGTTGTTTTTCACCAGTTTTGGAAGCTACTATGCGAAACGAATGTATTCACGAATATGTAGTTGGCTTGCTTACACTATATTTATTACGTTTTTGCTGGCGATTTGGAATCAATACGCAACAGCTAGTTCGTTACTAGCAAATGCTAAAATCGCTGCATGTATTGCGGTTATTCCGTTATTATTCCGATTTCGTACTTATGCAATTACTTTAGGATTACTTGCATTATGGGGTGGTTTATTATGGGATATTAAGCAAACCCAATCATTAGCTGTTCTTGGACGTATTATGAACTTATTGACTTCAGAACGACTGTATCTACTCTTATTAGTAGTCGGATTTATACTTGGTGGGTTGCTTGCCAACATGCTAAAACGTGGTAATATCAATGAAAAACAAGAAAAAACAAATCTATTCAAACAAAAAAAGAAACGAATCAAACCGAAATTTAAAATTCGCATTCCTAGTCTACCAAGATTGAAAGTGAAGATGCCAAAGTTCAATAAAAGATCTTCTAATTCAAAAGAAACACGTACGTATGAACCAAATCTTGAAGAAAGAACACCAGCGTATCATACAATACAACCAGAGCACCAACATCACGAAATGGAAACAACGCAAGGTCAAACAAGGATGGAACGAAGAAGAAATCGTTATAATGCATAGAGAATATTCCTAGACGAATACTTAAAAACGCAATGTCCTTTTATTGTACGATAAATGGTTATTGCGTTTTTTTTACTATTGTTGAATTAGTTTATTAAATATTATGGGATTAATGAAAAAATAACTTGATTAAAATAAATGAATTTTCTATCATTTAATGTTGACAAAATAAATTTAACTATGTAATATGATAGTTAAATTTCAATAATAAAAATCGTTGACTAAGAAGAGTACGTTTAATTGATGCGTTGCAGAGAGCTGGGATTGGTGCGATCCAGTACGATAGATTATACCGAATGGACTTAGGAGAGGTACGTTGAAACATTAGGAGTATGCGACCCGGGTGCCGCCGTTACAAGGATGAGGATATCGAATCTATTTTTCCGTATCCAAAAACGAGAGGATTCTTAGTCTATGTGACAAAGAATCAAAAGAGGTGGCACCACGGTATAATCGTATATATCGCCCTCTACATGCTTTACTGCATGTAGAGGGCTTTTTGCGTTCACACGTTTTTTCTTATTTAACAATTAAAAACCAAAGGGAGGAATTAACATGAATTTATTACAAGCGGAAAATGGATATTTTGGAGAATTTGGAGGGAGTTTTGTACCAGAGCAACTAAAAGAGGCTTTAATTCACCTAGAGGCTGCATTTAATAAATACAAAGATGATCCAGAGTTTATGAAAGAATACGAGTACTATTTAAAAGAATATGTAGGGCGCCCGAATCCATTGTACTATGCGAAGCGTTTAAGCGAAGAAATTGGTGGTGCAAAAATCTATTTAAAAAGAGAAGACCTTAATCATACTGGAGCACATAAAATTAACAATGTATTAGGACAAATTTTGCTCGCAAAGAGAATGGGAGCAAAACGTATCATTGCAGAAACGGGAGCGGGGCAGCATGGCGTGGCTACAGCTACTGCATGTGCGATGTTCGGAATAGATTGTACGATTTATATGGGAGGGCTGGATACAGAACGTCAACAATTAAATGTATTTCGTATGGAACTATTGGGAGCGAAGGTAATTGCTGTTCAAGAAGGGGGACGTACTCTTAAGGAGGCGGTAGATGCAGCACTTGAAGATTACGCTCAAAACTATGAAAATACATTTTATTTATTAGGTTCTGCACTGGGACCACATCCATACCCAACAATCGTTCGTCATTTCCAAGCTGTAATTGGAAGGGAAGCAAGAGCACAACACATTGAAAAAGAACAGCGTCTACCTGACTATTTGGTTGCTTGTGTAGGTGGAGGAAGTAACGCAATTGGGTTATTTGCCCCATTTTATCATGATAAAGAAGTAAAAATGGTAGGTGTTGAACCAGGTGGTAAAGGGATTGAAACAGGGTTGCATGCAGCACCTCTCACGGCAGGAGAGCCTGGTATCATCCACGGATTTAAGTGTTATATGATGAAAGATGAAAATGGAGAAATTGCAGAAGCTCATTCCATTGCCGCAGGACTGGACTATCAAGGTGTTGGACCAGAACATAGTTATTATAAAGAAACCGGTCGTGCAGAATATGTAGCAATTAATGATTATGAAGCATTAGAAGCGTTTCATAAATTGTCTCGTGTTGAAGGTATTATTCCTGCATTGGAAAGTTCCCATGCAGTGGCTTATGCTATGAAATTAGCAGCAATGCTACGAAACGATCAAAGTATTATTGTTAACTTATCAGGGCGCGGTGATAAAGACGTACAACAAGTATTTGAAATGAATAATCAGAAATAAACGTATGTAAAAGAATTGGAAAAGCGATTTTTTGTTCAGTTTAAAATAGAAAATCGCTTTTCTCTATGTTTTTCACCGGGACCACATCTTTTTTCAATTAAAGCTATCCACCCATTAATTACAAGTCAACGTAATGCCTCTATATTTAATTGTTTTTATACAGTATCGGAATATCAAAAATGAAATTATAAATGACGGTATTTTGAACAATTTAGAAATAGATTGCTAATCATTTTTTTATTGAATATTCTTAATTTAAAAGAAGCACATTGACGGAGGTGTTACTATTGCTCATTATCATCACTATATCAGCATGTCTCTTAGTGTGTATTAGTTTATTGCATGTTTATTGGGCATTTGGCGGAAAATGGGGAATAAAGGCAGCGATTCCAACTGATTCTAGAGATAAGGTCTTTACGCCTAGTATTGGGATGACGCTATTAGTTGCGCTATTACTATGTGTAGCGGCATTACTATTATTATTACAGGCAAATGTTATTTCCTCATTTATTCCACGTGTCATCATTCAAATCGGTTCTTGGATTTGTATGTTTGTATTTGCGATAAGAGTAATTGGTGAGTTCAACTACTTTGGTATTTTTAAAAGAAAAAAAGATACGTATTTTGCCAAAATGGATACAATAGTGTTTATTCCACTATGTGCTTGTTTATCTTTTTCATTTTTCTTAGCAATTATTAGATGAAGTCTCATTATATGTTACACTATAAAGTACATTATTTTGCGAATAGAGGGAAATAGATGATAGAAAAAATAGAAAAAATCAAAAAAGTTGTCAATGAAATGCAAGAGGACGAAGCAAAACAGTTGCTTCACGGTATTCTCCTGCAGTTAGATTTGTTAAAAAATAATTACAACGAAGATTCATTTACATATTTAACGAGCATTCCGAACGAATTGATAGATTATGCATTGCATAAGAAAAATATAACCGAGAGCACGCACATTCATATTACTTTTGGGGAATCTAGTGCAGGCTGTTTAAAGTACATGTTAAAGAAAAAGAAATCGCAGCAAGAGTATGTTATTTCATTTTCAGAGTTTTTTTCGATTGGCCCGATCAATCAGTTGGGGACAACCACTGGACAGCATTCGAGGCAGCAATGGTTATCTAAAAACTTAAATTTAGAAGATTTATATTTTGAAGAAGAATATTTACCGAAGTTTATCCAATCATTACAAGAACTACAATCCATTCCAATGGATATGCCGATTACGATTTGGACTGGAGAAAATGCAAATGAATACGTTGGATTATGTTTTGCGCTTGTTCATTTAAAAGATAAGAAAAACATTCGAATTATTAATACGTCAGAAGCTCATAGAAAGTTGTTTCAAAAAGAAAATGAAATTTATGTGATTGGCGGGACGGGTGAGTTAACACCCGAGAATCTAGCAACGATTTATGAGAAGTATGAGAAGGGGATTATACTTACTGAAGAAACGCGAATACAACTAGAACAAGAATGGAAATTGCTTTCTGAAACGACAAATTTATTACGAATCTGGGAAGATCATAAAGTTTTCTCAGTAAAAGAAACATATTTTGATTCTTTTATGATTGAATGTGCGAAGAATTTGGAAAAAGATGAAATAGAAAAACAGTTTTATAAATCAGCGAGGCTTATTGGAGAAGTTCTCGGCCAACTAGAACAATCAGTAGGAGATGTTTTCCTTGAATATCGCTTGCGTACATTAATTCAACAAGGTGTATTTGAAATGGAAGGAACTTTAAAAGCGATGCGCTATTACAGTGTCAAACTGAAGAAGAGCCATTAGGAAAGGACTGCTTTACAGTGTTCATTATAAAAAGCCCGATTTCTCAGTATTAAAGTT
>NZ_JAJJBY010000006.1:0-214849 GCF_022625245.1 Bacillus sp. TL12 | reverse complement strand
ATTATTCAAGTGGTCTTTTTGTGTATAGATTTTGTAATTTTTCTACTGTGCCTTTTACTTCTCCTATCACCTGTTCAATAACTTGCTGTGCTGACCCTTTTCTTGCTAACGAAGAAGCTTGCCCAGCCCAAAGTGACATATATTCCCCTTTATTTTGCTTTGCAGCTTCTTGGCGTATTTTCGAAGTTAATACATTTTGCACTGGATACATTGGAAGTCGTTCTTCTTTTTCTTTATGTTGCTCTATAAATGGATTTCGAATTCCCCTTGCATACTTTCCAGAAAACGATCTCGTTACAATTGTACTTGTATCCGTACTCTGTAGCACCGCTTTTTTATGTGCATCATGTGTAATACTTTCCTCACTTGTTAAAAATGCCGTCCCCATTTGAACGCCTTCTGCACCTAATGCATAGGCTGCAACAACACCTTGTCCGTTCATAATGCCTCCTGCGGCTACAATTGGAATATTGGATACAGCCGCTACCATTTGTGGAATTAGTGCAAATGTGCCAATCATAGAGTCTTGTTCTTTCCCAATAAAAGTTCCGCGATGTCCTCCAGCTTCGCTACCTTGTCCAACAATTACATCTACTTCTAATTCAGCAAGTACCTTTGCTTCTGCCACATTTGTTGCTGTTCCAACTACCTTTATACCCTCTTTCTTCAATAGCGCAACCTCTGCTTGTTCTAACGTGTGAAATGCAAAGCTGACAACTGGTACTTTTTCTTCTATTAATACTTGCAGTTGTTCTTTATAACTTTTCGGAAGTTGCAAAGATTCATTCTGCTCATCTATACCTAATTCTTTTCGTATCGGCTCTAATAAACTTCTAGCTGCTTCTACTTTGTCTTCGTCAATTTGTATTTCCTTCGTCAATAACAGATTAACTGCAAACGGCTTATCTGTTAATTCTCGTATCTTATCAATAGATTGACGAATTTGTTCTGGGCTCATATAACCAGCCCCAAGTGTCCCAAGTCCACCACAATTACATACAGCCGCAACGAGTTCTGGTGTTGTAATCGCTCCTGCCATACCTGCTTGAATAATTGGATATTTTATTTGTAATATATCAGTTACTCTACTTATAAACATCGTTCTTCTCCCTTCCTATGTCACCTTATATCTTCTTGATTCAACAAGCTTTTCCTTCTTCAAAAAGGATTGAACTGCTTATAAACGAATATATTGAAAGTGAAGGAGGAGATGAGATGATTCAGCCAAATACCTTGCAACAAGGCGATACGGTAATGATTATTGCTCCAGCAGGGCCACCAATACTAGAGCACGTTCTTACCGGAAAAAAAGTATTAGAAACAATGGGACTATCCGTAATAATTGGTCAAAGTGTTTACGAAAAATACGGCTATCTCGCCGGGGATGATACAATCCGTCTTCAAGATTTACATGAAGCATTTGCAACTCCTAAAATCAAAGCCGTTTTTTGCGCAAGAGGTGGGTACGGAAGCGGCCGTCTACTTCCCTATATTCAATATGAGCTCATCCGAAATAATCCAAAAATTTTTTGGGGATACAGTGACATTACTGCTTTACATATTGCTTTTTCACAATATACAGGACTAGTTACTTTTCATGGACCAATGGTTGAAGAATTAGGAAAAGGAATCGCTCCTCTCTCCTTATCTTCTTTCAATCAACTATTCCACCCATATTCAACTATTTTACCCGGGGCAGAATGTATCACGACTACACCTCCCTGTATTGTTTCTGCGCCATTAATAGGGGGGAATTTAACAGTTTTAGTAAGTACACTGGGATCACCCTATGAAATCAATACAGCAAATAAAATTGTATTACTTGAAGATGTTGGAGAAGAGCCGTACCGCATTGATCGCATGTTCAACCAATTGCGCTTAGCAGGAAAACTGCAGGAATGTGCAGGAGTTGTCTTCACAAGCTGCCATGATTGTATTGCCTCAAAACAATCTCTATCATTGCAAAACATATTATATGACTATCTCGCTTCTTACAACATCCCTGTATTATTTGGGCTTCCTATTGGACATATACAACCGAATATCGGAATCCCTCTTGGTGTGACTGTTACAATGGACACTGAAAAGAATACACTTTCTATTCCTTCCGGTGTGAATTTTATATCAAACTAAAAAGCAGTTTCCTATACACTTTTTCATTTACACAAAAAAGGAAAAGCATATATCGCTTTTCCTTTTTTTTCATGTTCCCTTATGCCGAGTTGCCTATAAAGGGCTAACACAACTTTTTATTTATAATAATTAAAAATACGTCCAGATGCTATATCTGCAATTTCTTCCGGAATAAATGTTTTGCTAAGCTTTGTGCCAACATTCAATACCACTGTTGCTTCTTTATCTAGATTTTCAAATAATTCTTTTCCACGTATCGTAATAAGGGGCGTTTCTTCTGGCAACACTTCTTTCACAAATTCTAATTGTGTAAAGAACGGTACGATCCATCTACCCTCTCCTTGGAAATAACGCAAACGAAGTGTCCCTTCTGATTCAGAATCATCCGCTTCAATAGATCCAGCAACATAAAAATGAGTTGTTAATAGCAATTCATAAAATTCCTTTTGTTTTTGTTTATCTTCTTCTGCTAAAACGAGTACTGTTTCTATCTTCTTTACTGGAATTTGCTCCATATGCTGCCACCCCTGTTTTCAAAATGATTGTACCTTGATTATACAAAATATTCTTATTTTTTTCCACATGATTATTCAAATATTTTATTAAAATAGTATCAATCATGATTAATTATAACTGGTCCCTCTTTACCTTCTCTAATATTCCCGATGTTGTAGCAATAGTAGCAAACTCTTCATGTAGATTCACAAGAGTCATATTATGAATTTCCTCTGCACAGTATTGTACACCGTCTGGTCCCTTTCGATTAAATGTCGCTGTTGCATCGCTTACTAAATACGTTAAAAAACCTAAATTGCCAGCCATACGAGTTGTTGTCTCTACACAGTGATTCGTGGTTAATCCAACAATAACAATCGACTCACAGTTTTTTTCTTTTAATTGCTTTTCTAAATCAGTTCCAATGAATGCGCTATTAACACTCTTTTGAATAATGATTTCACCTTGTAATGGCTGCACTTCTTCTTTAAAGTGAGTGGTTTCTGCATTTAGATAAAAAATTGATTCTACATTTTCCTTGTTCACATGCTGAATATGAAATATTGGTAGCCCTCTTCTTCTCCACCCTTCTAATAAACGTTTCATATTTTCTTCTGCTAAAGGATTATTTCGTTCTCCCCAATACGGTAGATTAAATGCTTTTTGTACATCAATCATAATAAGCGCTGGTTGATTCACCATTATTCCCTCCTATTCCCCTGGCTGTAATTGAAACAAAAATCCAAGTTTTTGTGAAGCAGTAATAAAACAAATATATGCACAAAGCTCTATAATCTCCGCCTCACTCCAATACTGTTTTAACACATCAAACATCTTATCATCTATCGCTGAACGATTATGTACAAATACATGTGCAAAGGTTACAGCAATGCTAATCTCTTCTACCTTTTGTACATCATTCGGTTTTCCCTTTGCCATACAATACGGGCATTCATTTCCAAATGCGAGTGTTCTCCGCACTTGCTCCTTTAACTCTTCAGAAAGAGTTCCGGTTTCATATAACGTACTTTCTAAAGCACTCCAAGATTGTAATATATCTGGACGATGTCCTAATAATTTTTGAAATTTTGTTTCTCCTACATCTGATAATGAAATTCTCTCCATCATTTCCCCCCCTATTCTTTTCTATTTTATTGTAAAATAAAGTAGGTTCTTTTTACATTTCATATGAATCTGTATTTATACATTTTCTTTACAAAAATTATTAATTTATTGGAGGTATATTTACAAATGCAATTAGATCGTATTGATCGTAAAATTTTAAATGAACTATATAATGATAGCCGTCTTTCCATGAGGGAATTATCAAAACGGGTAAACTTATCCGCCCCATCTACTGCAGAACGTGTTCGTAAGTTAGAAAGTGAAGGAATCATTCAAAAATATACAATTGATATTGATTATAAAAAAGCTGGACTTGTTTTAGATTGTATTTTAGAAATCACCTTAAAAAATGGTGATACAACGCGCATGCAACAATTCATTCAATCGTATCCATCCGCAAGTTTTTGTTATCGCGTAACAGGAAGCCTTTGTTATATCGTTAAAATTTCTGTTCCTTCATTAGTGGAACTTGAAGAATTTATTAATGATGTTTCTTCCTATGCAACAACCGTTTCTCATATCGTATTATCAGAAGTATCTCTTACTCCTGACATTGAACACATTTTTCCAGAAGAACAAAATTAATTTTTATTCATATTTTCATAAAAAACCCCTTACAAAAAGAATAAAAATGTTTTATTATGTATTAAAATACATAAAGTTCGAGAAAGGGGCATTACATTGAAAATTTGGTTTTACGAAAAGACGACTCAAGAAGATGATTTACTTGGTATTTGGGATAATGTTCCCACCATCCCTCGAATCGGGGAAAAGGTGGAAATTTTAAAAGCTGTTCGTACAGTGACAGATATTAAATATGTAAAAAACGGAAACAACTTCCACGTTGAAATTGTGATCCATTAAAATAGCAGCTCTCCTCAAATATATCGGAGAGCTGCTGCTTTTCATTTCTTATACCCTTATTGATGTTCTGCCTTTTTTATAACAATTTGATCATTCTCTACCGTAACCGCCACATAATCATTCTCTTCTAATCTAAGCTGATTCACAGCTTCATCTGGCAATTCTACAGCCATAAATCGCTCTGTTAACACGACCCGACTATATGTTTCATTTTGTTGCGATACTGATAGGATTTCCTTCTCTTCATTGATAAAACGAAGAGGTGGTACCCCCACTTCTTTTACAGTTCGCCAATTCTTTCGAATAAAAGGTACTAACCATAGTAAACTAATAAGAATCACGACGAGCCCAATCCACAAATTACTTTGTCCTTGTAATTCAGCAATCGAAATGGCATCATTTGCTCCTTCACCACTCGTTAATTGGATTACAGTTGCAATACAATTATTCAATGCATGAACAGCAATATTCGTCCATATATTTTTCGTTTTTATGTAAAGAAGGCACATCACAACGCCAAATATAAAAGCACCCACAATATCAAAATGCCCTAAACCAAAAATAAGAGAAGACACAATTACTGCTCGTTTTATTCCCCACTTAAACACCATACGCTGCAAGAAGAAACCTCGAAAAATGACTTCTTCCATAATTGGTGCAAAAATACATGCTGAGATGAAACTAAATATTTGTGTGTAAATATTGCTCATATCAATTGCACCATTATCATTCAGCATATCAACGAGAAAGTCAGGAACAATATGTGCTAGTATGTAAAATTGGATAAAAGATGCACCAAATGAAAAAATCATTCCCATTATAGTTGCAGCTACGATTAACTTCCAATTTAATCGTGACGATTTATCAAAGAAACTAGTAAATATAATATTATTTTTTCGTGTTTTTACATATAACCAGAGTAGTGGAAATACAAAAAACACCGAAATTTGCATCACAACATCCATAACACTGTCTGAAGCTCCGGTAAAGGCAAGCGGCAACAACATTACTAACATTCCTAAAATCATCCATGCAAAAAAACTACGAAGTCGTATACGTGAAAATGCGTACTGAATAAAAAACACCTCCAAGATGATATATTTACATTGTAATATGAATATCATTAAAATTCTTCCTATTTTTCTCAATTAATTTTTAATATATATATCTATTAAAATATAGAACAAGAAATCTATTTCTGAAATTTCCTCTTTGCAAGATTTTCTGCTATAATATTTAATGTCGTTTTTATACCTAACGTCAAAAAACACATTATTATGATAAGAATAAGGAGGATTACGTACATGGATTTCTTTGAAAATGTCATTACTCCGATTCATAAGTTTATTACAACAACAAACGAATATTTATGGGGTTATATTTTAATTGCATTATTAATTACTGTGGGTTGCTATTTTACAATAAGAGCTGGATTTGTTCAGTTTCGTCACATTCGTGAGATGATTCGTTTACTAGGTGACGGCGCCAGTCCTTCTACACGTAAAGCACAAAAAGAAAAACACGGCGTTTCTTCATTCCAAGCGTTTTGTATGAGTACAGCATCACGTGTTGGAACAGGTAACTTAGCTGGTGTCGCAATCGCTATTTCCATGGGCGGACCAGGTGCTGTCTTCTAGATGTGGCTTATCGCTATGATTGGCGGAGCATCTGCGTTTGTTGAAAGTACACTTGCACAAATCTACAAAATTAAAGACGGTAAAGCATTCCGCGGTGGTCCAGCGTACTATATGGAAAAAGGGTTAAACAAACGCTGGATGGGTATGATTTTCTCTGTTTTAATTACAGTTAGTTTTGGTCTTGTCTTTAACGCTGTACAAGCAAATACTGTAACATCTGCATTCGATGGTGCTTTTCATGTCGATCCAAAAGTGGTAGGACTTTCATTAGCTGCCTTATTATCTGTCGTTATTTTCGGTGGCGTAAAGCGAATCGCGCGTGTTGTAGAAATGATTGTACCGGTTATGGCAATCATTTATGTTGCAGTTGCACTATTTGTAGTGGTGACAAATATTACACTGGTTCCAGAAATGGTAAAAGAAATTTTAGCACACGCATTTGGCATAAAAGAAGTTGCTGGCGGTAGCTTTGGTGCAGCTGTGTTACTCGGCGTAAAACGTGGTTTATTCTCCAATGAAGCAGGTATGGGTAGTGCACCAAATGCAGCAGCGACTGCTAACGTAACACACCCTGTGAAACAAGGTTTCATTCAAACACTTGGTGTGTTTACAGATACATTATTAATATGCAGCTGTACCGCTTTTATTATCCTTTTATCAGATGTTCATACTGGAACAGATTTAAATGGTATCCAGTTAACACAAGAAGCATTAAAAATGCATATTGGCCCTTGGGCACCAATCTTTGTCGCTGTGGCAATCTTCTTATTTGCTTTCAGTTCACTAATCGGAAATTACTACTATGGTGAAACAAATATCGAATTCCTAAAAGGAAGTAAAACAACTCTTATGATTTACCGCATTGCTGTAATCGGTATGGTATTCCTAGGTTCTGTTGCAACGATTCAAGTTGTTTGGGATTTAGCAGACCTATTTATGGGCGTTATGGCAATCTTCAACTTAGTTACAATCATATTCTTAAGCAAATACGCATTTGCAGCATTAAAAGATTATATGAAGCAAAAAGAAGCTGGAAAAGATCCTGTCTTCTACGCCGATAGCATTCCTGGTTTAGAAAACACAGAGTGCTGGGAACGTGAAAAAACTGAAGAAAAAGTTGGTTAAAGAAAATCCCCGTGTTAAAAAACGGGGATTTTTTCTCTTATAATACATCACGTTTTTGAAATAGTACGCTTGATGAAATGAGTAATACTACAAAATAAGCAAGTACGAGCAGTAATGATGTTGTAAAAGTGAATTCTGTAAATGGTGGTGTAGCACCACCGCTAATTAGTTTATTACCATCATACACTGTTAAATCCAAATGAGAAAATACAACAAATTTTGTAACATCTTTCGCAAACATCATAAGTAACATAGTAATTGTACCTTGTAAGAAAAAGACAAACAGGGTAATGATTAATGGTAGTACAGACTTTCTAAAAATATTTGCTAGGAAAAAGGACAGTGTTACATAGAACAAAACCGGTACCATTTTGTAAACTAAAATTTTCATTAACATAGCAAATGTTAATGCTTCTTTTCCTCCACCAAAACTAACTAATCCAATTAACATTGAAATGATTAAAGCTATCATTGATATAATAATCACAGCCAGTATAACTGTTACATATTTTGAAAATAATACAGCAATTCGTTTTCTAGGGCGAATCAGTAATTGTTTAATCGTTCCCTTTTGAAACTCTTCAGTAACTGTACGGGACGCGAGAGTTATCCCAAAAATTGTGGTAAATACGATAATTAAGCTAAGCACTGCTTCTGAAAATGATACAAACCCTGAAAATTGCACCTCAGCTGGGGCCCATTTTTTAATAATGATTGCCATTGCAATCTCTAATGCAACTAATATTCCCATTAAAATATACATACCTTTTTTTGCATGTAACTTTAGCAATTCATTTTGAATTAATTTAAACATTACGCTTTCACTCCCCCAGTAATCGCTAAGAACTCATCTTCTAACGTTTTATTTTGCACTGTAACGCTATATACGAGAATATCCGCATGAACAAGTCGTTTCACAAGTTGTGGAATTTCATCTTTCGTTACAGAGGCAACAACGACATTTCCTTGTACTTTACCCTTAATCACTTCATTTGCACGCTGAACTTGATCCACCTCAAAAGTTACAGCAACCGTTTCATCATTCTTCGCTTGCTCATGTAAGTTATATGCTTGTACAAATTGCCCATGCTTAATGATAACAACGCGGTCACACATCAATTCAATCTCACTTAATAAATGGCTGGATACAATGACAGCTATATTTTTTTCTTTCGCTAATCGTTGTAAATAATCACGAATTTGACGAATACCAGCTGGATCTAATCCATTCGTCGGCTCATCTAAAATTAAAATTTTCGGGTTATGTAAAAGTGCTTGTGCAATTCCAAGACGTTGCTTCATCCCAAGTGAATATGTTTTCACTTTTTTATGAATGGCATGTTCTAATTCAACAAGCTTTACAATTTCAGCAATACGCTCTTTACTAATTGGTGTAACCGCCATATTCGCAAAATGCTTTAGGTTTTGCATTCCTGTCATATAATCATATAATTCCGGATTCTCGACAATCGCTCCAATCTGTTCTAACGCCCTCTCACGTTCTGTACGAATGCTATGACCACAAATCGTTATATCGCCTTCTGTCATTGCCATAAGACCAGTCATCATTCGAATTGTCGTCGTTTTCCCGCTCCCATTTGGTCCAAGAAAACCATATACTTCCCCTTCACGAACTTCAAATGAAAGACCACGAATAATTTCATTTTTTCCTATTTTTTTATGGACGTTTTCTAATTTTACTACTACATTTCCCAATGATTGTTCCTCCTTTAGACTTCTAGTTTTTTATCGATGATATAACTTGTTATTACCACCAATAAAAAAATTGACAATAAACTAAAAATTAAATAAGAAATATTTGATGCATCACTAAGATAAAAAGATGTTTCAAAAAAGCCATTTTTATCTATAACGCCAACGTTTTTTATCGAAAACATATATAGATTTATTTTGTCTAGCATATTAGTAATAACAAACTGGATCCCACCGAAGACAACAAATAAAATGATAAATAACATTTTATTTAATGAGGATTTCACATTAAATAGTTTTACAACTATGATTATGAAATACAGAGAAACTAATGTACTCACTAAATCTATGATCCATAAGAAGGTAGAGAACAGATGGTGTAATAACCCATAATTATATAAACTATTAACGGCTTGTTGTACCCCTCCATTTTCGTTATTCTCACATATATTGATAGAAAGAAGATGTAAAAAAACAATTCCTATTAACGATAATAGAGTAAACATTATTGTGAAAAATAATAAATTCGCATATATATATTTCTTTGATGGAATGGCAACATATCGAATCATAGACCCTCTTACTATTTTTCTGAAAGAAGATAACGCCAGTAAGAAGATAGAAAATGCAGTTATAAAAAATAATAATATAAATATGATTAATGTTATATCTTGTTTATTTGAAACCCTTATGCCTGAGGGACCTTTCATATTAAATAATAAAATTAATGAAATAGTAATAAATCCGAAATAAATTATCCATATCTTTTTTTATTACAATTATATAAATATCGAAGAAGTGAAATCATTTCCTGAACATCTCCTTAAACAACTCATTTACAGCTTTTCCTCTCTGAAAACGAAGCTCTTCTACATTCTCATGTAGTACAATTTCTCCATCCTTCAAAAAGATAACCTCATCAAAAATATTTTCAATCTCACCAATTAAATGAGTAGAAATGATAATGGTACAATCTTCTCGATAAAACTGCAGAATGAGTTCTAGCACATGTTCCCTTGAAACAGGATCAATCCCGCCAAGTGGTTCATCTAATGTATAAAGTTTCGCTTTTCTTGAAAATGTTAAAATCAACTGCAGTTTTTCAACCATACCTTTTGACAATGCTGTAATTTTTTCTTCTAGTGGTATTTTAAATGCAGCTATCGTATCCACTGCCCTTTGTATATTAAAATCTTGATAAAAGTCACGATAGAAAAATAACGCATCTTTTACTGTCATCCACTCATCAAATACAGGCCTGTCTGGCATAAATGAAACCATTTTTTTCGTTTCTAATCCTACTTTCTCACCTGCTATTGTGATAGTTCCTTCTGAAGGATGCTGCAAACCTGCAATCATTTTTAATAATGTTGTTTTACCACTCCCGTTATCTCCAACAAGACCAACGATTTTTCCCTCTGTAATTGTTACATCTAGATCTCGAATTACAGCTTTTAAATCGTATCGCTTCCAAAGATGTTCCGTCTTCAGCAACTCCGTCATTCGTTCCCCTCCCTTTTCTCTTCCAATGAAGAACGAAGTATTGAGAGAATCTCTTCTTCTGAAAATCCTAAATTGTCCATTCCATTTATAAAAGAATGAAGCAACTCTTTCGCCATACCTTTTCGCAGCTCCATAATTTTCTCTCCTTCGCTTGTTACATATCTTCCCATTCCTCTACGTGTCACAACAATCCCATCTCTTTCTAATTCTTGAAATGTACGCTGAATTGTATTTGGATTGACTTGTAACTCACTCGCTAATTCACGTACAGAGGGAATTTTGTCACCAGGCGATAAATGGTCTGTTACAATTTCTTTTTTTATGTATTCCATCACCTGAATATAAATCGGTATGTTAGGAGAAAACTCAATTTTCATTTCCCCCCTCCTTTTGTCTTAGTGTACTAGTTAAATAGTGCACTAAGACAAAAGATATGTAAATACTTGTAAGTTGAAAATATAACAAAAAGGCAGTGTAACCTTCGTTACACTGCCTTCCTATTCTATTTCGTTACCATTTCTGCTTCATTTTCTTCAAAAGGCCACTTTGGTAACATATTACGGAGTTCCTTATCGAAGCGATAACCCAGTGCATACTCTGCCTGCATAATGGTATGAATTTCACGTGTCCCTTCATAAATAACAGGGGCTTTTGCATTTCGTAAATATCTCTCTACAGGAAATTCATTCGAATACCCGTAGGCACCGTGCACCTGCACTGCGTCATTTGCAGCTTCAAATGCAGCGTCACAAGCGATCCATTTTGCTAAAGATGTTTCTTTTGTATTACGCTTTCCTTCATTTTTTAGCCATCCTGCTTTATAAACTAGTAGCCTTGATATTTCTAGATTCGCAGACATTTTCGCAATCATTTGCTGTACAAGCTGATGTTTCCCAATTTCTTTTCCAAATGTTTTACGCTCTTCACAATATTTTACACTTGCTTCTAAGCTTGCTTGAATAAGTCCACAAGCCCCTGCCGCGACTGTAAAACGTCCGTTATCTAATGAAGCCATTGCAATTTTAAAACCTTCTCCTTCTTCTCCAAGAAGGTTTTTCACTGGTACTTTTACATCATCTAAGAACACTTCACCTGTATTTCCGGCTCTAATACCAAGCTTTCCTTTTATTGCTTTTGTAGATACCCCAGGAAATGTTCGCTCTACAATAAAACAAGAAATACCGCGGTGCTTTAATTCTGGATTCGTTTTCGCAAATATTAAGAAATGATCTGCAACGTCACAGAGCGAAATCCACGTTTTTGATCCATTTAATACATAGTAATCCCCTTGTTTTATCGCTGTTGTTTGCATCGTAACGACATCCGATCCTGCATTTGGTTCCGTTAAACCAAACGCCCCAATCTTTTCACCTTTCGCTTGTGGAACAAGATACTTTTGTTTCTGCTCTTCTGTTCCCCATTGAAGAAGTGTCATGCTATTTAATCCCGTATGTACAGATACAGCTGTACGGAAAGCTGTGTCACCGCGTTCTAATTCTTCACAAACAATAGCCAGTGTATTATAGTCCATTCCCACTCCACCATATTGTTCTGGGATACAAACGCCCATAAATTGTAACTCGGCTAAACGCCTCAAGATTTTTTGTTCAAAATGTCCTTTTTCATCCCATTCTTTAATGTATGGAATAATTTCATTATCCACAAACGCTCTCACTACTTTTCTAACACTTTGTTGTTCCTCTGTTAACGAAAAATTCATTTGTACTGCCTCCTCATCCCCATTGATTTTCTATCATTTTCATAATGACTCCCTGAGAATATCCTAATTTCTTCAAAATCTTCTCTGTATGTTCCCCGTGAAGTGGCGGATGTTTCTGCATCTGAACCGGTGTCTTTGAAAGCTTTAATGGTGAACCCACAAGTTTAAGATTTTCAATGACCGGATGTTCCATATGAATTGTCATATCTCTCGCCACTGCTTGCTCTGTTTCTAGCGCTTCTTTCACATTAAGAATTGGTCCATTTGGAATCCCTGCTTCATCCAAAAGTTGTTTCCATTCCTCTTTCTTTTTTTTCTTCATTTCAATAGCAATCATATTTACAAGCTCGTCTTTATGTTGAAGGCGAGCTGCATTTGTTTTATAACGTTCTGAACTGGATAGATCTTGCCTATTAAGTAACAAACACAACCTATGAAACTGTTCATCATTCCCAACCGCAACAACAAGATCCCCATCTTCCGCATGAAACACTTGATACGGAACAATATTAGGATGCTGATTGCCAAGCCTCTCTGGTAATTCACCTGTACATAAACAATTACTTGCAACATTTACTAATGCCGCTAGTTGTGAATCAAATAAAGAAATATCAATTTCTTGTCCTTCTCCTGTTCGATTTCGATGTTGCAAAGCGGCTAAAATCCCGATACATGTAAAAAGACCGGTAAGTACATCTGAAATGGCAACTCCTACTTTTGCAGGCTCTTCATCTCTTCCTCCGGTTATGCTCATAAGTCCACTCATTGCTTGAATCATATAATCGTAACCTGGAAGATGGGAAGTAGGACCATTTTGACCAAAGCCACTAATAGAGGCAAGAATAATATCTTCCTTTACCTCTTTTAATACTTCATACCCAAGTCCCATTCGCTCAAGTGTTCCAGGCTTAAAATTTTGCACAACGATATCCGCATGAGAAACAAGCTTTTTCAAAACGTCCTTTCCCACTTCTGCCTTTAGATTTAATGTTATCGACTCTTTATTACGATTCGCACAAAGAAAATAAGCGCTTTCTCCTTCTACGAATGGTGGTCCCCAGCTCCTTGTATCATCGCCGTTTCCTACATTCTCAACTTTTATCACTTCAGCCCCTAAATCACCAAGAATCATCGTACAAAAAGGACCCGCAAGAACCCGAGATAAATCAATAATTGTAATCCCTTGTAATGCTCCTCCCACTCCTTATCCTCCTATAATAAAAACCAGTAAAACCAATAAGATAGAAAAAAAGCGACATGGTGGTTTTACTGGCTTGTATTTAAAAGTTATTGTGCAAAATACTTATTTTGCTTTCACTTGTGATAACACTGATTTAAATGCATTGATTACTGTATCTACTTCTTCATAGCTAATTGTAAGCGATGGCTCAATACGAATTGTCTTCGAATTAATTAATGTTCCAGCAACAAGAATGCCCTGATCAAACATTGCTTTCGATACTTCATAACCGATTTCATCTTTATGGAATTCAATACCGATCATTAACCCTTGGCCACGAATTTCAAAGACTTTGTCCTCATGTCCTTCGGCTGCCTCTTTCAATCCGTTTAAGAAATACTCTCCAACTTCTGCAGCTCGTTCTGGTAATTTTTCTTCCAATAATACATGGATTGTTGCAATTGCAGCTGCACATGCAAGTGGGTTTCCGCCAAACGTTGTTGTATGCATGAATGGATTGTCGAACCAACTTTTGAATACTTTTTCTTTCGCAACAATTGCACCTGCTGGCATTACACCTCCACCAAATGCTTTCGCAAGACAAATAATATCCGGCACAACATCATATAATTCTGCAGCAAACATTTTCCCTGTGCGTCCCATTCCAGTTTGCACTTCATCAAAAATAAGTAGTGATCCGAATTCATCACAAAGTTCTCTTACTTGTTTCAAGTAATTTTCTGGAGGTAAAATAATACCACCTTCGCCTTGAATTGGCTCTAAAATAACAGCTGCAACATCCTCTCCTACTAATGCACACGTTTCAAACGTTTTTCTCATCATCTCAATATCACCAAATGGAACGTGGCGGAAACCTGGAATTAATGGTAAAAATGGCTTACGGAACATTCCTTTTGCTGTTCCAGATAATGAGCCAAGGCTCTTACCATGGAAGGCGCGCGTTGTTGAAATGAAGGTTGTTCGCTCACTATACATTTTTGCTAGTTTTAATGCTGCCTCTACACTTTCTGTCCCACTATTTGTAAAGAAAGCATATTTCAGGTCACCTGGTGTAATATCCGCTAAAATCTTTGCAAGAATCGCACGAAGCGGGTCTAATAAATCTTGACTGTGCAATGCTTGACGTTTTAATTGATCCGTAACAGCTTTTACAACTTTCGGATTGCGGTGACCGACATTATAAATCCCGAATCCACCTAAACAATCAATATATTTTTTACCGTTAATGTCCATGAAGCAAGATCCTTCATCCGACCATTCTACTGCTGCGAATTGCCCATCTTTTGTTACCGTTTTTCTATATGCGAGAAAACCAGGATTTACATGTTCTCTAAATCCATCTACTGTTTCTTTTTGAATCCAGTTCGCCTCTTCTTCAGAGACTTTCTCTTTTTCAATTAATTGTAGTACTTTCGTAATATACTCATTTACATTTGAATCTTTTACATCTTGTTCATTAAATTTACTTTTTACATTCGTCCCCATCTATTTCACTCCTACATTCTTTTTATTTGCAAACCAACCAATTGGCTCTACTTCTAGATTTATATTAATCTGCTTAATTTCTTGGAACTCCTCTAAACCAAACGTTCCTAAACTACGACCGATACCACTTTGTTTATATCCACCCCAAGGTGCTTCATTGTATGTTGGATGATAACTATTAATCCAAGTAATTCCTGCGCGAAGCTTGCGGATTACACGCATCGCTTTTGCACCATCAACTGTAAATACACCTCCAGCTAAGCCGTAATCTGTACCATTTGCTAGCTCAATTGCTTCCTGTTCATCCTTAAACTTTTGGATCACTACAACAGGACCAAAAATTTCTTCCTGTACAATACGCATATCAGGTTTTACATTGACAAAGACCGTTGGTTCAATAAAGAAACCATTACCTTTCCCATCTGTTAGTATCCGATTTCCTCCGCAAGCAATTTCTGCTCCTTCGTCTTTTCCAATCTCAATATAGCGTAATACTTTTTCCATATGCTCTTGACTTACAAGTGGTCCCATCTCTGATTCTGGGTTATCACCAGGTCCAACATTAATTTGTTTTGCTCGTTCTACGAAACAACTAACAAATTTATCGTAAACGCTTTCTTCTACAAGGATTCTTGATCCCGCTGAACATACTTGTCCAGTACCTGCATAAATACCAAACAGAGCATAATCAACAGCAGTTTCAAAATCTGCATCCGCAAAAATAATATTTGGAGATTTCCCGCCAAGTTCAAGCGAAATCTTTTTCATATTATCTGCCGCTGTTCTCATAATGTGCTTTCCTGTTTTTGTTCCGCCCGTAAAAGAAATCATATCTACTTTACCGCTTGCAGCGATCTCATTTCCGACTGTTGGTCCAGCTCCCATTACCATATTCGCAACACCTTTTGGCAACTCTACTTTTTCAATGATTTCGAATAGTTTCGTTGCAGTGATTGGTGTCACTTCAGAAGGTTTAAACACAATTGTGTTTCCAGCTGCTAAAGCAGGAGCGATTTTCCAAACACTCATTAGTAACGGATAATTCCAAGGAACGATTAAGCCACAAACACCAACTGGCTCTCTCACTACCATAGCTTGCATCGGATCGGCAACATGATATGTTTGTCCATCTGGCTTTGTAATCAGCCCACCATAATATCGGAAACAAGCTGCTGCATCTCCAATATCTCCTTCAGCCTCTCGATATGTTTTTCCATTATCCATCGTTTCCAGACGCGCAAGTTCTTCCAAATTTTTATCAATCTCATCTGCTATTTTAAATAAATAAGATGCTCTTTCCGCAGCGGATGTTTCTGACCAAATCCCGCTATCAAAAGTAGCCCTTGCTACTTCAATCGCTTGTTTTGCATCCTCGATCGTTCCTTCAGGTGCATATGCGATAACCTTGCCATTTGCAGGGTTAATAATCGGTCTTTTCTCTTGATTACTAGAATCTTTCCATTCACCGTTTACATACATTTTTAAATCTAGCACTGTATATAATCCCCCTTTGTCGATCGTTCATATATTATATAAGCAATAATTGTGCCAACATTTGAAATACGAAACAATCATTCAAAAACTGACTATTTCTTTAAATAAAATTACATAAACTTATGCATTTTTGCATAAGTTATGACATTCTGCATAATTACAACAAAAAAGGAGGAGTCCATGTAGACTCCTCCCTTTCTCCTTTAAAAATATGAAATTGTATCAACCGCTATTTCCTTTTCATTCATGATTTTTTGATATTTACGACTAACAGAAGACTGACTTATCCCAAGGGCCTTTGCTGCCTTTGTTGTTGTTTTATACTGCTTCATCGCAAGTAAAATTAATTGTTCTTCTACAGAATGCAATGCTTCTTGTAATGGTAAAACCCTTGTAATTACCGGCTTTGATTTTTTAAAATCATATCCAGGAGTTAAAAATTTACTAACAAATTCAGCATCAATAACAGCATCATCTGCTGATACAACTAAACGTTCAATCATATTCTGTAATTCTCTTACATTTCCGGGCCATGAATAAAACTCTAGTAAATTAAGTGCATCCGGAGTTAAATGATAGTTTCTATTATATTTTTCATTTAACTGCTGTAAAAAATGAAACGCGAGTACCGGAACATCTTCCATTCGTTCTCTAAGCGGAGGAACTTGCAGGGGGATTACATTTAAGCGATAAAATAAATCTTCCCGGAACGTGCCAGCCTCCACCATTTTTTCAAGACTTTTATTTGTGGCAGCAATAATTTGAACGTTTATTTTTGTAGGTATCGTGCTTCCAATTGGAATTACTTCTTGTTCTTGCAACACCCTAAGTAATTTTACTTGCAGATGTAACGGCATTTCTCCAATCTCATCCAAAAATAAAATCCCTTGATCTGCCCGCTTAAAATATCCTTCTTTTCCATTTTTATCTGCACCCGTAAAAGCACCCTTCGTATAGCCAAACAATTCACTTTCTAACAAAGTCTCTGGAATCGCACCACAGTTTAATTTTAAAAACGGCTTTGACGATCTGTTTCCAAGTTGATGGATTGCTTGTGCAATCACTTCCTTTCCAACACCCGACTCTCCCGAAATCAAGACATTTGAAGAAAAGTCAGCTATTTTTTTTGCTTGATTAATAATTTGTTCCATTTTCGGACTACAATAAATCAGTTTTTTAAGAAAGCGATCTTTATTTTTAAAGCTATCCAACTCTTTTTTATATTGCTCAGATATCTTTTTTATCTCATGCAATTCCGTCTTTAATCTTGTTGCCTCTGTAATATCCCTTGAAGCGATAATAATGCGGTGAAGCTCTCCATTTTCATTAAATACAGGATTTCCAACTGCTAATATCTTTCTACCACTTTTTGTTTCTTGTACAATGGATACCTTTTTCTTTTGTTCTAGCACTAATCGCGTAACAGATGGGCTAAATAATCCTTTCTTTTCTAAGTCTAAAAGGTTTTTTCCTAGAAGATCTTTCAAGTCTCTTCCCCAAAAATCATTGATAACGGTTTCACTATAACGGATTAATTCCCCTTTATGATTAACAACTAATATTTCATCGTAAATACTAGATAAGATTGCATGTAAATCTTTATTTAAATCCTTTATATATTCAATTTCCATAGCCATATCCTCAACCATCGGTAAATCTTGCACAATAATAACCATTCCTTCAATTCTTTGATCAAAGTTTGGGATAGGACTGTAGTCAACTAATACTCCCATCTCATTTGTTATTTGTAGTTGGTTTAAAATCGTTTTTCCCGTTGTAAATACAGTATTAATATGTTCTCCATTAAAAATCTGTTCTGCTGGTACATTCATAACTTTTTCAGGAGTAGATTTAATCATCTTCAAACCAGATTCATTACAATTTACAATCTTCTTTTCACGGTCTACTACAAAAATCCCCATTGGAATAGACGTTAAAATGATTTTCAGTATATCTACACTTTTATTTTCTTGTTTAAATAATTCTGCAAAAACATCCTCTCTTCGTATGTATCCCGTTAACTCTCCTGTTTCATTTTTCACAATGGCAATGGGTGCCCCTATAATTTGAAAGAGAGCTGTCAAGGAAATATTTTTGCTAAGATGACAGATTGTATCTAGTGAAACAGCATTTGAAAGCAATGCTTGGGTAGTTACTCCCTCACTTTTTAATAGCAGATCCTTCACATGGACGTATGCAAATAGTTGATCTTCTCTTTTTAGAAATAAAAAAGATTCTTTTATATTGTTAACATCTATATTCCATTCCTTTTCAGGTTGATCGATAGGTAGAGAAACAATAGGTCTAATTTTTTTATGAGCAATGGAAAACATTCTGCTACTCCTCCTTTAAACTGCTTAACTTGTATTGTATCATTAAAAACAGATTTTTTTAATTAATCTGATAATATACATTTTTTACTTACTTTAATAAAAAAAGGAAGATGAATAGTTCCATCTTCCTTCCTACAATCAATCACTCCCACTAACTAGAATATCTTCTTGAATATAAGCCAATACCATACCTGGAATGACTTTATCTCCTGCTTCTACCTCTAAAGATTGCACCTCTCCGCTACATCCCATTTTGATTACTTCCGTCTTTCCATTCATATCTTTAATAGCAAATAGCGGTTCCCATTCATAAATTCGAGAATCTTTATCAATAGACACCTTTTCAACCGTTCCATAGCATGGGCTCGTAACAATCTCATAATACAAAATGAATCATTCCCTTCTTTTATTCAATTAATATTGTTCTGCCAACATTTGTGACTGAAGTATCATATGAAAAAAGCTTTGAAAATCTTCTACATCTTCTACTTCAATCCCTAACTTAGGTGCCCAATATTGCTCCTGTTCAATATCTTCTTGACTTAATAAAATCATTCTTCCATTTTGAATAGAGGTAACCATTGCTTTCCCAAAAAACTGCTGTGAATAGGCAACTGCTAGATCATATCGATGATGATTCGATACAATACAGTAATAACCAATGGGTTGTTTTTCAATTTTTTCTAGTAAAATATCCAGTTTCATATGTTCCCTCCCCTTATATTAAAAATGTAACCAACCTCGAAGACGTGACGCTTCTACAATCCTACGAACCCCTGCTATATATGCAGCAATTTTCATATTTACCCCAAAACGCTTTGAAGTGTTAAATACATCAAAAAAGCTAGATGTAATTTTCTCTTTTAAACACTGGTCTACATATTGCTCCGTCCAATAGTATCCTTGGTTATTTTGACACCATTCAAAATAAGAAACAATAACGCCTCCAGAATTCGCTAAAATATCTGGGACAACTAAAATGTCTTTCTCTTCTAACATTGTTATCGCTTCTTTTGTTGTCGGACCATTTGCAGCTTCAATTACAATTTTACATCCAAGTCTTTTCGCATTATGCTTCGTAATCACTCCTCCAATTGCTGCTGGAATGAGTACATCACATTCCTTTTCTAACAGCTCTTGGTTTGAGATTGTTTTACTAAAAAGGTTCGATACGACACCAAAAGAATCTCGATTTTCTAGTAAATAAGGAACATCTAAACCGTCTGGATTATAAATACTACCTAAAGCATCCGATACGCCTACTACTTTTACACCAATATCATATAAATATTTTGCCAAGTAGCTTCCAACATTTCCAAACCCTTGAATGATCACTCGCATATTTTGAAGCGGAATATGCTTTAGCTCACTAACTAATTGAAGCGTGTAAAACACTCCTTTAGACGTAGCTGTTTCCCGTCCCTGTGATCCTCCTAGCATTAATGGCTTTCCAGTAATAAAACCTGGAGAATCAAACTCTCTAATATGATCATATTCATCCAGCATCCAAGCCATAATTTGCGCATTTGTATACATATCAGGTGCCGGAATATCTTTCGTAGGTCCAACAATTTGACTGACTGCTCTTACGTAACCACGGCTAAGTAACTCTAATTCTCTGAAACTCATCTCCTGCGGATTACAAATAATCCCGCCCTTCGCACCTCCATAAGGAAGTCCCGTCACTCCACATTTCAAACTCATCCAACCAGCAAGCGCCTTTACTTCCTCTGCTGTAACATCCGGATGGAACCGAATGCCACCTTTTGTTGGTCCCGCTGCATCATTATGCTGGGCACGATACCCTTGAAATATTTTTGTTCTCCCATCATCCATTCGAACAGGAATGCTCACTTCTAAAAAACGCATCGGCTTTTTAAGAAAATCAAATACTTCCTCTGGATAACGCAAAGCCTGGAGCGCTTCTTTTAATATGGCCTGAAACTCCTCTAAAGGATTTTCCACCTCAACTTTCTCTTGAATAGATTGTGTTACACCTTCTTTTTCTGATTGCATTGCCACGATAACACCTCTTTTATTTATTTTTACTAGTATTAGAAAGCAATAATCGTGCCAAGTAGTAAAATTATGTTAATCATATTGTTTCAGCCTTCTCACTTATAGTTTTTCTTCCCTTCCTTATGAATAGTTGAATGATTTATGCAAACGTGCATGACTTTAAAATCTCCAAAATAAAAAACACCGGATACATCCCGATGTTTTTGTTATTTTACATTTCCTGCACTTCTTCAAAATGCATTTGAGGAGGAGCTGAACGAAACATGTTCGTAATATATAGCAGATAGCCGATTCCAATAATAGCCCAGCTAAGTCCTAGAATAAGTGAGTGGATATTGAGGTTAAACCATAGTACAGCTACAGTACCAGCTCCCAAAATAGGCATAACTAAGAAATTAAAAAAGTCTTTTACTGTTTTATATCGTTTTTGCTTAATCACATAGTAAGAAATGACTGATAAATTAACAAATGTAAATGCAATAAGCGCTCCGAAGTTAATAAGAGAGGCTGCTGTTTCTAAATCGATGAACATAGCGGAGAGCGCAATAATTCCTACAAAAATAATGTTATATACTGGGGTCCGCAAACGAGGATGAATGTACCCAAATATTTTCTTCGGAATTACATTATCTCGCCCCATTACATATAATAATCGCGATACACTTGTATGAGAAGCTAAGCCAGACGCGATTGTCCCCATAAAAGTTCCTACTAAGAAGAAAGTTTGAAATAATTTTCCTCCGACATATAGTGCAATTTCTGGAGCTGCTGACTCTTGATCTTTAAATACAGATGCATCTGGAAAAAAGGATTGTGTAAAATACGTCGTAACGATGAACAAAATACCGCCAATTAAAGCGGTAAGAAAAATAGCTCGAGGAATCGTCTTCTTTGCGTTTGGTGTTTCTTCTGCAAATGTCGTTACTGCATCAAAACCTAAAAATGAAAAACAAAGAATGGTGGCCCCTGCAACTAACGGTGATATTTGTATATCTGATTCAAAAAACGGCTGAATGGAAAAGACTTCTCCGGTTCCCTCTCCTGCTAGCAATCCTTTTATAACAAGAACTACAAACACAACCATTACTAACACCTGGAACGTTACTAAGAACGTGTTGAAATTAGCAGTAACATTTACACTAATAATATTTATAAGTGTAATCAGTAAAACAAAGCCAACAACCCATGCCCAGTCCGGGACACTTGGAAAAAGTGCTGACATATAAATTCTTGTTAATAACGCGTTCACCATCGGCAAGAACAAATAATCCAATAACGCTGACCATCCAACAAGAAATCCAAGCCTTGCACTTATTGTTTTCTGTGTATACGTATAAGCAGAACCCGCGGTGGGAAAAACCTTTACCATTTTGCCGTAGCTTGCTGCTGTAAATAACATTCCCGCTAATGCAATAAGATAAGCCCCTGGAACGTGCCCATCCGTTTTTTCAGAAACGATTCCGAATGTATCAAACCCTACCATCGGCGTCATATACCCAACACCTAGCATAACAATTGACCAAAGTCCTAATGACCGCTTTAAACCAACTACTTTTCCCACCTATCATTCCTCCTACTTTCTCTATCTAATTTCCATGTAAAGATTGATAACTAATTGGAAAACGCTTTCAATGCACTGTAAACATCCTGCTACACATTATGAAATCCCCTCCTTTGTTTTTTAAATATTCATGCAATTTTCGAGCCAAAATTTCTAAATGTAAAAATTCAGCGGTAAAAAAAGAATGTCTAGGTGACACACTCATTTATTTATCCCATTTTCTATTCATTTCGACATAACTTATTCAATCTCTCATACCACTAACTTTAATAGATCAAGGAAGAAAAACTTATCAAGAAATAATAACATTATGTAAACTATTTACACACAAAAAAGCTGCCTTTCAAATGAAAGACAGCTTTTTTCAATCTTATTTATTAAAAATCAAATACGAAATCATCATCTGATAATTTTTCAACATTTGTTGCTTTTACATATCCGTTTCCTTTTACAGAGAAGAAATCATGGTTTTTCGTATCTGTACGTAAACCGTTTAATACGATTGGGTTAATCTCTTCCTCTTCAAAGCGTGGTTCTAACCCTAAGTTCATAAGCCCTTTATTCGCATTGTAACGAACAAAACGGTTTACATCTTCAACAAGACCAATGGATGTATAAATTTCTTCTGTGTATGCAGTTTCAATTTCATACAGTTCCATTAATAGTTCTTGTGTTTCTTTTTGCACTTCTTGTTGCTCTTCAGCAGTAAGTTCTGCAAAGATTTGTTGTGCTAAAATACCGACGAATACGCCGTGAATGCTTTCGTCGCGAATTATTAAGTTAATAATTTCACCACTTGCAGTCAATTTTCCTTGTCCTGCTAAGTATAGTGGATAGAAGAATCCACTATAGAACAAGTAACTTTCTAAGAATACACTCGCTACCATAGCCATATATAATTCTTTTTTCGTTACTTGTGGCTTTAATAAACGGCGATAGTAACCTGTAATAATACCTGCTTTTTTCTCAAGTAATGGATGGTTATCTACCCAATCAAAGATTTCATCAATTTCTTCTTCTGTTGCGAGTGTCGTGAAGATATGACTGTAGCTCTTCGCATGTACTTCTTCCATAGCACCCATGAAAGCTAGTACACTTTTCGCTTGTAAATTCTCAAGATGAACAAGTACAAGTGGCATCCCTTCGCCGCCTTGTTTTGTATCTAGAAGTGTTAATCCTCCTAGCACACGTTTATAAGCAATTTGCTCCTCTTTTGATAATTGCACCCAAGTATTTTTGTCAGAAGATACAGCGATCTCTTCTTCTGTCCAAAATTGAGCGATGTTTTGCTTCCAAAACATTAAACTAAAATCGTCTTCTTTTTTGTTCCAGTTTACCGCGCGCATTGAATCGCCCCTTCTCTATCAATAAGCTCTTCTAACATGCGGTAAAGCTTTCAGTTAGTAATGAAAACTTAACCGCATGTTAGACTCTTAAATTTTATAACTAAGCATGAGCAGGGTCAGAAAAACCCTGCTCATGCTGCCTTGCTCTTTATCTTGTATATCAGTGAATTATAATTTGCATCAAACTGTACAAGCAACGCACTCTTCGACGCTTAACTTACGAGTTCTTGTATAATACAAGCTCTTCAAGCCTTTTTTATGTGCATAAATGTAATAACGTGCTAATTCACGAGTAGAAATATCACTATTTACATACAGAATTGTACTAATTCCTTGGTCAATATGCTCTTGAATTTCTGCGATTAAGTCAATTAATTTAAACTGATTCATATCGTAAGAAGATTTATAATACCAGAATGTATCTTTTGATAAATATGGCATTGGATAATATGTTGTCGCATTTGCATACGTTCTTGACTCGATTTGACTTACGATCGGCATTACACTTGAAGTGGCATTTTGCACGTAACTGATTGATTGTGTCGGAGCAATAGCCAATCTATATGAGTTGTATAAACCGTGCTTCTGCACTTCTTCTTTTAGACTCGTCCAATCTTCTTTTGTTGGAATATACATTCCTTCAAATAACTGCTGTACTTTCTCCGTTACAGGACTGTAATCTGTTGTCTCATACTTTTCAAAGTATGTGCCGTTTGCATAATCCGATTTATCGAAGTCTTTAAATGTTTCGCCCTTTTCTTTCGCAATTCCCATACTCTTTTCAATGGAGTAGTAGTTTAACATCATAAAGAATGTACGAACAAATTCTTTCGCTTCTGCACTTTCATAAGCGATTTTATTTTTCGCTAAATATCCGTGTAAGTTCATTGCACCCAAGCCAACTGAATGAAGCTCGTCATTTGCTTTTTTCACAGTTGGTGCGTTTGGAATAACAGTCATATCAGAAACAGCTGTTAAAGCTTCCATTCCTGCATGAACCGCTTCACGAATTTCTTTATTCTCCATAACGTTTACAATGTTTAATGATCCTAAGTTACAGTTAATATCACGACGGATAATATCATCTGTGCCGTAGTCATTAATTTCGGATGTTTCTTGTAACTGGAAGATTTCTGTGCAGAGATTCGACATCTTCACAGTTCCAATATCCTTTAATGGATGCTGTTTGTTCGCATTTGATTTAAACATTAAGTATGGATAACCAGACTCAAGCTGAATCATTGCAATTTTAATAAGCATATCACGTGCACTAATATCAAGTGGCTTCTTCTTCACCTTTGGATTGCTCATTAGTTCATCGTACATTTCATCGATATCTATATCATCTAAATGTTTTCCGTACTCTTTATATACCGTGTAAGGTGCGAAAACATGGAATGGTTCGTTTTTCTCAGCAAGCTCAAAGAACTTAGTTGGAACGATAATACCGATTGATAGAGACTGAATACGGCTCTTCTCGTCGGCATTTATTTTTTTGGTCAACTTGTCTTCATATTTCTATGAAGGTTGGACTATATCATCAACCTGTAACTGGTTGCCTTGCACTTCGACTGGTGCCTATTTCCAGCCTACTCTACTAGCTTTCGTCTATTGACGTGCGTTCGATAGTCTCTACACCTTCTTGAAAGAATTGATAAAAACATTTCTAACAAGCTTGGCACGGTATTACCTGCTATCCACATACAATGGACCGTAGGCTCTCTTAGTCAGCTTCTTCGTGGGTTCTTTTTCTTTTCCCCTTATTCAACTGATACCGTTAGCCGCTAATGCGACACCCTATTGGCTAGGTTCACAAGGTTTGCTCATACACATTACTGTATAGAGGGACTACCAATTAATCCAAAAATTCTATAATATCCCAATGGAAGATATTTAAATATACTGCACCGGCACCTTTTCTTTGCATATTGTTACTCCATACCTTTAAAACGTATGGGGGATAGTCATTTCTGCTATCCTCTCTATATCGCTATAGAGTTCAGACCATATCTTCTTCTCACCAAATTCTTTGTTTAGCCACTCATCGTATTTTTGATGTACCTGAATATGACAGGAATCACAAAGTGGCAATAAATTCATCATAAGGTTTGCTTGATCAAGACTTTCAAAAAAACGAAATGGAATAATGTGATGTAATCTTAGTGTATTTATATCATATTTTTCTAAACACTTTTGACAACGAAAATCATAAAACTCAAACATGTACCCTCTTATTATTGACCAGTTTTTACCATACTTGTTAGTTGTACCGTAATTTAACTCTACAAAAAATTTATTATTACAACTTTTTGAACAAAAAACTTTTGAATCTCTAACAGTATATGCTGGCCTGGAAAAAGACTTTTCACAGTAAGAACATATTAAACCAACAAGCTGGTTTCTATTCAATGCCCATCTACACTTATGCGAACATGTTTTTGTTACATTTTTATCAGAATAGAATTCACTCGCACATATAACACAAACTAATTTATATCGTTTAGTTTGACATTTCTTACTACAAAACTTTTGATTTATCCTTTTTCCTACAAATGATTTTCCACATCCAAAACATATTAAATTATAGTTTGTATTAATAAGCGCAAGCTTCTTCCGACACTCTAATATTCCACACGTTTTGGATCGTTCCATCTCTCTTTTATTATTTTGATTAACCTCATAATTACTTTTACAAATAGGACATATTTTTGTTATAAAGCTCTTTTTTCTCCCCATAACTGGATACACCCTTTGAATTTGGTTGATTTGAGAAGCCAGGTTCGAGCTATATAGTCACCCATATAGCCACTTGGTCGTTGAACCTTCTCCCTATCTAATAGACTTAGGAGCTCGGCTGCTGATTTCCTGCAATCTTGGATTTTTAGGGGGCGCTACGTAATTTCTTCGTAGTATCCTACCTCGATATACTCAGGCGTTCCAGCAATTGACCCGGTTTTATAGTTGAGCCATAAGTTAACCCAACTGATTCGCATACGAAAACGAATCTTCAAGCAATTTCATAACTGGTACAACACCACTTGCTGCGTTATCGATACCTTTAATTTGCTCACCGCGTGCGCGTAATTTACTCAAGTTGAGCGCCACGCCTCCACCAATTTTCGATAGCTGCATCGCCGTATTAATATTAAATCCAATCGAATTTAAGCTATCATCCATCTCTAACAAGAAACAAGACACCATTTCTCCTCTTCTGCTTCTTCCCGCATTTAAAAAGGTTGGTGTCGCTGGTTGGTAGTTTTGTTTTACGATCATGCTTGCAAATTGTTTTGCTTTCTTAACATCGCCACGTCCTAAGTATAATGACACAATTGATACGCGATCTTCGTAGCTTTCTAAGTATTGTTTTTGATCATCCGTCTTTAACGCGTAATCTTTATAAAACTTAGATGCTGCCATATAAGATTGGAACTCGAAGTTTTCACCGTATGCAACGTTGTATACTTCTTCTACTTCCTCCAACTTATACTCGTCCAGAACGTTGTAATAGTAATCCTGTTCATTCATATACTTAATTCGCTCTGCCACGCTATCAAAATGAACGGTATTCGCTCTCGCTTCTTCCATAAAGACTTCTAATGCTTCTTTATCTTTATGAAGCTGATAGAAACCGTCTTGCATTTGCGTGATTTCATTATTCAGTTCAATGTGTCGCAATCTCCCGCACCCTTTCCTTAAAATATTCTACATCTTTATTTGTTCCAGATAACTCGAATTTTGATACAATAGGTACTTCGTATCTGGTTGAGATTTTATCTGCACTTGCTCCGAACATATCTCCCCAGTTGCGATTGCCACTTGCAGATACGCCTTTTAAATTTGCATTATTGCGTTCTAAAAATTCTAAAACACGTTCTGGCACATTTCCAAAACCTGTTGTATACGTAATAAGAACAAAATCTTCGTCTAATACTAGATTCTCATTAATTTGAACGGCCGGCATATTTAATTTGTGGATGAAACGCTTCACGTTTCCTGTCATAGAATCATATGCAACTAACATTTCCGACCCTCCCCTTCTTTCTTTAATACCTAGATGTCGTTTCATGATTTCTCTATATATTGTATTACGTTTCAAAACAAGACACAAGATATATGTATAAATTCTTTCTTTTTTTAACTTTTACTTTTCGACATAACATGTCGTTTTTTTCAATACAAAGACTATGAAACAACATTCTAAAACTCATGTCAATAAAGTGCTTTTCAAAAAAGTTGTCAACGAATTTAACCATTTTCACAAAAATGTTACCAATATTTTTTGTAAAAAAACGATAAATGCTGGAGAAACTTCTTTCTCCAGCATCACACAAAAAAGAACAGACTTTAAGCTGTAATCTGTTCGAAACCGGTTACACATTATTTAGATCATACAAGTAAGACATTCTCTCTCTTATGGATGAAACATTTATTACATCGAATACATATACTTTCTTTTTTGTTACACAATAACAAATATCACTATAATGAAAAGGACACTTATGATGGCACACCACTTTATTCGGTAGTGTGATGAGAAATTTAAAAAGACCGTAAACTCATTCGCAATGTTCAATACGTAAAATATCTTTTATAAATAAATGATGAAAATTCTCGTCTTTATCTTGCATTGTAAACACTGGCGCTTCTTCATCAAAATATACAACCATGCCCTCTACATATTGATTCATATGTTGAAATTTCACAGTTGCTCGAATTTGGGTTTCTTGCTCATATGCTACTTTCAATTTTTCTATAACTTCTTTCGTACGTTTGTGTTTCTCTGGAAACATAACCATTCCTACAAGCCGATTTCCCGCACCATCTTTCCACATGTAGTCCCAATGCGGTAAAATACCTTGTTTAAATTCCCCCATCATTCTCCTCTCCTTTTCCTTCGATCTATTAAGAACGCGGTGTTTCTGTATATGTATAAATAATTTCCCCGCCGCGTTGTGCATTCCCACTGAAATGTTTAAAATCTTCTCGATTTACTACAACCTCACGAAACGTATAAAATACATCCTTAGTTACAACATACTCTTTTATCTCTCCATTTTTCAGTTGATCTAAAATTGTATTTGCTAATTGTTTATCCATGTATTTCACCTCTCTGCAATATTTTATCCTATCTTCCACAAGTCGACAATGTTTAATTTCTTACATTCACAGCAAATATCATATACTACCATAACGGTTCACCCATACCGAATCCAATCGATATGGAAGATTATCTTATAAAATGTAAGAAATTGATGAATCACTGGTTGAAACTTTATTTTATGTTACAATAAGAATGACAACTAGGAGGGATAATATGATTCGGAAAGCAAAAAAGACAGATGCGAAGGCAATAGCTCCTTTATTGTATAACGCTCTGCATGAAATTGCTGAAAAAATCACAGGTGGGAAAACCGAAACAGAAGTCTTGACAGGGCTTGAAACTTGGTTTTCAAAAAAAGGAAATCGACTTAGCTTTGAGAACTGTTTCGTTGAAGAGCAGGATGGAGAAGCAGTTGGAATCATCGTCGCCTATCATGGCAGTCACGCAAAACAACTAGATACTCCCATTGTAAAACACTTACGAAAAATTCATCAAGATTCATCTATTACGCTAGAAAAAGAAGCTGAATTCGATGAATACTATATTGACACATTATCCGTTTCAAGTGCCTATGGCGGACGAGGGATCGGTTCAAAATTGATTCAAGCAGCAGAAAATGACGTCTATGAAAAAGGCTATGAGAAAATTGCATTACTTGTAAATTTAGAAAACAAGCGAGCTTTCTCTTTATATAAAAAGCTTGGCTACCGAGAGGATAAAACGGTTATGCTTGTCGGAGAGCCATATGCTCATTTAGTGAAACCACTCTATAAAAAAGCTTTCGTTTCTTAAAAAAAGCACACGATTCTTCATTGTAATCGTGTGCTTTTATGTTAAATTGGTGTTCAGTATATTTCCATTCATCGCTTCATGAAACGTGTATTCTGTACACCCCCACGGCTTTCTATGAAAGATAGGAGGTCCAGACCAACCTCTTGCACGTAACTCGGCTCCAATCATCGTATTAAAATAACTATGACCTACGAGTGCAATGCGCCCATGTACAAGAGCATAACCAATTAACGTATCAGCTGCTTGCTTCGCTCTCTCCCCTGCTTCTCGGTAGGACTCAACATCTTTAGAATATCCAGTCGTCCATAATGCGCGTCCGATAAACATCCATACTTCTGGTTTACACTTCACCCATTTTGGAACAAGGAAGCTAGATGGCACTTGCGCCTCTCGAAATAGAGCACTTTGAATAAAAGAAAGAGAACCTGTTAATTCTGCTGCTGACTGTACCGCACTTTTTTGATCACTCGTTACAATAAGCTTCGCCGATTCAATTGCTTCAATTGTCTCAATTGATATGTTCTCACTTTTTTCCATGCCTTCTAAATCGTATCGCTCCATCCATTCGTGAAACGATGATGCTGTCATTGATTCTGTAACATTATTTAAGCGACCGTGACGAATAAAAGAAATTCGCATCTTCTCCACTCTCCATTCACCGCTCATCACCTATATTATTATGCACTGTTTCTTATTGCCATCATACCATGGAGAAAGAGAAAGTCATACTTCCTTACATATCCGCACCGCTCTCATGAGTGATAGAAGCATGCACACCATCTAACCCATCAAAATATGTCCCTGTTTCATGGCTACGAATTATTTTTAATTGTTTATATGAAAATAAGAATAAAAGAATCATTATAAAGCTTCCAATAATCTCAAATAACATTTTTACCGCCCCTATTTTATTATACCCCTATATACTGATATAAGCACTTTTTTATCTATTCTCTCTTCAAAAACAGAAAAATATTTTATACATATCTTACAAAAAAATGACTATTTTTTGAAATTTTCTCATGGAAACATTTACAAACAGGGGAATATAGTTCAAAATAAAGGGAAATAAAAAAGAACGCACTTGTTCTTTTTTGGCAAAACTGTAACAAGGAGAGTTGCTTATGAAAATCGCAGAAACTGGAGATATTATCGAATTTAAAGGTGGAATGCAAGGTCGTGTTCAAAAAGTAAATAAAAACTCCGTTATTGTCGATATAACAATTATGGAGAATTTTAGAGAACTAGATATGGAACCTCTTACAGTTGTAAATCACAAAAACTATACCGTTATTAATCAACATGCATAATATAATAGAGAAAAAGGATCTGTATCTTACATACAGATCCTTTTTTCATTAACGATTATCAATTGTTTCAGGGTATAAATCGTGATTCATCATACGATATTCAGCCATCTGCTCATATTTCGTGCCAGGGCGACCATAGTTACAATATGGATCAATTGAGATACCACCACGTGGTGTAAATTTCCCCCACACTTCAATATAACGTGGGTCCATTAATTTAATTAAGTCGTTCATAATCACATTCATACAATCTTCATGAAAATCTCCATGATTGCGGAAACTAAATAAATATAGCTTTAATGATTTACTCTCAACCATTTTTTGCTCTGGAATATAACTAATATAAATTGTTGCAAAATCTGGTTGTCCTGTTTTTGGGCATAAGCTTGTAAATTCAGGACAGTTGAATTTTACAAAATAATCACGATTTGGATGATTATTATCAAATGTCTCTAAAATTTCCGGACTATATTCAAATAAATATTTTGTATTTTGATTTCCAAGTAACGTTACATCTTTTAAATCTTCGTCTAATCTTCCTGCCATTCTTTATACATCCCTTCAAATTCAATTCATAATAGTTCCTTATACGCCTCGCTTATTCCCCCATACTAACGCATGGAGCTGAGGTAATACTTTTGCATCGTTCATCTCTTTACACTGGACAGCTTTTTCGATGAGCCATTCATATTTTTGCAATAAATTCCGAATAAGCATCGCATCATCCACTGTTTTTGTATCATCATTTCCAACTTGTAGGAAAAATGGTACGTGCGGATAACGCTCATGCACCTTTATCGCATATTCAAAATCGTGATCATCAAACACGACAACTTTTAAACTAAAATCTTTTCCAGCTAATCTTTCAATAACAGAATCTAACATGCTAAAATCTGTTTTCATCTGTGAGCTTGGTGGCTTCGGTGAAATCGTTACTTCATCAATACGAAGTAACCATTCCTGCCACTTGCTCCCTTGCGTTTCAATAGCGGTGCGAATTTGCTTTTCTTCTAATAAAGACAGAAACCCTTCTAAATTTTTCAATAATACTGGATTCCCACCTGAAATTGTTACATGTGAAAAGTTTTCACCACCAATTTCAACGAGTTCACTCCATATCTCTTCTGGAGTCATTTGCCGAATTTGTTCTTTCGCTGATCCATCCCATGTAAAGGATGAATCGCACCATGCGCAACTATAGTCACAACCTGCTGTACGGATGAACATCGTCTTTTGTCCAACAACCATTCCTTCACCTTGAATGGTAGGACCAAAAATTTCTAGAACGGGAATTTTACTCACCGATCATCCACTCCCGTCTAACTTCCGCATAACTTGTTGGCGTTTCAAATAGACGTACAAATTCCACACGTGCTCCTTTATATTCATTCGCACGATTTTCTTTTTTTAGCGCTTCTTCCATCTTTTCATAAATCCAAACGACCATATTTTCAGCCGTCGTATTCATCGCTGGTAACGTCTCATTTAAATAGCGATGATCTAAATAAATTTCTATTTCATTTTTCCAAATTTCTTTTATATCTCCAAAGTCAATGGCAAGTCCAATCTCATTCACATATCCACTAATTCCAAAAACAACTTTGTATGTGTGACCATGTAAATTTTTACATTTCCCTTCATAACAGTGCAGGTGATGCGCTGCATCGAATGTAAATTCCTTACTTACCATCACTCGTTTATTATGATATTTCAGTTGTTCACGCTGAATGTCCTTGTCCATTTTTTGCAAATTTTCTACGATGCGAAATCCAAAAAAATTCTGTTCCATTATGCATTCGCTCCTTCACGTTCTTGTAGATACGTATCTAAACCTGCTTTACGCAGTTTACAAGCTGGACATTCACCGCAACCATCACCGATGATTCCGTTATAACATGTTAATGTTTTTTCTCTAACAAACTGGAATGCGCCAAGTTCATCTGACAATTTCCATGTTTCTGCTTTATCAATCCACATAAGTGGTGTATGAATAACAAAAGGATAATCCATAGATAAATTTAAAGTAACGTTTAACGATTTCACAAATACATCACGGCAATCAGGATAACCGCTAAAATCTGTTTCACATACGCCTGTTACAATATGACGTGCTCCAACTTGTTTTGCTAGCACAGCTGCAAATGATAAGAACAGTAAATTTCGTCCATCTACAAATGTCGATGGCAATTCACCTTCTTCATGTGTAATCTCCATATCCGTTCTTGTTAACGCATTTGGAGCAAGTTGATTTAATAAGCTCATATCAAGTACTGTATGTTTAATTCCTAGCTCTTTCGCAATATCAGCCGCACAATCAATTTCTAACTTATGACGTTGATTATAATTAAACGTCACTGCTTCCACTTCTGCAAACTGCTGCATCGCCCAAAATAAACATGTGGTACTATCTTGTCCACCACTAAAAACGACAACTGCTTTTTCTTTTTTCATCTCACTCATTCTCCTTCTCTACTACGAATAAGAAGAAAGAACGTTCTTGAACTGTCACAATAAAAAAACAAAACAATACCTAAGGATATTGTTGTTTCCATAGTTTTTTATAGAGGGAGTTCGCGAACCTCTCCCATGTTATACATGGAATTTCTTCTTTCATTGACAACACACATTGTAACATACTGTCTCTCTCTCGGAAAAATTTCTGATTTTTCTTTTTTTAAACGAAATTCAGATTCATTTTCTTGTATTTTAATAGTATGATTGTACTTAATTAATACTATACATGTGAGAATAGCGAGGAGGCATAAAACTGAAACTCTTTATCATTCATCTCTTTTTAAACATATTATTGATTCTCGTTATCATGCTAGTGTATCACTTATTTTGGAATCAAAAAGGCAAGCATTCACCTAAGCTAAATTCAACTATATTTATATTACTTTGTAGTACTGCCACAATACTTTGCATTTTTTTCGCAGCAAAAACAAATACTGGATTTCAATTTGATATGCGTCATATTGTATTAATTGTTGGCACATTAACAGGAGGGCCTATTGCCGGTGGATCTATTTTAGTTGTATTAAACGTATACCGTTTCTTATTAGGAGGAATAGGAATCATTCCATCCGCCATTGGCTCGATTCTCTTATATATTGTTTTACTTTCTACATACAAATTTTTCAATAAAGGGTCAAATCATGTAAAACTTGTACTTGCCATTTTATATAGTCTTACATACGGACTCGTTTGGATTCCTGCTTTCCTTATCAAAGTATCTAATTCTGAAGACTATCTGCCTCATATTATTGCGTATCAACTATGTACAATAATAGGTACAATTCTTATTCTTTATTTATTGAACATACTTCGATTGCAAGTTCGTTTACAGGAAGAACTTATTAACGCTGAGAAATTTCATCTTATTGGAGAAATGGCTGCTTCCATTTCCCATGAAATTCGTAATCCATTGACTTCAACAAAAGGTTTTTTACAACTTTTACAATCTGACGACTGCTCTGAAAAAGATCGAAAATTATATACAGAAATAGCTATACATGGGATTGAACAAGCAAATCACGTTCTCACAGATTATTTAACATTTGCAAAACCAAGTATTGAGAAAGAACAAAGGTTACAACTAGAAGATGAATTACTTCATGCACTATCTCTTATTACGCCATTAGCTAATTTATCCAATATTCGCATACATTACATAAAACAAAGTAGCTCTTTTTTTATTACTGGCGAAAAGCAAAAATTTAATCAATGTTTGCTAAATATTCTAAAAAACTGTATTGAAGCCATGCCTAAAGGTGGCAATCTTATCCTCACACTAGTTCCTGATCATAAGCATATTCAATTGTATATAAAAGACAATGGAATCGGTATGGACACAGAACAAGTAAAGCGCCTTGGCTCTCCATTCTATTCTACAAAAGAGAAAGGAACCGGGCTTGGAATGATGGTCGTATTCAGCGTCATCAAAGCAATGGATGGAAAAATTGATATTACAAGTGAAAAGGATATTGGTACAATCTTCCTATTAACCTTTCCACTCATACAAAAAACGTGATGAAGATTTCATCACGTTTTTTCTGTTTCATCAACAAGTTCAGCAAACGTCTTTACTTTCCCATGCGGTTTTTGATTTTCTTTTCGTGCTTTCCAACTACGCTCTTGCTCTTTTTTCTTATGTGACATGTTTTCAACTCCTTCATATACTCTCTATGTATTATTCCAAAATAAGAGATAAAAATATGCATCCATCCAGCATATAAAGTGAAACTTCCATCACCTAGCTCTCTTAGTTTTCTCTAAATATTCAAGTAGGAGCTTACTTCCCACGAATAGCTGGATAAAATAAAAGAAGCGAGATAACTACTAACTCGCTTCTTCTATTTATTACGTATAGTTCCCATATACATAAGAATTTTTCTTTATCTTTGCAAAATCGCATATTTTGCTTCTTTTAACTGTGTAAGGTGGCGCTGTTCATGTAAATCAAGGAATTGAATCCATTGATATAAATTGAGTTCATGAAACACAGGGTGTTTCAAAGAATTTTCAAACAATTCCCTTTCATCTATAATACTATGCAGCGTATGCAATAATTCTGCTCGTGAATGTTCGAGTAATTGAATTCCTTGTTGTTTTTTCATTAATGTTTCTGTTGGTTGCATTTGTTGAGGAGCTTCTCGTTTGTATGTTCGATCAAGGATAAGTTGGAGATCTTTGAGCGGTACTACTTTTCTTTCTTTTTTTTGCAAGGCATACACAAGAGCTGATGTAACAGATTGCTCAACTAGGTGCAGGTGATGCAAAATTTGAATGATACTCCATTTATCACGGCGCGGCTTTACATTCACTTCCGTATCATTTAACATCTCAATTTCTGATAATAATGTATTTCTTGTAGATTGTAACGATTGCAGCAAAGTTTCCAAACTAACATTCATATTAGATTGAAGCATAATTTTCCCCCCTCTTTTTTGGTAAAAAGAGGCGCTTCTAGTTTAGAAACACCTCTTTAAAAATCTGAATTTTCTTATATTATCTCATTATTTTATAAATGTGTCGATTACAAAATACGTAAAAACTACGTATCATTTTTACAATTTTGTGTCATCTACTGCATGTAACCATGCTTGAATCTCATTGATTACCCCTTGCACGCATCCATTAGCAAATGGGGATGTTAAATTTGCTACCTCTACTAAATCTAGGAAAGACTTACTTCCTCCTTGTTGGCAAAGATTCACATAGTCTTCCCACGCTTCTTGTCTATTATCTCTTGCTCGCTTCCAAAATTGCAGTGCACAAATTTGAGCCAATGTATAATCAATATAATAGAAAGGAGAACTATAAATATGGCCTTGGCGTTGCCAGAAACCACCACGTTCTAAATAGTCATTATCTTCATAATCTCGGTGCGGTAAGTAATTTCTTTCAATATTACGCCATGCTGTTTTACGCTCTTCTGGAGATGCTTCTGGATTTTCATATACATAATGTTGATATTCATCAACAGATACACCGTATGGTAAAAATAGAAGTGCTGAACTTAAATGAGAGAAATAATATTTATCCGCATCTTCCTCAAAGAACAATTTCATCCATGGCCATGTGAAAAATTCCATACTCATAGAATGAATTTCACACGCTTCATATGTTGGCCAATTATACTCTGGAATTTCAAACTTGCGGCTCTCATATACTTGAAACGCATGTCCCGCCTCATGTGTTAACACATCAATATCCCCTGATGTTCCATTAAAGTTTGAGAAAATAAACGGCGCTTTATAATTTTCAATATATGTACAATAACCGCCGCCAGCTTTTCCTTTTTTCGCAACTAAATCTAATAATTCATTCTCTAACATAAAATTAAAGAATTCATCGGTTTCTTTTGATAATTCTTTATACATCGTCTTTCCGTGATTAATAATCCACTCTGCATCTCCTTTTGGAGTCGGATTACCTGTTGCATATTCAAAGCTCTCATCATAGTAAGCTAATTTTTCTACACCGATACGCGCTTTTTGTCTATTTCGTAATTCTGTTGCAACTGGAACGATGTAATCTAATACTTGTTTACGATAATTTGCCACCATTTCCGCATTATAATCTGTGCGGTACATTCTTGCATATCCAAGTTCAACAAAGTTTTGAAAACCAAGCGTTGTAGCAATTTTCGTTCTTACTTTTACAAGGTCATCGTAAATACGGTCTAACTCTTCTTCATGCTCTGCTAAAAAGCCGTAATAAGCTTCACTTGCCCTTTTACGCATATCTCTATCCTTATGTTGCATAAAAGGTCCAAGCTGTGATAATGTTCTTTCTTCACCTTCAAAGTCAATTTTAGCAGCCGCTAAAAGTTGTGTATATTGGGAAGATAATTTATTTTCCAATTGCAAATCTTTTACAATTTCATCTGAATATGTTTTTACATCACATTCTGCTAAAGCAAATAACTGCTTCCCATAATAAGCTTCTAACTCCTCACGAAATGGAGAATTCATCAATGCTTTATAATATTTCGTTGTATAGCCTTGTACAATAGGAGAATATTCATCAAAGAAATCTTGTTCTTCCTTATAAAATACATCTGTTGTATCAATAGAATGGCGAATGTAACAAATATTTCCCATCGTGCCAAAATCATTGCGAATTTCATTAATTACACCAATGACTTGTTTTTGCTCTTCTATCGTCTTTGCATTCTCAAATTGTTCTAAAGCTGCAGTAAATTTTCCTTGTAACTCCTCTATATTCGGGCGTTTATATTCATAGTTCTGAAATGACATGAATGCGCCTCCTCTCAATTATATGTACCATTACTATAATTCCATTTCCTTTTCTGAATCTCCTTTTATTCTTCAGCAAAATTCGTCAGAAGCTATACCATTCCTTTACCTATATTTCCTTCTTTCAATGAATTTTCGAGTAAGGGTGTCACTCCCGCAAATAGCAGGATAAACAAAAAAGCCTTTGATTATTTTACATCGAAAGCTTTTTACACATGTTATATAAATTCATTTTGATTTTTTAACATATCATTGCCGGACCCTATCTCTCATCAAAAAAAGCAATGTTTTTCAATTTATATTTATGTATATATCATTTTTCATACTTTCCGACTTTTTTAAGTAAAGATAACAGTTCATTTTTCTCCTCTTTTGTTAACATTTCAAAGGAATCATGTATAATTTTTTCATGATTTGGAAAAATAGTAGCGATGAAGGTCTCTCCTTCTTCTGTTAACTGTGCATATATAACACGACGATCATTTGGGCATGGAATTCGTTTTACAAGCCCCTTTTTTTCTAACTTATCAATAACATACGTAATACTTCCACTTGCAATTAAAATACGCTCTCCAATTTGTTGAAGTGGCTGACCGCCTTTATGATATAGCAATTCTAACACAGCAAACTCAGTCGGATTCAGCCCGTTACTTTGTATTGATTTATTTGTAGCATCCATAACAAAGCGGTGCACACGCGATAGTGCAATAAAAACTTTTAAAGATTGAGAAATACCTTCTCGTTCATCATTCAATTTCATAAGATTTCAACCCTTCACTTAAATTCACAAGGATTCGAGACAACCTACCGAATAAAAAGGTTATTCATAACCGCTAATGGTTCACCTGTGTCTCCGAGTGATTGCTCAATCACTTCTCAGTTTTACTCTTTCCTCATACTAAAAATATACTAACAATTACATATTAAATAAAAGCATGACAATTTTAACACAGTTTATATATAATGATAATAAAAAAGAAGGAGTAGCAACCTTGAACGGGAAATTACGGAGCGTAACTTTATATATATTGCTTGCTATATTACCAACGTTAGGAATCGGTGCACTTTTCTATTCCTATCATACATACCAGATGCAAAAGGAAAACAAACTAGCTGCTCACACTGTTTTATTTTTATATAGAGACTATTTAGATCATCATATCGGTGAAGCTATTTCCGCTTTAGAAATGCTTGCTATGGTGGTAAATACAGAAACAGAAAATACAAACAGAATTCAACAAATATTACACGATACCGATGAAAAAAGTGAGCATTTTTCCGGATTGTATTATACAAATAAAAATGGTTTAATCACTATATCATCACAAGGCTTAACATCGCCAGTTCATGTTTCAGATCGGGACTATATAGTAGAAGCCTTTAAATCAAAAAAAACAACTGTATCATCTGTCATTATAGATCGAGTTCTTGGGCACCAAGCCATTATGATTGCCACACCCATTTTTACAAAAAACAAACAAATTTCTGGCTTATTGTTGGCCAGTTTACGCTTTGATTATATATCATCTGCTCTAAATGCTATTAAACCCCAATATCACTTTGAAGTAACAGATCAGCATGATGTAGTCTTTTTAACAGATGATAATAAAGAACCGATTGGGCAACATACAAACAAAATTTCTACTCCATTACAAAAATTAAACTGGCAAGTTTCCGTTTCTCCATTACCTATTCATAAAACAACTTTATACCAAACAGTTCTGGTAGAATGTCTCGTTACTTTATTTTTAATGACGATTTTATTTCTACTTGTTCAATATGTTTTACTGAAACGACAAACAAAATTGGAGAGACAACAAAATGAAATACAAAAAATCGAATTAGTTGGTACTTTTGCAGCTAGTACAGCTCACGAAATCCGGAATCCACTTACCGGAATTAAAGGTCTCGTAACACTGTTAAAAGAAAAACATACACAAGAGCAAGACCAATTTTATTTTTCTGTTATTGAACAAGAAATAGAGCGTATTAATGAAATCGTTAGCGAATTCCTTATTCTCGGAAAACCAACAGCGATTATTGAAAAAAGGTATGATGTAAGAGATATTATTAAAGAGGTAGCAATAATTATTCAATCGGAAGCACATTTGTATAATATTATATTTACCTTGCAGTTACCAGACCATCCTGTTCATATCCGGTGTTCAAAAGATCATATGAAACAAGTGGTTTTAAATATTACAAAAAACGCAATTGAAGCTATGTCATCTGGTGATACATTAACAATTCAGGTAACCAGTAACAAAGAACACGCGCAATTACACATTGTTGACACAGGAAAAGGTATTCCAATGCATATTCAAAAACACCTCTTTCATCCGTTCTTTACCAATAAAGATACCGGAACAGGTCTTGGCCTTGTCATATGCAAACGAATTATAGAAATGTATGATGGACAAATTGTGATTGATAGTAAAGAGAATACAGGAACCACTGTCCATATAAAACTTCCATTAGATCACGCATAATTATCCTTCTCTACGGAGGGTAATTATGTTTATTTCATAAAAGCAGTCACAAACATTTTCCAAAAAGCACTTGATTTCCCTTCATATGCTATTTGAAAAAAAGGTATCTTCATAAATGTGAACCATCTTGGTGTTTGTTGTTCTTTATAACGTTGATACTGTAAAATAAGCTTGTCCAACTCTTGACTCACTTGAATTGTTTCTGCACTGTTTAATCCATTTGTTAAACCTAAATGAATCATTTCTTCACGTTTCATATGAATATCACGCGAAAGCTTTTCCATTGTGTACCTCCGTTTTGCTGTAAACATCCATATCCCCCTCATTATTCTTCCATACTCTTTCCTTCATTTTCACCCTATACATTCAAACTGTACATGTATAGTATACTCCACTTGAATTGGAATACTCAGAATTTTTAACATTTTCCTCCTGTAATTTACAAATCTTTATCCTCACTTTGAGAATTATTACAAATTATTCTATCTTTGTAAATACATTCGCAATAATAGACATTTTTTTTATGTTATTTTTTGTAAACGACAAATAAACTCCACTTTTTAAATTTTTTATTTACATTACTTCGACATTTTTCTCGTTTAATTTATGTGAAAAACGCAAATCATAATTACAGATTTGCATTTCCATCTTCACAAATAAAGTAGTGTACCCTATTTTATCCCGCATGAAGGGGCAGTAAGGCCACCACCTCAAGATTCAGAGAGAAATGAGGAAGATAAGTAGGGATCACCTGCCCGTAAAATCCCGATTGGTGAAGGCTTTTTCTGTTAACGCACATGGGTTACATATCTAATTTGGTTCACTAACCAGAACTTTAATGGGCGTCATTTATAGCCCATTATTCAATCAGAAAGGAACTTCTTATATGCGGAAACATATCGTTATTTTTTTCATTGCATTATTTATTGGCATTTTCCCTCTTCAAACGTATGCTCATACAAATAAAGTCGCCATTGTAATCGATGACTTTGGAAATAATATGAAGGGAACAGAGAGGATGCTATCCCTTCCCATTCCACTTACTGTAGCCGTTATGCCCTTTCTTCCATCGACAAAACAAGACGCTATAGCTGCGCATGAAAAAGGCCATGAAGTCATTATTCATATGCCAATGGAGCCTATTAAAGGAAAGAAAGAATGGCTTGGCCCTAAAGCCATTACGACTGATTTAAATGATCATGAAATTAAAAATCGAATTGAACAAGCGATCCAAGAAGTCCCACATGCAATTGGAATGAACAATCATATGGGCTCTAAAGTAACAGCTGATGAAAGAATTATGCGCATCATACTATCGGTATGTAAAAAACACGGGCTATTTTATTTAGATAGTAAAACAAATCCTAATAGTGTAGTACCGAAAATCGGAAAAGAATTAGGCGTTCCTATTGTAGAAAATCAATTATTCTTTGACGATGTTTATACACCATCTCATATTACAAAGCAAGCACAGGTACTCTTGCAAAGAATTAAAGAAAAACCTGTCGTAGTAGCAATTGGTCATGTCGGCCCTCCTGGGGAAATTACTGCTCGTGTTATTGAGTCCAACATTCCTAAAGTACGTGAACATGCAGATTTTATTTTTTTATCCGATCTTGTTCTCTCGCCACCACCTGTTTCCAAACAAAAATAGAGAGCAGCTATATGCTGTTCTCTATTTCTATACTGTCCTTATATATAATCTACATGACTAACGCGAAATCCTTTTTTCTCGATTTTTGCAATTAAGGTTTCTAATGCTTTTTCATCTAATTCATCTGTAAGATTTACAATAACACGACGCATATATCGATCACCATTGTCTAGTGTAAATAATCCACCAATATGATAAGACTTAAGCAACGTTCCTAACTCCTTAATTGTTCCCTTACAATCTTGCGTTGCAATCGTTATTATATAGCCACCTGTTTGCATCCCAAACGAATCTTCAATGACATCAAATATATTAGAATGTGTTAAAATCCCAACAAATTCATTATACTCATTCAGTACAGCTAAAAATGGAAGACGCCTAATTACATAAAAAGCTCGAAAAAATGAATCCTTTTCAAAAATAAATGCAGATTTATTTTCCACAATATCTTTTACATATATATCGTCTAATCCCTCATTACATTTCCGTTCTAAAATATCTACTTTATAAATGATTCCTTTAAATTTCTTCTCATCTTCTGCAAGCACAGGAATCGCTCTATATCCCTTCTCATTCATCATTTTTAACGCCTGTTCCCCCGAATCATTACCCTTACAAAATGTTACCTGTTGTTTCGGCAGAAAATGATATTTAACTCGCAAAATACGTTCCTCCTCACATGACGACATGTAATCTATATATAATAAGGAGACCCATATTTTATGAGTGAAATCACTTTTTTAAAACGCTTTCATTTATTGGTTTGCACGTAATGCATGATTCTATATAACTGAAGAACTCTTAGTCCCTTTAATCATCAATAATTTCACATGATAATTCATTAAATACTCTAACCCTTCTAACCATTTTTTCGTCTCTTCCGGCGTCCTTCCCCATACAAGCATTCCATAATTATGAACAAGTACAGCTCCGCCACCTTCTATAAAATTAGGAACATGGTTCTCTAATAAATCAGCAAACTTCTTTTCATTTTCTACAATTGGAATTGTAATCTCTGTAATACCTTCATTTCCAAAAACACGCTCTACAGTACGTTTTTCAAATGTAACTTTCCCTTCTTTTCCATATAACTCTGACATTAAATGACTATCTACAGTTTGAACTTGTAAAATACAATCTGCGTTTCCTTTTTTATAAATATCAGCATGCATAAACGACTCAGATGCAGGTTTTTCATCATTTTCAAATACAGGCTCACACATACTATTTACTACAATAAAATCCTCTTCTGCAAATAGCCCTTTGTCTCTTCCTTCAATATTTACTAAAAATGTTAATGGTTCTTGCGATGTACGCATAGATAGACTAATTTTTGTACCATAAAACCAATCACGAAGAGCTAATTCCATCTTTATATCTCTCAACTCTTGCCATTTCTTTAAAAAAAATAACATTTCGTCACCCCCATGAGAATATCACTATAATGATTTCACCATTTCTATGTAAAAGAAATATTTTTTTGATTATTCTAAAAATTTAATTGAATTATCACATGAGAATCCCTTTTTGTCAATACGATTTCTGCATCCACTTGAAATTTAGGCAAATGTTACATGGCAAAAAGACTCTTTCACAGAGCCTTTTTGTTCATCATTTGAAGCATTTCACTCTTTTCTCGTTCATTAATAATGCCGAGCTTTTGTAATATATTCGCATACAATATAAATTTATTATATAAGCGTTCCGACACTTCTTCCCCTTCTTTCCTCCAGGCAACTTTTTTTCTATTGGTAAATTATATGAAAGAAACCGAAAAATGTGTCCACTTTTTTTGCACCGATACAAAACTTTTTAAACCCTCTCGCATCACCATATACATTCATTTTGATTATTCAGCATATCAATCGCTACTATGAAGCAGAAAAGGTGACCTCTACTTGTTTTCACCTGACATAGGATAAAAAAAGATCTGACCGATTCTATGCATGGTCGGATTCTCTCTCAACTAAAAAGAAGGGTGGATATCGATTATTCATCACCATATCTTCATTTAGATTTTCCAACATATAAATCGCGGTTATGAAAACAAAAAAAGATTTCCGCTCATTTTCTTCTTCTGTTTTCACATGGGGTGGGGCTAAAAAAAGCACTGACCGTTTCTAGCCATGAGCGGATCCTCTCTTCCACCTAAAAGAAATGGTTTTATATCAGTTTTTCACTAGGACAAGAAACATATATTTAACTAATCGTCCAGCGAATATTATTTTTTGTAATGAATTCTTCAAAACTATGCGGCATTTTTTTATCACAAATAACGTGCTCAATATTAGACAAATCGGCAATTCGATAATTTCCTTTTAGCCCAAGCTTTGTATGATCGCATAAAACAAATGTTTTTTCCGCTAACTGAATCATCGCTTCTGATAACTTAGCTTTTTCCAATTCAAAACTTGAAATTCCAAAACTCGGTAACAATCCATCAATTGAAATAAACGCCTTATGAAAATGAAATTGACGAATGACTTGCTGTGAAATAGATCCTGAGACACGACAGTGCTTAGGAGACACCTTTCCTCCAATAAACAATACTTCACCATCAAACATTTTTTTATTTATAGAAGAAATCAATTGGGTGGCAACAGGAAATGAACTCGTCACGACAGTTAAGTTTTTTCGATGTACGAGATAAGGGACCATTTGGAGTGGTGTGCTTCCATCATCGATAACAATTACATCTCCATCTTCTACAAAAGTTGCTGCTTTATAGCCGATTCTTTTTTTTTCTTCAATATATAGCATTTCTCTCTCTAACATAGGTGGCTCTATGCCAGCTCCCGGAAGCTGAACGGCTCCCCCATATACTTTCTTCAACTTCTTTTCCCGGTCAAGCTCTTCTAAGTATCTGCGAATGGTTTCTGTTGATACTGAAAATTCCCTCGCAAGCTCTGAGACTTTCACTTTGCCTTTAAATTCTACTTTTTCAAGAATATTACGCTTTCTCTCTTCTCCAACAACAGACATTACTTCACCTCATTTATCTCGCTTATATAGGCAACCTAATCCCATCTCAAGATTTTGAGATGGGATTTATATGGGGATAGGTTAATAAAAGTTTTGCTTATACAAAATCATAGTTTTCTTCTAAGACACACACTTCTTCATGGATATGAATGCCTCGTTTTTCTAACTCATCAAAAATGATTTTTGGATTTTGAAAAGCTTCTTCAGGCGTTACAACACCGCTTTCTTTCACTTCCCCTTTTGCAATTAGCTCCGTTGCAATTCCAAATGGAATTCCTACATTTCTTGTATAAGCTCGCAGGTTCTCCCATTCTTCGACAGATCCGTCTGAAGTAGGATGCGTATGATATAAAACATGCTGCACTTTTTGACCATTTTTTTCCCCAATCACTTCAACATGAAGTGCATATCCGTATACCGCTGTTTCTTGTCCTTCTTTCGATTGCAGCAAATAGTTTGAAATACAATCCATAATACCAATCCCTTTACCATTCACTTCAATTGTATCGTTACGTAATATACCGTAATCGTATAGAGCACGAACAAGCTTCATATTTTGCTGCGGCCAAGTTCCGCGTGTTTCAATAAGCTGTACTCCTTTATTTTTTAACGCTTTAGCTAGCGTGATTGTTTCGGAGTGAGGGATAATATACTGAACCGCTTTACCATATGGTTCAGGTAATTCAATTTCCCTTGGGCGTGCAAACGGAGGTACTTGTTTGAATTCACCGTTTTCAAATACTGTGCGCGTCGGCAATTTCGGATCATATTCATACGTTGTTGTTTCTGTAATCGAAGCTGAGAATGCAATCGGACGATAGGATCCATGACTTACTCGTACTGACTCTACTGAATCTAACTGATTCGCTGCATACATCGCCATCATTTGTGTCACACCTGGCGTCATACCAAATCCCGGCAAACAAGTTTTTCCATTTTGAACAAATACATCATGCGACTCATTTTCCTCGCCAAATCCATTTAAATTCACACCATGGCACCCAGCCTCCGCAATACAACGCGTAGATAATCCATTTAGCTTAATCGTTGTACCATCCATGACAATGTCATAACCTTTCATTTTTGCTACGGTATCTTCATGATTTGTAACGTCTACTCGCACAAAATCAACACGTGGATCATCTAACCACTCTACTACTTTTCGGCCTTCTTCTTCATTAAAATCTGCAACCGTAATCGTTTCAAAAGATGAAAATTGAACTAAATCTAAAATTGCTTCGCGACAAATTTTCCCGGCTCCGCCTAAACAAAATACTTTCATCCTATAACAGCTCCTTTTGCAATAATATCTACTAATCGGTGAATATCATCTTCGTGCACATCTCCAATATTTCCAATTCGGAACGTATCCACTTTCGAAATTTTCCCTGGATAAATCACAAAACCGTGCTGTTTGAGCTCATTATACAATCTATTAAATTGAAAACTTTCTTCCGGGTAAATAAAAGATGTAATAATAGGAGATTGATATTTTTCATCTACTAACGACTGAAAACCAACTTCTTTCATTCTCTTTACTAATACTTGTTGGTTATTACGATAGCGAGCATTTCGAGCTTGAACCCCGCCCTCTTCTTCTAGTTCAAGCAACGCTTGGTAAAAGGCACGTACAATATGCGTTGGTGACGTAAAGCGCCACTTTCCATTTTGCACTTCCATCGTCTCCCATTGATCATAAAGGTCTAATGATAACGAACGAGCTTGTCCTTTACATTTTTCTAATTCATCACGCCTTGCAATCACAAACCCAAAACCTGGAACACCTTGAATACATTTATTGGCACTACTAATCATAAAATCAATTTGCAAATCTGAAACGTCCATTTCAATGCCACCAAAGCTACTCATTGCATCAACAATTGTAACTTTTCCATACTGTTTCCCTAATTTACATACATCTGCAATTGGATTTATAATCCCTGTCGTTGTTTCACAGTGTACGACAACAACATGTGTAATTGTTGGATCTTTTTGCAATAATTCTTCTACTTCTACGAGATTTGTAGGCTCCCATTCTTCTGTTTGGCTCACAACAACATCAATATGTAACATCTCTGCCATTTGTACAATTCGCTTTCCGTACGCACCATTTGTACAAACAAGCAGTTTCCCCTCTTTCGAAATAACCGAGCCGATCACTGATTCAACAGAAAAAGTACCGCTCCCTTGCATGAAAACTGTTGTATAACGTTCCTCGTCCTTTGTTGCTAATGCTACAAGGTGGCTTCGCACTTCTTGTACCATTGTGTTATATTCAGTGTCCCATGTACACCAATCATATAGCATAACTTCTTTTACAGTTTTTGTTGTCGTTAATGGACCAGGCGTTAATAGTAAATAATGATTGTTATTCATGACTCATACCCCTTTTATGAAATAATAAGTTCTTCTTTTTCGATAATTTCAATTACTTTTAGTAATTCTTGCATTGTTTCAATCGTAAAATGAACCCCATTCTCTACAAAACGCTTACGAACCACTTCCATTTCCCCCTGAAGTTCTACTGGATCCATATTTTCAACTTCCTCTTCTGTTAAACCAAGCTCACTACTACCAAGGATGACACCGACAGTCCACATCCCCGCATTTTTCCCTTCTTTCATATCCGAAACTGTGTCTCCAACCTTTAACATATGGTTCATCGGATATACACCTAGATGCATTGCATTTTTATAACACATCCATGGATGTGGTCGACCAGCCGGAACATCATCTGGTGTGACAAGAAAATCTGGCTCATACCCTTGCTCTTTTGCTTCTTTTGCAACAATATCCATCATTTCTCTCGTATAACCTGTTGTGGAACCAATTTTAATACCTCGGTTACGTACATGTGCAACCACCTCTTTCACCCCAGGAATCGGTGTTGCATATCGCGGTAAGATAGAAAAGAGAATTTCTTCAAACTCTTCATACATTTCCTGTATATCTGCCTCTGTTGGTAGTTGTCCAAAAACTCGCTTCCATTCTTCTCTAATACGAGGCATTTCTGTTAATGCGCGAACATGATCAATTTTCAGTAATCCTATTGGCTTACGTGCTTCTTCGGCTGTGATGACAACACCTCGTTTATGAAAGATTTCCATAAACACTTCTAATGGTGCAAAACATCCATAATCAACTGTCGTACCAGCCCAATCAAAAATAACCGCTTCAATTTTCATTCTATCCATCACCCTTCTTATCTTTTTTGCCATAATGATGTTCGATTTCGAATCGCTTTCGTTCCCCATTCATATAGGGCTCTAACTACAATATTCGTTACAACAATAAGTACACTCATTGCTGCTGCAGGTGCAACGTTTCCGGCGTCATCCATATTCACAATTGAAACTGCTGCCAATTTAAAATCAGCTGCATATAAGAAAACGACCGCCGATACAGTTACCATTGAATTCACAAAATAGTACATCACCATTTCTAAAATTGCTGGTAAGCACATCGGTACCGTTACCCGAAAGAATGTTTTATAAAACGGGATTCCCATCGATTGTGAAACAAGCTCAAACTCTCGATCTAGTTTCTTTAGCGCAGTTGTTGCTGTAACAAAGGTTACAGAATAGAAGTGAATGATATTCACAAGCACAAGAACCGCGATCGTGCCATACAAAGGATGAAACGGATTTGTTACTTCCCATCCCAAAAATTGAATGGTCGGTTGACTAAAGAAAAAGACATATCCTAGTCCTAGTACTAATCCAGGAATAGCGAGCGGTACAATCGAGAAAAAATATCCCACTTTTCTAAAGAATGCTAACTGCTGAATTTTTTCAATCGCATATGCAAACGCAAATGTTAGAATTGCTCCAATAACCGCTGTAATCGCTGAAACAATGACACTATTTTTAAAAGCTTCAATTCCATCTCCTGTTAAACTTGAGAAGTTGAAGTGTTCAAGTGTAAATGTCATATTATACGGCCATACTTTTACACTTGCTGCAACACCAACTGCAACAAATAAAAGAATGATCATAAGTGTAATGATAGTGCAATATATGAACGAAATCGTATCTCTTTTTTTATTAGTAGGAATTCGATATGGAACTGCTTTTGAAGATAAAAAATTCGCTTGTTTTCTTTGAGTAATTCGGTCTACTGCAAATGCGAATATAGCTGGGATTAACAAAATCATTCCGATCGTCGCCCCCATTGGCATATTTTGTTGGCCAATTACTTGTTTGTATACATCCGTTGCAAGCACATTATATTGACCGCCTACGATTTTTGGCGCCCCAAAATCAGTAAAACTAAGTGTAAAAACGACAAACATTGCGCTAATTAGTCCATATTTCACACTCGGTAATGTAACAGTGAAAAATTGTTTTACTTTTCCTGCCCCTAGCATGTTTGACGCCTCATATAAACGATAATCTGAACCTTGAAAAGCAATTAACAAAATAAGAAATGCTTGTGGAAAGGTATAAATAACCTCAGCAATTGTAATTCCAACAGGTCCGTATAATGGAATGTGCAGTCCTTCAAATAAACCAAACAGCCCTTTTGTTACTAACCCTTGGTTACCAAATAAATATGTAAGCGCAATCCCGTGCATCATCGTTGGCGCAAATAACGGCAATAGGGCGATGTACTGAAACAGACGCTTACCAAAAACATTCGTACGCGCAATTGCATATGCATACACAAATGCTAATGTAACTGAGATAATGGTCGTAAGTCCTGAAACCCATACCGTATTTTGCAACGATTGAACAAGAGTTGGTGTTGTAAAATATTTGCTAAAGTTTGCAATGCCAATGAAAACACCGTCTTTATCGTAAAAAGCTTGTGTAAACAGTTGTAGTAGTGGCAATACAAGCATGACAAGAAATGCAAGAAGCATACTAACAACTAACAACCTTTGTATCCACTCTTCTTTCCCGATACTTCTCTTGACTGTTTTTCTAGAAGCTTCTGTTTTATAGTTTTCTAACATTTCCATCTATACAATGACCTTCTTTCCATATGACAGCATATGATTTTCTGAAAATGAAATTTGAAGTGGTTTTCCTTTTCGAATACAATTTTGCTCTGCCACTGATGCTAATACATCCACAACAATTCGCTCATTATAAAGATGTGTCTTCTCGTCTACTACACGTACTTCCGTTCGGTATACAGAGCCACGAAACTCCATATTTTCTACAACTGTTTTAATCCCATCATTTTGCACAATGACAACATGCTCTGGACGAATTGCTTGTTTCCTGTCATTCTCCGAAAAGAAATTAATAGAACCAATAAAATCTGCAACAAACGGATTCGCTGGCTTTTGATAAATCTCCTCTGGTGTTCCAATCTGCATAATCTCCGCATGATTCATAACAACAATTTTATCAGCCATCGTTAATGCCTCTTCTTGATCATGCGTCACCATAATGGTTGTAACTCCTACTTTTTCTTGTAACTCACGCATCTCTCTACGTAATTTCTCACGCACTTTTGCATCAAGTGCCGAAAGTGGCTCATCCAGCAATAAAATATCAGGAGACAGCGCGAGCGCACGCGCAAGTGCAACTCGCTGCTGTTGTCCCCCAGACATTTGAGCAGGATATTTATCTTTCACATTCAACAAATCAACAAGCTCTAATGCTTCTATCGCTTTCTCTTTTACTTCCGCTTTGGAATACCGCTTCGTTTTCAATCCATATTCAATATTTTCAAGTGCTGTTAAATTTGGAAATAACGCATATGATTGAAACACCATCCCTAAATTTCGCTTTCCAGGTGGCAATGCTGTAATATCTTTACCATTAACAGCTATACTCCCTGCTGTCGGCTCTTCTAAACCGGCCAAAATACGAAGTAACGTCGTTTTACCACAGCCACTTGGCCCAAGTAAACAAACAAACTCATTTTTTTGTACTGTAAAAGAAATATCTTTTAACGCTGTAAACGCATCAAACTGTTTTTGAATATGTTGAATTGATAAATATTCGCTCATTTTTCTCTCTCCCACTTACTTTTTCGGTTCTGCTTTTTGACCAAACTCTTTTTCCCAACGTTCTAAAATTTTATCGCGATTTTCAGCTGCCCATTTGAAATCATTATTTTTATATAACTTGTCTGTTACATCTTTCGGGAAACCATCTGGCAGTTTATAATCATTTTTAATCGTTGCAAATCCATTTTTCTCAAAATATAACTTCATCACATCATCTGTAATTGCCCAATCTAAAAACGCTTTCGCAATCTTATCGTTTTTCGCATTATCTTTCTTAATTAATGCATTGGCTTCTACTTCCCAGCCCAATCCTTCTTTTGGAAGAGCCACTTCAATTGGTGCGCCTTTTTGTTTTTCTTTTAAACCGCTATAAATCATAGACACTCCGACTGGGTATTCACCGGCACCTGCTAATTTTGCTGGTTTTGACCCTGAATGCGTGTAAGTTGCAATATTGTCATGAAGTTTCTTCATATAATCCCAACCTTTATCTTCACCCATAATTTGTAGCCATGCAGATACCGTTAAAAACCCTGTTCCAGATGAAGCTGGATGCGGCATAACAACCGTTCCTTTATATTCTGGTTTTGTTAAGTCTTCATATGATGTTGGCATCGGTAAGTTTTTCTTTTTGAGCTCTTCTTTATTAACAGCAATCCCTGTCATAAACGCCGTATTTCCAACCCATTTCTCTGGCTTTTTATCATCTTTAAATTGCGGAAGTACACGATCTACACCTTTTGGAGAATATTCTTTTAACATTTCTTTCTTTTCTAGAGCTAGAAGACTAGAAGCTGCTGTTCCCCATACAACATCTGCCTGTGTATTTTTTCCTTCCGCTAACAATTTCGCTGTAATAACCCCGGTTGAATCACGAACGATATTTAATTTCACATCTGGATATTTCTTTTTAAAGGAATCAAGATAAATAGGGACAAGTTCTTCTTCAATCGCTGTGTAAACTGTTAATGATCCGGACAATTTGTCACCTTTCGCTTCTGCCCCCGCAGTTTCTTCTTTCTTAGCACCACATCCCATTAATAAAGAAAATACTACCCCGGTTGCTACAGCTTTAAAGAATGTTTTTTTCACTGTTTCTCTCTCCTTTTATTTTTCTTATGTACAACTCCAATATAAACGCCAAGTGTAAAAGCAGTATTAAACCAACATTAATCTTTTGTTTGTTGTTTGTTTTTGTGTAATACGTTGTTACTTCAATGTTTTTACATGTTTTTCTCCCACTAAAAAACAGAAAATTTACAAATAATTAAAAAAAGATTAAAAATCCCACAAAAAAATGAGGCGTTTGTAAAAACGCCTCATTTTTGCTTACCCTTTTTTGAATTACGATTTGCATATTTCGCTGGATTTTCATTTTCATACTCTACCGCAAATTCCGCATCTGGCAGACTTTCTTTTGGAGTTTTATTATGATTCATTGCCGCATGTTGCTTTACTTTTCGTTTTACCATTTACAATACCTTCCCTCACTGTAATGACATATCACTTTCTATATTAGTTTGGGGAAACATTCGAAAATTATTGATGGGAAGTGTTAACAAGTACAAAGTAACATATATAGGGAAACATTATATATGAACAAGGAATTTACATTTCCTACTACAATAAAGAAGGAACGATTATTTTGAAAAAAAAACAACAAATTGATTCACCCATTTTAGATGAGACACTTCCGCATCAGATGAACTTTCCTTCCTTTAAAGGTACAGGAAAACAAATGCAACAACCTTTTATCAATCAATATGATGTTGTAATTGGAGATAGTAAATACAATTCAAAAAATAGCCCACTTAACAATTGGAGTGATGAAGTTGATCCAGCTATCATGGCTGGCAAGGAATGGATTCACCCAACAAATGATATCGGATGGATTTCAGAAGAAAATCAAGAAGTGTTACAAAACAAAGCAGATAGAGCTGAAGATTCATTTATGCACCCTCAATTTGGTATTAACGATTAAAAAACCATTCTACCTTCACAGGTAGAATGGTTTCACTTTATCCAATGATAATTCTCTCTTTCGGATATTTATAGCGAGGTGGTTGTTCTCTTCCACCACTAGCCAAAATAAATGTTAAGATACCAACACGCCCAATAAACATAAGAATAATTAATACAAGCTTTCCAATAGTGGTTAAATCAGAAGTGATGCCTGTCGATAGTCCAGTCGTTCCAAATGCAGAACATACTTCAACAATTAAACTCATTAATGGTACGTCTTCAGTCATTGACAAAATAAATAGCGCCGAAGCACATAATAAAATCCCCATCGTCATCACAACAGATGCTTTTAAAATATCTTCTTCATGTAATTGGCGTTTAAAGACACGTACCGTTCTACCACCTTTTGCAAACGTATATAAAGAAAGGATGTTTACAGCAAACGTCGTCGTACGTATCCCTCCTCCAACTGAACTTGGTGAAGCACCAATAAACATTAAAACACTCATAAATAAAAGCGTCGGCTGTGACAACTCCCGTATATCCATTGTCGCTAATCCGCCACTTCTCGTTGTAACGGATTGGAACAGTGTATAGAACACCGTTTCATGCCAAGTTTTCCCTACTAAAAATTGATTTCGCTCCAGTAAAAAAATAACGATTGTTCCAACAATAACAAGTGAGAAAAATGTCGTTGTCGTTAGTTTTGTAAATAGTGAAAAACGAAATAATTGATGTTTTCTCTTACTCAAGTACTGCTTTATCTCCATTAATACCGGAAATCCGATTGCTCCTAAAATAATAAGTAGCATATGAATAATTTGTACAATATAATCGTTTTTATATGGAATAAGCGACTGACCTGTTAAATCAAACCCACCATTCGTCGTCGCACTAACAGCGGCAAAAAAACCGTGAAAATACGCTTCCTGCCAAGTTGGAAAATAGAGTAAAAACCTTGTTCCCAAGAGAAGGGCTCCAACTGCTTCTATTGAAACAATCAAAATTAAAATAGATCGCATGAGCTCAACGAGACCTGACAAATTTCCTTGGTTATGGTCTGCCATAATTAATCTTCTTCGCTGCAGACCAATTTTTTTCCCTGTTAACATCCAAACAAATGTACCAAGTGCCATAATTCCTAAACCACCTAATTGTAATACAAGCGCTAAAACAATAATACCTGCTGTATTAAATGTATCTGGAATAGAAACGACGGAAAGTCCTGTAACACTTACAGCACTAACAGATGTAAATAACGCATCTATAAACGTCCACTTTACACCCGGTTTAATGAAAAATGGAAAACTTAATAAAATGACCGAAACAATTACTGCTATAAAATAGAATAAAACAATAAGCTGCACCGGACGTAGTTTTTGTAAAAATTTCTTTATATCTCTCATTCCATCACTTCGCTACCTTTTTTCTATCGATTAAACAAAGAAAAATCACCATTTTCTTTATTTGTAAATAACTGCTGAAATAGTTTTGCAAATACCATTCCATATACAGTTCCATTTCCCCCATACGGTAATGCATAGTACAAATTAGAGATTTTCCTATCTTCTTTTAAAATAGGAAGTCCATCACGACTTCCCCCAAATGCAGCAGCCCAATAATATTCAGCTCTTACATTTGAAAGATTTGGAAACATCTCCTGTATCATTCTAGTAAGCACTTCTCGTTTATGCAATAGCTTTGTATCACCAAATTTCTGAATTTGCATAGCTTCATCCAATCCGCCTACAATAATTCGATTCTTATACGTACGGAAATATAAATACGGACGAGCCGTTTCCCAAATTAATGATTGTTCGTGCCATCCATTAAAATGCTCTTGTTCATTTGTAACGATCGCATAAGAAGTTTCTACTGTTGCATTCGCTTCTTTTTTTCCAAATAGCATTTCATATCCTGTAGCCACAATCACTGCTTTCGCGACAATTTTCTTACCCGTTTTTATATAGGAAACTATATCTTTTTGAACTGACTTAATATGCATAACTTCTGTATTTTCGAAAATAGAAGCTCCTAGTTGGTTTGCTTTATGTATAAGACCATGTGCTAGCATATACGGGTTCACTTCCGCATCTCCCTCTGTATATAATGCCGCCGGTTTTGTAAATGAATATCGTTTCTTAATATCAGATTCTGTAAAATACGTAGCAGGAAATCCGTAACGTTGTAATATACGATACTCTTCTTGAAGGGATAAAATATCTTCATTCTGACTCGCATAATATAAACTGCTTTTTGGAATGAAACAAGAGTCCATATCTAACTTTGAAACAACCCGTTCTAATGTCTGTAGTGCCTCATAACAAAGCTGATAAGTACGTACCCCTTTTTCTTCTCCAAACGTATGAATCATAGAAGTTAATGATTTATCATGAGCAACTTGAAGTATTCCTGTATTTGCAAGCGTGCTCCCATTTGCAATTTTTCGCTTATCAATCAATATAACTTTCATTCCTAACAACGTTAAAAAATATGCAATATGAGCACCTGTTTCACCACTTCCCACAATCAACACATCACATATCATATCACTTTCTAATAGTGGATAACAAGGCATAGAAGCTTCTTCATTCCAGTATAACTTCCCTAATGTTAATTTCATAACTATGCTCCTAAAATTTAATTTCCTTCCTTTTAGTTTTTGTTACTTTACATAAAAAAATCCAGCTAGTCTGTACTAGCTGGATTTTCCATTTCATTCGTATGAACAAACAAGATATTTGTTCAAGCCATCACTGCTTTACTTCAATTAGAGCGTTCCTCAAGCCAGTTTCCAACTGTAGGATACGTTTGTTTTACAGCAGTTCCGCCATATACAATTGACATATGTCCTGTCGGCAAGCACACATACTGTTTATCTGTACTAGAAATATGATCTAAGAGCGCCTCTACTTGGCATGGCAATGCAATATGATCACGTTTTGCAGAAATATTTAATACATTTGCCTTAATGTTTTCAAGTTTTATTTTTTGGCCTCGAATTACGAGCTCACCTTTAACCAATTTATTATTTTGATAAAAATCGCGAATCCATTGTCGATATGATTCACCTGGGAATGGAATACCATCTCCAACCCATTTTTGAACGAGCTTCCAGCTTTCTACAAAGCGTTCATTTTCTGAGCGATCAAGTAAAGCAACATATGGACCAACGAAGTTTGTAATCGGTTTTAACATTTTATTTCCAAAATCAATCATTTCCGGTGGAATATTTCCGAATGTATCCACCGCTTTATCTAAGTTAAAATACTTTTCATCTAATAACGGGCCATATAATCCTGTTTCAGAGAAATCAAACGGACTTGTCATAAAAATCAAATTACGAATTGGCATATGTGGATGAAGTGCTGCATAAATGGATGTTAGCGTTCCTCCCATGCAATAACCAAGTAAAGAAATCTCGTCCGATTTTGCAGTTCGCATGACCTTCTTAACTGCTTTTGCAATATAGTCGAATACAAAATCATCGAATTTCAAATGACTATCTTCTAACCCGAATGTACCCCAATCAAGCATATATACATCAAAACCACGGTCCACTAAATATTCCACCAAACTATTTCCTGGTGTTAAATCCATAATATATGGCTTATTAATTAGCGCATAAATTAATAAAATTGGAACCGAATGTGTTTTTTCCTGCTTTGGAATGTAACGATACAGCTTCGTTTTATTTTTCGTCCAAATGACCTCTTTGGGAGTTAAACCAACTTGTGGCTCTGGTTCACGCAACAAAACCTCACTCGCTCTTTTAAAACGACGATATGCTTTTCGATATTCTTCTGGGTATAGTTCTAATTGCTTTTCCCATTCCGTTACGAATGTAGTCATTTTCCTATCTCCTTTTTGATTGATTTCCTTCTTCAAGAAAGAAGTGCACTCCTGCTATGGATATGCACTTTCTTCTTCCTTCATTACATATATAATCCGCCGTTAATATTTAACTGTTGACCAGTGATATACGCTCCATCACGGCATAGGTATACAACACCTTTTGCAATCTCATCAGCTTGTCCAAAACGTTTCTTTGGAATCTTAGAAACGATTTTTTGGCGAACATCTTCTGGTACTTCTGCTACCATTTCTGTATCAATAAATCCTGGGCAAATCGCATTCACCGTTACATTTGTTTTCGCAAGTTCTAACGCTAATGATTTTGTAAACCCTAACATACCAGCTTTTGCTGCTGAATAGTTTGTTTGGCCAAATCCACCCGCTTGTCCAATAATAGAAGAAATGCTAATGATTCTACCTTCTTCTGATTCTGTTATGTAAGGAAGTGCCGCACTCGTTGTATTAAATACGCTACTTAAATTCACATCGATTACGCGATCCCAGTCTTCACGATTTAATTTTTTGAATGTACGATCTCTTGTAATACCAGCATTATTCACAAGAATATCTACCTTACCAAAATGATTTACCGCTTCATCTACAAGGCGCTTTGCGTCTTCTAGCTTAGAAACATCTGCTTGTACTGCATATACGTCATGACCTTCTAACCCTAATTCATTCACTAGGTTTTCAGCTGCTTCTTTACTGCTATTATAGTTAATAACAACCTTTGCTCCCTCTGTTGCTAACGCTACTGTAATCGCTTTTCCAATCCCTTTTGCTCCACCTGTTACGATTGCTACTTTACCATTTAATTGAGTCATTTCTTTTCCCCCTTTAATGAATTTATGAACGATAATGAATGAATCGAATTAGCACTTATATAAAAAGCACCATATATAATATTTTTTCGCCGTTATACTGCCTGCAAAAAGGATTCTCCCTCCCCTTTTTGATACAAGTAAATAAGGCGCTTCATAACTATTTTTTATTTTCTGGTTTCACAGGTGCTTTCGCCGCTTCTTTCACGGGTTCCTGTAATTTTGCTAACACTTCATTTTGTTTTTCAAGTAATTCTAAAATCTTGTCTACCTTATTTTCTAATGTACGAATATCTTGTTTCACTTTTGTTACATCACGCTTTAGCGTAGGAGATTGTCCTAGAGATTCTGCTTTTTCTTCCAAAAATTCTTCAATGTTATCAACTTTATTTTCTAGGTTGATAACAAGCGTAGCTACCCTTGCAATATCATCTTGAGTTGGTATATTCACTTTTTCTAAATAGCCCTTCGTTGCATCATTTAACATCTTCTGATAAAACAAGTTCAAATCTAGAACGCTTCCCATCCAAGCAGAATACTCTTCTGTTTTGATTGTTTCATTGAGCGCTTTTCCCCAAAATGTTTCAGTCTGTTCATAAGCTTCTTTCCATGCTTGTAGTGGATCGAATTTTTGATCAATCACTTCTCCTACACTCCTTTATTCGTTTTTGAAACAATTCATCCTATTCACTATTTTCTAATATTCTGAATAAAACTTCAAGTCTGTATTTTATTTTTTTCTATATTCCAACAAATGTATTGACATTGAAAACAGATAGGTGTAAATTGCACTTATAAGCAAAAAATTCCATCTAACTGATTCATGAGGTGATGCACAATCATGCTACATAATGAACCAGACCAACAAGAAAGTTTGGAAAAAAACCAAGCGAAACAACCAAACTCCATGCCAAAAAACTTCTTAGTTCCCTTCTTACTTCTATGTCTAAAAGACTGGAGTCTTCACGGTTACAAACTAATTCAAATGCTAATGGATATCGGCTTCTCTTCCGTTGACCAAGGTAATGTGTATAGAACATTACGCAAGTTAGAAAAAGAAAACCTTATTTCTTCTACTTGGGATACAAGTGAAGGTGGGCCAGCAAAGCGAATTTATTCTTTAACAGAATATGGAGAGCAATATTTAGCAACATGCGCGACCTCTTTTGAGCATTACCAAAATATGCTGCGGACGTTTTTTACGTTATACACCAACGCATTCTTTCCATTTTCTACTTCTCCAGAAAAGGATGAGAAAAACTCTTCATCTTCACCTGGTGGTACAGCAGAATAATCTGCGTTCACAATATGCAAAAAAACATTTGGAGGTCAAACAATGGAAACTAAACCATACGAACTTGTCGATGCATTTTGGAAAAATTGGTCACACTCTCTTTCCCTTTTCTCTTCAGCAGGGAAACAATTAGAACAACTTACTTTAGAAACATTAAAACAACAACAAGATGCTTTGCATAAATTAACAGCAGGGGTAGATGAACTCGAAAAAGAACTACAACAATTCACTACTCAATTGAATAGTCAATATACAGAATACGTGAAGCAATTCACAGGAAATTCCTTAAATGAACAAATTAACGAATGGCAAGACAAATGGAATGAACTTTCTAATCATATTCATCAACTAACTGTGTCTCCAACAAAAACATCTTTGACAATTCTTACACAAACGAGTGGCCAGTTTGAAGAAACAACAAAGCAATTCATTGAACAACAACAACTTCAACGGAACGAGGTTCAAAAACAACTAGAAAGTTTTTTGGAAGAATTCAAATCTACGCAGTTGGAACTCGTACAAAAGTTCGAGGAAAACTCAAAAAATCTATTTACTTCCATCAAGTAAGAAAAATGTGGCAGCTTACCGCAGAACAAACTAAACTCTTCCTTCCTCCTATTACATCAAGATGGCTTACATTTTTCGATATGGAAAAGAAGGAGGAAAAAATGAATCCATTTCAAGAAGCACAGTCTGTTCAAGAGCTTCATTATGATGAGATTCAAGTTGGCGATCAAGCATCCTTAACAACAACGATTACGAATGAAGACATTATCACTTTTGCAAAACTGACTGGGGATGTAAATCCAATTCATATTCTAGACTCTTTTGCAAAAACCACAATGTTTAAAGAAAGAATTGCACACGGTATGCTTGTTTCAGGATTTATTTCTACCGTTCTTGGAACAAAATTACCAGGAAAAAACACAATTTATTTATCACAAAATGTATCATTTCGGGCACCTGTAAAAATTGGTGACACTTTACGTGTCGTCGCAGAAGTGATCAAAAAACGTGATGATAAAAAGATTATTACGTTGCAAACAAATGTATATAATCAATTGAATAACCTAGTTGTCGAAGGGACAGCAACAATACTGAAAAAAGAGTAGCAAATTTGCTACTCTTTTTTCGTATCCAATAACTTCTAATCTCACCGATTACTTCCGTGTATGAGCAAACATATAACACATACACTAACGATACCAGTTTATACAGTGAGCCCACCTCTTCACTGCTCATAAAAAAAAATAAACTGGAATATACATTAGGATGTGTTATAAATGGTAAAAACAAATAAATTACTTGTTCCTGGTGCTGAGCAAGCATTGGAACAATTTAAATATGAAATTGCTCAAGAGTTCGGTGTAAGCTTAGGTTCTAATACAGCATCTCGTTCTAACGGATCTGTCGGTGGCGAAGTAACAAAACGTCTTGTTTCCTTAGCACAACAGCAATTACGTGGATAATCCTATAACAATGGCGTCAGGAGGCAGACACACTCTGCCTCCTTTCTTTTTGACAACATACATTATCATCCTTCTTCACATACTACAAAGAGCAAATCGAAAGGACAGATGTATACTATGAAACGGATTAACATCAGAATGAGTCCACCTCGTGTACTTACATTATCTTTTATTACATTAACCATTATCGGAACATGTTTATTAAAACTACCTATCTCTACTACAACACCCATTTCTTGGCTAGACGCTCTATTTACAACTGTTTCTGCATGTACAGTTACAGGACTCGGCGTTGTCGACACCGGAAAAGTATTCACCTTATTTGGCCAACTCGTCATTTTAACACTCATTCAAGTTGGCGGCCTCGGGATTATGAGCTTCGCTGTATTAATCGCGATTATGCTCGGAAGAAAAATCGGTCTCCAAAATCGAATTTTACTACAGCAAGCATTAAACCAAACAAATATCGGCGGAGTAATCCGTCTCGCAAAATCATTATTTTTATTTTCTTTTACCATTGAATGTTTTGCTACCCTCCTTCTTGCTTTTGAATGGATTCCCAAATACGGTGTTTCCAGCGGACTATATTATAGTTTTTTTCATGCTATTTCAGCATTTAACAACGCTGGATTTTCTATTTGGACTGATAACTTGATGTCACATTCTCATAGTATACTCGTCAACGTAGTCATTTCGTCTCTCATTATTTTAGGCGGAATTGGCTTCACAGTCGTAGTGGATATAAAGAGAAAACGCAACTTTAAGAACCTTACGTTACACTCTAAACTTATGCTCTCATCTACTCTTATTGTAAATATAGCTGCTACAATTTTAATTTTTATATTCGAATTCCATAATCCCATTTCCATGAAAGGCTTTACACCATTTGAAGAAGGACTCGCAGCCTATTTCCAAGCCGTTTCCACACGCACAGCTGGATTTAATACTGTTGATATGGCTCAATTAACAAAACCATCACTTTTACTAATGATGTTACTTATGTTCATCGGTGCTGGTAGTGCTTCAACAGGCGGAGGCATTAAATTAACAACCTTTTTAATTATGTTATTAGGGGTACTTAAATTTTTGCAAGAGAAAGATGATATTGTCATCTTTAAAAAATCAATCAAAGATGGTTTAATTGTAAAGTCACTTGCCATTGTAGTCATTTCAATCTCATTTATTTTCTTCGCTATATTAATTTTAAGTATCACTGAACAAGTTCCCCTCTTACTAAGTGCCTTTGAAGTATTTTCAGCATTTGGGACTGTTGGGCTCAGTATGGGACTTACCCCAAAACTCACAATAATTGGGAAATTAACTATTATATTTATGATGTTTTTTGGAAAAATGGGTCCTTTAACATTAGCATTTTCTTTTGCACGAAAAAAACAAAGAAAGGTAAAATATCCAAACGAAGACATTTTAACAGGTTGACAAACATTTACATCATCCATATAATAAGAATATAATAGCATATCTCCAAAGGGGAGTAGCGTCCGAGAATTTATTCTTGGAAACAAAGTCGTCATTACGTAGAACCTAGTTCTTCCGGCTTTGTTGGCATTTCATTACATATGTCTAGCAAGACCTTTGCCTATTAACGGCAGAGGTCTTTTTTGCATTTTTTCCAGTTCCTCCCACCGTTGATAAGCTGGAGTATGGGGAAACTAAACAGTGGGGAAACCTCTTCACTTGTTTAATATTTATACAAATGAGAGGAGAATGTACATGGATGTATCATTATTATTGGAGTATGGTTGGGTATTATTAATTTTAGTTGCACTGGAAGGAATTTTAGCAGCTGATAACGCGCTAGTTCTTGCAATCATGGTAAAACATTTACCAGAAGAAAAACGAAAAAAAGCACTATTTTACGGTTTAGCAGGAGCTTTCGTCTTCCGCTTCGGATCATTGTTTATGATTTCTTTCTTAGTCGACGTATGGCAAGTGCAGGCAATCGGTGCGATTTACTTAATGTTTATCGCTGGTAACCACTTATTCAAAACATACGTTAAGAAGAATTCACATGAGGAAGCTGCAGAGAAAGAATCAAAAAAGAAACAAGAAAATTTTTGGTGGACAGTATTTAAAGTTGAAGTTGCTGATATTGCGTTTGCTGTTGATTCTATTTTAGCGGCTGTTGCATTAGCAATGACTTTACCAAAAACAGGTCTTGGTACAATTGGTAGCCTTGATACAGGACAGTTCCTAGTTATTTTTGCAGGTGGGATGATCGGATTAATTATTATGCGATTTGCTGCGACTGCGTTCGTACAACTATTAAAACGTAAACCAGGATTAGAAACTGCTGCTTTCTTAATTGTTGGTTGGGTTGGTGTTAAATTAGCTGTTTACACATTAGCTCACCCTGCTTTAGGTGTTATTCCACACAGTTTCCCAGAGTCTACTACATGGAAATTAATATTCTGGACTGTATTAATCGGAATTGCAGCTGGCGGTTGGTTCTTCTCAAAAGATACAAGTGTCCAAACTATACAAAAGAATTTGGATGAAAAAGCGCTGTAACAACAGCGCTTTTTTCATTGACCTCAAAAATAGATAAAGGATCCATTGAGTGTTACTTTCCCTCTTTTTTCAAGCATATAATATTATAATACAATTTGTTAACGCTTTCATTTTGAAGGTATGTCCTTTTTGTGAAATATTGAACAACCTTATTGAAACGAGAAGTAAATACGTGTACTTTATTCATATAAGGAGTATTTACAGACAATGCACTAAAGGAGCGTATTACTTATGCTAGAACAAGGATTAGCTTACGTTGTACAGCTTGCACAGAAGAAGAAACACATGTTGGATGCAAATCCAATACAATATTTCATTCGTGCTGCACTAGCTGGGATTTATATTGGCTTTATTATTGTATTATGTTTTAAACTTGGTAACTTTTTTCATATCGCAAATTCACCCGGAACATATTTAGCAGCTTCTATGTTTTTCGGAATTGCACTTGTCTTAATTATATATGGCGGAGCTGAATTATTTACAGGGAATACAATGTATTTTACAGTCGCAACTCTGCGAAAAGAAACTACAATTGTCGATACACTTCGCAATTGGGGTGCTTGTTATGCAGGTAATTTAGCAGGTGCAGTATTTTTCGCATTACTATTTTATGCAACTGGTATTTTTGAAGCAATTGATCATGAACACTTAATGAATACAGTCGTTGAAGGAAAAATGGGAACACCTACAATGCAATTATTTTTCAAAGCGATTTTATGTAACTGGCTTGTGTGCCTTGCATGTTTCCTTCCCTCTCAAGTAAAAGGAGATACAGCAAAAATACTTATGATGATGTTTCTTGTCTTCACTTTCTTCTTATCTGGTTATGAACATAGCATTGCAAACTTATCACTATTTGCATTATCTTTAATATCACCACACCCTGATACAATCTCTTTCGCCGGTGCTATTCATAACTTAATTCCGGTTACAATTGGGAACATTATTGGTGGATCCGTATTCGTTGGTATGGTGTATCATTATTTAATTATAAAAAATCCAGAGCCTAAAGCGGCAGAAGATAACTTAGAAGCAATTCAACAAGAAGAAATTATACCTTTACAAGCACATATGAAGCACTAAAAAAGTTCCAAGGACCCCTTGGAGCTTTTTAACTTCCAGTACATTTCACCTGTATATTTGAAGAAATCTCGCTCACTTCTTTCCCCTTATTTATCCCGCACTAACGAGCAGTAATACTCCCACCTCAAAATTCGGCGGGAGCAAAGAAGTTAGGTGGGAGATAAACTGCCCGTAAAGGCCCGATTGGTTCAACTAATAATCAGTGGGGGATGAGGAAAACCCCCACTGATTAAAGTTTCACTTTATCCGGTCCAACATATACTGCATACCAATTGAATCGTTTGTATGTAAATGAATTTCCTTTGCGTATAGACCTTCTGTACAAAAAATTTCTAAAAAATCCAAACCATTTTTTTGACGCCATCCCATATTATAGTCAAGAGATAGGATACTCACATCATGGTCTCTAACAATTTTGATAGCCTCTTCCACCGTTGTTACTAAAACATAACCGAATGGACAAGGCCTTTGATCCTCTACCTCTCCTTTTACTCCAAATATACTATAGCCAAATAACAGACTGTTCCAAGTGCAATAAACGGTCCAAATGGTAAAGCTTGTTTTCGATTCATCCGTCTTAATAAAATAGCCATTCCGAAAAAACAAAGACTCGTGCTAGAAGCAAAACAAAGCACAATAAAAATTGCTTTCGCTCCTATTATAAACCCAAGTAGTGAAAGTAATTTCACATCGCCTCCTCCAAGTCCATCCGGAAATATGATTTGAACGAGATATAATACAATAAATATCGTTCCTCCACCTATCAAGCTATCCCACCAAGGAACAAGAGGGATAAAAATAATCTCTATCATAAATAAACAAGCGAAAGAAAATAAAATCACATCTGGAATTAACATATAGAACAAATCTGTCATTGTAATAATAATAAGTAAAGAAAGTAACGTCCATATAAAAAGAAGCTCTTTTTCCATTCCCATCATACACGCAAAAAAAAGAAATGCTACCCCTGTTATCATCTCAAACAATGTGTAAATAAAAGGTATTTTCATTTTACAGTGAATGCAGCGACCTCTTTGCAAACAAAACGAAACAATTGGAATAAGTTCTTTCGGGCTTAACGTATGGTGACAGCCATGACAATAAGAACGCGGAACAATAATAGATTGTCTCATTGGAATACGTACTGCTACAACCGTATAAAAAGAACCAAGCACCGTTCCTATTAAAAAAGCATATAAATAAAATGTCATACCATCCTCTCCTTTCCCCAAAAATATAACAAAAAGAGTGCGTTACTTCCATTTCGCATTATCTTTGTTCTAATAAAAAAGCAGGCTATTTCTTAGCCTGCTTTTCTCCATTTTACACTACAAAATAATATGCTTTTAATGGTCCATGTACACCTACAACAAGATTCATTTCAATATCAGCTGAGTTACTTGGTCCCGTAATGAAATTAATACAAGATGCTACTGCTTCTCCATTCTCTACACGCGTGTTCATATCCTGAACTGCTTGTGTAATACGCGGGATGATTGTTTCACGCGGGATGATTGCAAAATAAACCGTAGGTAAGAAATGTAAAGAACGGCCTTGTCCTTTATGACTTTGCACAACAATGGTACCAGATTCTGCTAATGTGTAATCACTAAAGGCAATACCGATATTCGCTTTTTCAGCTAAGCGAATGTTCTCTTCTTTTTTCTCTGGATTCCAAATGTTCACTTCAACATTTTGGCCTGGAAGCTCTGTAGAAAATAAAGAATTCAAACCATACGTAGCAAAGCGGTCATCCTCCGATAATAATATTGGGCCGCCACCGTTTTCAATAATTACTTTTTGCATTACTGCACTCAGTTCATCCTTTGTCGTTTCAATTACAGTCGTATGAATGTTTGTACACTGCTTTTTGAATACTTCTAACAATTCTTCCTCTGAATAATCTTTCAGCGTTTCTACGTTGACATTATTTTTCCACGCTGGACGCTGGACTCCCTCTGTTTTACGTGCACGCCCAAGTTCTTTGGCAATGTTCTCTAAAAAAGAATCACGGTTTTGAATTGTCCCTGTCATCACTTGTCCCCGCCTTTCTTATGATCTTTATACCAATCACGGAACCTTTCCTTACTTGGAGCCGGGAACTCACGAATATCCGTCCAGTTTTTCAGCGGTCCTACACCTTTCGTTACACGATTACCAGACGTAAATGGGCTCATTGCTGCCGGAGCCATTTTCGATCCCATTTTATATAACGCCGCTGAAGAAGCCCCCATACTAAACATCTTCATTGCTAATTTCTCAGCAAGAGGTGCGCGCCCCTCTTGTTCAACAATAACTTGACGATGTTTTAATAATAAATCATGTAATGGAATTTTTACCGGACAAGCTTCTGTACATGCTCCGCACAAACTAGATGCATATGGCAATTCTTTATAATCATCGTATCCACCTAAAAGCGGTGTTAATACAGCACCAATTGGTCCTGAATAAATAGAACCGTAAGAATGTCCACCTACATGACGATATACAGGACATACGTTTACACAAGCTGCACAGCGAATACATTGTAAGACTTGGCGGAATTCAGATCCAAGAATTTGAGAACGTCCATTATCTACGACAACTAAATGGAATTCTTCTGGTCCATCTACCTCCTCTTCTTGAATTGGTCCTGCTACTGTTACATAACTTGTTAGTTTTTGTCCAACCGCACTGCGGCACAGTAAACCAACAAGAACATCTAATTCTTCCATCGTTGGAACCATACGTTCCATACCCATTACTGCAATTTGTGTTTTTGGAATCGACATAACAAGGTCAGCATTTCCTTCGTTTGTTACTAAACAAAGGGAACCTGTATTTGCAACTGCGAAGTTACACCCCGTTACCCCAATTTCAGCATCCATAAATTTTTCCCGAAGTTGCTTACGAACAAACTTTGTCATTTCATATGGATCATCAGAATTTTCATATCCCAGCTTTTCTTTAAATACATCACGAATTTGCGTTCTGTTTTTATGAAGTGCTGGTGCAATGATATGAGATGGTGGATCGTTATCCACTTGCAGGATGTACTCACCTAAGTCACTCTCTAACACTTCACAACCAATTTCTTCAAGCGCATGGTTCATACTAATTTCTTCCGTTACCATCGACTTTGATTTCACAACTTTTTTCGCTTGCTTCTTTTTCGCTACTTCTTGAATGTACTGCGCTGCTTCTTCTTTCGTTTTTGCAAAGAAAACATGCCCGCCTCTTTTAGATACATTTTCACTCAGTTGCATTAAATAATAGTCTAGATTTTCTAATGTATGCTGACGAATTTGTTCACCAAGTTCACGCCACTCTTCCCAGTTTCCTAATTCATCGGCTGCTTTTAATCGATTTGTATATAAGCGCGTTTGTGCAGAAGATACTGCTCCGCGCATAAATGAATCTTGAATTCCATCGCCAACACGATCATTAAATTTTTTCTCACTGATTTTCATAGACATAGCTTATGTTCCCCCTTCATGAGCGACTATTCAATACCTCAGCAATATGCATTACTTTTACCTCTTTACCTAAGCGCTCAATACGTCCGCCAATGTTTAACAAACACCCACAGTCAGCACCGATTAAATAATCAGCACCCGTTTCCATTACACTATCAACTTTCTCATCTACCATTTGCTCAGAAATTGGTGTCATCTTAACTGAAAACGTTCCCCCAAAACCACAACAATTTTGTACGTTTGGTAGTTCTTTTACAGTTAATCCTTTCACATTTGATAGTAAAATTCCTGGTGCTTCCTTTACTCCAAGCATACGTGTCATATGACAAGATTTATGGACAGTTGCTGTACCTTCTAAGCTAGCGCCAACATCTGTAACTTTTAACACATCTACAATAAATTGTGTTAATTCAAAGGTTTTATCTGCCACTTTTTGTGCACGTGCTGCCCACTTTGGATCATCTTTAAAAACGTGTGGATACTCGTGAAACATTGTCGCACAAGAACCAGATGGCGTAACGATGTATTCTGCATCTTCAAAAGTTTCAATCATATGTTTCATCGCTTCTTTCGCTGCCTCTACATGTCCGCTATTATAAGCTGGTTGACCGCAACAAACTTGCGCTTCTGGAAATTCAATTTCACAACCTAAACGCTCCAACAATTCAACTGTTGCTTTCCCGACATTTGTTTCAAACATATCGACTAAGCAAGTAACAAACAAAGTAACTTTCATAACTATAATTCCCCCTCATTACAACTTCGCCAATATTCATATGGTCATCAGATGACTAGATAGAAAGAAGAAGTTAGGAATAATTCCCCTACCTAATCCTCTCTCTAAAAAGAAAACGCTTACCTAATCTTTCTTCTATTTTATCAAAAAAATAAAATTTCGAAAGACTAAATCACGAATTTATACCTCTTCTACCTGTGACAATATGCTCTACATTTGTTAAATGATTTAGCATTGCTTGCTGTGCAGATTCTACATCTTGCTTCAATACCGCATCATAAATAGCTTGATGCTCTTCTAAAAGTCGCTCTGCTGTTGTTTGTTCACCATATAAAATAATGCGTCTTGACTCACCAATTGTTTCAGCAATCATTTCTGAAACATGATTCATGAGTTCAAGTAAGATGTTATTATGTGAAGACTCTGCAATCCCCATATGAAAATGAAAATCTGCTTTTTCACCAGCTTTTTCATTCCCAATGCTTTTTGCCATTTCATCTAACCAGTGCTTCATATTTTGTAAATTATCTTCTGTACGTTTTGCTGCAGCTACTCGAACTGCCCCCACTTCAAGCACTTTTCGCACTTCTAATAAATTCAAAATATCTTCTTTCTTCATTAACAACGTATGATTTAACGACTTTGTTAATGCTGAAGAATCGAAGTTTTTCACATATGTCCCTTCCCCTTGTTTCATTTCAATTAAGCCCATTGCCCGTAAAGCACTTAGCGCTTCACGAACTGCAGATCTGCCAACTTGAAACTGCTCAGCTAATTGATGAACAGGAAGAAGTTTGTCACCAGGTTTTAACGTACCATTTTTAATCATTGTTAAAATGGCTTCAGATACCTCTTCGTAAATTTTTTTCGGTTTAATAGATTTGTATTCCAGTTAAATCACCTCAGTATCATCCAAACAACAATTAAAACGATTTATAAGAACATTGCATCCATACCTATTTTAGAACGAATTGGTAAGAAGTACAAATGTTTTGTTCATAAAATCGCCAAATTTTTGTTATATGGAGGGAATTAATGGTTATTATACTCATTAATGGTTTTTCCCTCTGGATGATTCGCCTTTATTCCTATTTATATAACATCTGAATCAAGCTGGTTCATTAGGTGTTCCTTAAGTAATTCAATAAAAGAAGCATGCTTTACCTAAAACATGCTTCCTTCTTCATTTATCTGTAATTTTATAATAACTGTTGTGCCCTTTCCTTTTTGGCTTTCAACCTGCCACTCTCCCTCATGGATATGCACAATTTGTTTTACAATAGCAAGCCCTAAACCAGTCCCGCCATGCTGACGACTTCTCGCCTTATCTACCCGGTAGAACCTTTCTCCGAGCTGCTCTAGATGTTCTGAATCAATTCCAATTCCCGTATCTTTTATTCTCAATTCACAACACTTATCTTTTTTCTCCAAATGTATGACAATACTACCATTTTGATTTGTATAACGTATAGCATTATCTAACAAGTTATGAAGCACTTGTTGCATCCGATCCTCATCAATCATAACAATAATATCTGGATCAAGATCCGTTGAAATATGCAGTTGTTTCTCTGTACTTTTCAATTCATACGTTTCAAGTACATCTTCAATGAGCTGTGCGAATACGATTGGTTGTTTCTTTAATGGAAAATGTTCCCCTTCTAGCTGTGCTAGGTCTAACAAATCGTGCACAAGCCGTTGCATGCGCCCCGCTTCTTTATGGATAAGCTGCGTAAATTTCGATTGCTGTTCTCCCTTTGCAACGCCATCTAAAATTGCTTCACTATACCCTTTAATATAACTAAGTGGCGTCCGAAGTTCATGCGACACGTTCGCTAAAAACTCCTTACGTTTCGTATCTTCAGTCTCCAATGAAGTTGCCATTTTGTTAAATGCTTTACCTAGACGACCAATTTCATCTTCAGATGAAATTGTAATACGCTCAGAAAAATCTCCTGTTGCCATATGATTCGCAACTTGTTCCATTTGTGAGAGCGGCTTTGTAATCGCAATAATAATTTTTCTACCAATCCATATTGTAAGTAAAATCATAACTAAAGCTAACGGAGCCAAAATAAGCCCCATATCATAAATTAAATCTTTAATACTCTTTAATGGAATATAGGAGTACACAATCCCAACTAACTTCTTACCATCTAAAACAGGAATGACAACTCCCATAATATTACGATCGAAATGTTCTTCATATCCAACTTTTGTAACCGTCTTTTCATCCAATAATGTTTGTCTATCATCCTCACTAATCAGAGAATGATGATGTACATCAAAAGGTAAACAAGCACTTAAATCACGAGGGTTGCTTATAAAAAGTACATCCGCACTCGAGATACGATCAAATGCCTGAACTTTTTCTCCAAACGCTAACGTACCCTCGTCCTTTTTATATTGAGATACAAGTCTTTTTCCTTCCATTACTAATGAGTCTTCAATGTTTTGAACATATAACTTTTCATATGAATATAAGGACACGAAATAGAGAAAAGAAACTGTTACACATACTGCACATACTACCGTAAGCCAAAGCTTTTGTACCATCGTAAACATGTTACACCTCAAATTTATAACCTACACCCCATACTGTTTGAATGTAGTTTCCACTTTCCCCAAGTTTTAAACGCATCGTTTTAACATGTGTATCTACCGTTCTTGTACTTCCTGCATAATCATATCCCCATACTTTTTCAAGTAATTGCTCCCGGCTGAATACTTGTCCATTATGCATGCAAAGAAAGTACAGTAAATCAAACTCTTTTACCGTAAGGGAGACTGTCTCACCGTTCGCCTCAATTTTCCTGCTTTTTTCATTAATTCGGATTGGACCAAATTGAAGCTCTTCTTGTTGTTCTTCCTGCTTTGTATATCTTCTTAATACAGCTTCCATACGAGCGATGAGTTCTCCAGGACTAAATGGCTTTACAATATAATCGTCTGCTCCCATTCGTAAGCCATTCACGCGATTCCACTCTTCTCCCTTTGCTGTTAAAAAAATAATCGGTACATCAGAGGTTTTTCGGATTTCTTTACAAACTGAAATCCCATCCATCTCCGGCATCATAATATCCAAAATAACAAAATCATAATGCTCTGTATGAAGCATACGAAGGGCATTTTTTCCGTTCTCTGCTTCTCCCCATTCATATCCGAAATTATCTAAATACATGCCAACGAGCTGTCTCATATCACTTTCATCATCTACAAGTAACACTTTATATTTGTTCATTTCTCTCTCCCTTCTCTGTGCGCAAGTTGAAATGGTCCCTTTCCAACTGCAATCGTTTGTTTTATTTTCATATTCTCTATATCAATTACATACACTTCATTACTATCATAGCTTGCTATATAGCCTTCTTTCTCACTTTTCAAAAAAACAAATGGATTGGATCCTACCTCAAGGGCTCCCACTTCTTGGTATGTTTGTGTATCAAATTTTCTTAATGTATTTGATCCATGACTTAAAGTATACATAAATCTTTCATCACCCGAAATACTAACTGGCATAAATGGTGCATGTAAAGAACGCACCATCTGTCCATTTTTTAAAGAATAGACCAATACTTTCTCATTCACTTGCGTACCATCACCATGCCCGCCAATCCATATTTCCTTTCCATCAGCGCTCACCATGGCCCCTGTTGATGCTGGTGGTACCATAAATGAATGGACAACTTTCTTTTGATCTAAGTCAATCGTGGATAGCTGCGTATCATAAAAATTCAATACATGTAATTGTTTATCATTTTGCACCATTGTTAACGGGCCTTTCCCTACCGAAACACTTCCGGTCTCTTTTCCATTTATCGTAAAGAAACGTACTTTTTGTTCATTTTGGTCAGCCATAAATAATTGCTTTCCATCATTTGCTACGATGACATTCGTAATCCCTTTTCCTGTCTTCCATTTATCCACTTGGTTTCCTTCTGTTAACGAATATATATATGCATATTCTAACTGCTTACCATATACAAGCATGTCTTCCCCATTTGGTAACAGTGCGATCCCTGTAATAGGCTCTTTTAATTCCCATGTTGTTACTATCTTTTTCGACTTTTTATCAATAAAACTAACGCTGCCTTCTTTAATATTTGTTGTTATAATGATACTTTTATTTTTAGCAATCGGTGTATATGAATTACCTTGGCATCCTGCTAATAGAAACAAAAAACAGAGCAGAAAAAAGTATTTCTTCAAAAGATTCCCTCCATTTTTAGATGATTTCGTTATAATTGTAAAATAGCAAATACTTGTGAGGAAAGTGTGAAATCTTCCTATTTTAATAAAACTACATATATATAAATACATTTTGATTTTTCGACATAGTAGCTACGGTTATGAAAACAAAAACAGTTCTCTACTTATTTCCTCTTTTTGTTTTCTCACGGCATGGGGCGAAAAAAGCACTGACCGCTTCTATGCATGGCCCGATGCTCTCGCCCACATAAAAAGAATGGTTTGATGTTAGTTTTTTCAGCTTGGATTTATATATAATGGTACAACAAATAGAAATAGAGGTGTACAATTTATGCTTTTTCCCGATTTAGCAAATAAAATTGTCCGTGAGGTTCGAAGGCTAATTGACGAAAATATTATTATTATTGATATAAAAGGAACAATTATTGCTAGTACAGATATAGCGCGAATTGGACAATTCCACGAAGGTGCCCTTCGCTGCGCGAAAGAAAAGAAAACTGTTATTGTTACAAAAGAAGACGAACAGCATTTACAAGGAGTAAAAGCAGGAATGAATCTCCCGCTTCTTTTCCACGATGAAGTAATCGGTGTCATCGGTATTACAGGGGAACCTGAAAACATTTCACAATACGGAGAAATATTACGGAAAATGACCGAATTATTAATTCACGAAAATTATTTTTTAGAACAACTAGAACTTGAGCACCGTTCCTATGAAGCTTTTGTTTTTGACTGGTTACAAAGCAATGATTGGTCTCCGAGTTTTCTTGATCGGGCGAAAACACTCGGTATTGATTTACATACAAAAAAACAACTTATTTTATTTTCATTTGATCAAGGTGATACGATGCTACAACGCAAAATTTGGCAGCACATTCGTAACGTATTAGCGAAAGAGGAACTATTTGTACGATGGGGAAATGACCGTTTTATACTATTTACAGCAAAGGAAACAAAGAAAAGAACCTTTCAATTTTTAAAGAGATTGAAGCATGAGTGTGAATCTTTATTTCCTATTACACTCTATATCGGTATTGGACAAACTGTCATACCAAATGAGATGCATGTATCATACGAGCAAGCATTGCGTGCACTTTCAGTAGCCTTTGAAACGAAAGGTATTATATTTAATGAAGATTTACGTTTAGAAATGTGCCTGCAAGATATTACTACTGAAACTCGTGAGGAATTTCTTCAGCGTACCATTTACAGTTTGCTTCCTGCAACTGAACTCATGCAAACACTACGCCTATTTATCGATCATAATCAGTCCTATAAACAAACAGCAGAAATGTTACACATTCATATTAATACATTACATTACAGACTTAAAAAAATAGAAGATTACACAGGGCTCGATCCAAAACAATTTAAAGATTTAATCATTTTATACTTCGCACTTCTTTTATTAGATAATCACACAAAAAAAAGATAGCAAAACTAATTAATCTTTAGTTAATTATACATAGAAAGAAATCCCCTACTTTTTTATGATTATAATGAAAACACTGTTACAACGCTTTTATTCTTATTTTCAGCGGTATATAACTTATCTCAAGCGATTCACGGACAATATATTCAATTGAGATAAGCAAGTTAACAGTTTGAGGGGGATTTTCTAATGTTAGAACAACATATTATTGATTCATTTGTATCGATTGTGGGCAAAGATAATGTAGATACGTCCAACATGGGACGTTTAACGTATAGTTACGATGCAACACCAAATTTCCAAGCGATGCCCGATGCAGTTGTCGCACCGCGCAATACGCAAGAAGTAGCTGACCTATTAAAGGTATGTACCGAACATAAAGTTCCGGTATACGTTCGCGGGTCTGGAACAAACCTTTGTGCAGGTACATGTCCACTTGAAGGCGGAGTTGTTCTGATCTTCCGTCATATGAATAACATTTTAGAAATAGATGAAGAAAACTTAACAATTACCGTGCAAGCTGGCGTCATTACGCTTGATATTATTAAAGCTGTAGAGGAAAAAGAGTTATTTTATCCACCAGATCCAAGCTCTATGAAGATTTCTACAATTGGCGGTAACATTAATGAAAATTCAGGTGGCTTACGCGGTTTAAAATACGGTGTAACACGAGATTATGTGATGGGCCTTGAGATTGTCTTGCCAAATGGTGATATCATTCGCACCGGTGGTAAATTAGCGAAGGATGTAGCTGGTTATGATTTAACTCGCCTATTCATCGGCTCTGAAGGCACACTTGGTGTTGTAACGGAAGCCATTTTAAAACTTGTTCCAATGCCTGAAACAAAGAAAACAATGCTTGCATTATATCAAGACATCAATGAAGCAGCTCGTGCTGTATCAGCAATCATTGCCAATAAAATCATTCCAGCAACACTTGAATTTTTAGATCAACCAACAATTGAAGTTGTAGAAGAATTTGCACAAATCGGTTTACCAACAGATGTAAAAGCTATTCTCTTAATCGAACAAGATGGCTCTCCTGAAGTTGTGAACCGTGATATTGAAAAAATGGCTGAAGTTTGTCGTTCTATGCATGCGGTTGACGTTCGTGTTGCCAAGGACGAAACGGAAGCGGATGCACTTCGCACAGCACGTCGCAGCGCCCTTTCTGCTTTAGCAAGACTAAAACCTACTACAATTTTAGAAGATGCTACTGTACCACGTTCTCAAATTGCTCCTATGGTTGAAGCAATTAATGCCATTTCTAAAAAATATGATATTGCTATTTGTACATTCGGGCATGCCGGTGATGGAAACTTACATCCAACATGCATGACTGATGCTCGTAATAAAGAAGAAATGCATCGTGCTGAACAAGCCTTTGCAGAAATCTTTGAAAAGGCAATTGAACTTGGTGGTACCATTACAGGTGAACACGGCGTTGGTGCCATGAAAGCTCCTTATTTAGAGTTGAAGTTAGGAGAAGAAGGCATTGCTGCTATGAAAGGTATTAAACAAGCTTTCGATCCACATAATATTATGAACCCTGGGAAAATGTTCGCTAAGGACTCTCGTAAAAGAGTGGTGGTAGAAAGATGACTACTCTAAACAAAGAACAAATTCAAAAAGAGTTTAAAGAACGTCTAGATGAAGATGAATTATTAAACTGTATGCGATGCGGATTTTGCCTGCCGACTTGTCCTACTTACATTCAATCTGGATATAAAGAGTCTCATTCTCCGCGCGGTCGTATCGCTTTAATGAAGGGCATTGTTGACGGCTTAATTGAACCGGATGAAGATGTTGAAAATACATTGAATGTTTGTCTTGGCTGCCGCGCTTGTGAACCTGTTTGTCCATCTGGTGTAAACTATGGACACTTATTAGAAGAAGCACGAGATATTATTAATCAAAATAAAAAGTTCTCTATGCCAGTCAAAGCTGTTCGCAAAATTGTATTCGAAGGATTATTCCCTCATCAAAATCGCATGCGAACATTAACAGGACTCATCGGCTTTTATCAGCGCTCTGGCTTACAAACGTTAACACATAAAACAGGCATTATGAAGTTGTTCCCAGAAACACTGGCAACAATGGATCTCGTCTTGCCAAAAGTACCGAAGATGAAAGAAATGAAAAACCGGCCTGAGTTTTTACCAGCTGAAACAACAAAGAAAAAACGTGTTGCTTTCTTTACTGGTTGTTTAATGGACACTATGTTTTTGGAAACAAACAACGCTACAACAAAGCTCCTTCAGCTTGCTGGCTGTGATATTGTAATCCCAAAAGAACAAAGTTGTTGCGGAGCACTGCATGGCCATGCCGGAGAAAAAAGCGGTGCAAAAGAGCTGGCAAAACGAAACATCCAAGCCTTTGAAGACTTAAAAATTGATTATATTATTACGAATGCCGGTGGTTGCGGAGCGTTTCTTGTAGATTATGATCATTTATTAAAAGATCATCCAGAATGGGCAGCACGCGCAAAACATTTTGTTGCAAAAATAAAAGATATCACCGCTATTTTAGTAGAGTTAGATTTTCATAAACGTTATGATTTACGCCTTCCTCCGCAAATTATTACGTATCAAGATTCTTGTCACTTGCGTAATGTCATGAGGACATCTTCCGAGCCGCGTATGCTACTGCAAGCAATTCAAGGTGTGACCTATCGAGAAATGAAAGAAGCAGATCGTTGCTGCGGTTCTGCAGGTATTTATAATATTGTACACTCTGAATTGTCTATGGAATTTTTAGATTATAAAATGGAACGTGTTCATGAAACAGACGCGGCAACCATTGTCACTGTCACTGCAAACCCAGGTTGCTTACTACAAATGAAACTCGGCATTGAACGTGAAAAACTCTCTCACAAAATGAGAGGCGTTCACATTGTAGATTTATTATTGGAAGCAATTGAATATACATCGTAATATATGTAACAATATGAAAACGGCTATCTCCTTCTTCTACGTAAAGAGATAGCCGCTTTTTTTATTCGCTACAAGATTAAAAATATGTTACCGTCTATAAAAAAAGAACAACAAAAAGATTACAGTTTTGTAAAAATACATCCATTATATTCCTCGAAAATGTAGAGAAACCCTTGATACAATAGGTTTCTCTAAATCTTCAATAGGTAATTCCAACCAAAAATCCCCCTTCAAAAGCAAAGCAGAAAATGCTGAAAACTCCTGTTACAATCTAGTTTTCTCCTATTTTATCTCTTATTTCATTCTAGGATAAAATAGGTAATTTTATAATCTATGTATTTTTTTCCATCTTTTTTCCGGCAATTTGTATGCTACGATGAATTTGTCAGTCAGACAGGCTGTCAAAAACAAATCTGTGTGAGAACAGTTAAAAAACTTTTATATAGGGGGACACATGTCATGAAAAAACGTGTTTTATTATCTGTAGCAGCAGTAACTGCATTTACATTCGGAGCATCTACTCTTAATGCAGAGGCATCAACAGTACAACCATCTACAATGAAGGTTCAAAATATTCAGCAATCTAAAGTCTTTATGCAACATATGAATCAAGAAGAATTACAAAAACACTTACAATCTATGGGAATTAATCTAGCACAATTCCAACAAGGTAACTGCTTCATTCCTGGTCAACAACCAAATGTACCAGCGCCAGAAACTACGAAGCCAGTAGAACAAAAGCCAGCTGAAAATAAGCCTGCTGAAGAAGTAACAAAACCTGAAGCTCAAAAACCAGCTGAAAATAACAATAACAACAATGAAACACAAAAACCGGCTGAAAATAAGCCTGCTGAAGAGTCAAAAGGTTCTTTAAGCGAATTTGAACAACGCGTTGTTGAATTAACAAACGCTGAGCGTACAAAACAAGGCTTACCAGCATTAAAAGTTGATGCTGAATTAAGTAAAGTTGCACGTGTTAAATCTGAAGACATGCAAAAAAATAACTACTTCGATCATAACAGCCCAACATACGGATCTCCATTCGATATGATGAAGAAGTTTGGTATTTCTTATAGATCTGCAGGTGAAAACATTGCACAAGGCCAACGTACACCAGAGGAAGTTGTACAAGCTTGGATGAATAGTGAAGGTCACCGTGCGAATATTTTAAATAGTGGTTATACTCACATCGGTGTTGGTTATGTTGAAAGTGGAAACTACTGGACACAACAATTTATCACGAAGTAAGTATAAAAACTGATAGAAAACCCTTCTTTTTAGAGGGAGAGAGAGGATCTGGCCGTGCATAGAAACGGTCAGATCCTTTTTGGCTTCATAGCCATAACTTATATGTTGGTATGCCACAATAGATTTATATTAAAGGAGTCTTCTGTTACGGAAGACTCCTTTTTATGTTTCATAATTTTCCAGTATATATGAATACAAAATACAAAACATAAAAGAAATAGACCCGAGACTAATCACACTAATTAAGAGATAAAATCCCCATTGTAAATTCAAAAACAAACAAATGAGTATGATAAGCGACATATATTGAAAAATACGCTGACTAAACAAGCGTATTTTCTGTAACACAATCGGCTCCTCTTCCTTTTCTCTTCCTTTTTTAAATCCTTTACTAACCATAAAAAGAAACCCACTACTCCCGATTATAAGGCCCGTTTGAAATGGTATATCTATTCCAGTTCCAATAGCAAGAATAAGTATATGAATAAATAATAAAAATAGCGATACATTCTCTTTAAACCTTATTACAATGTAGTGGTCATTCTCATTCAGCTTATATACGTAACGTGAGATTATATACAACAGACCATGAAAAAAAATAATAAGGCAAGGAATAAACAATACAACAACTTGCTTCCTTGCATATTCATTTGGTTCACCATCCTGATTCCAATGCACCGCTAAATAATTCGGTAAATATGGATATAGAAACAACGTAAATAGAAGACCAGCAAGAAATATACCCATAATATATTTATGTCTTACCAAGTACTCTTCACCTCTCTTTTCTATTTACGGCTTCGATTTCCATAAAAAAATTCCTGCAAAAAATATCTTTCTCAACCACACAGAAGAACTTTATTTATTCGACATTTTAAAAGATTCAATGATGTTATTTAAATGATTAGGAAGTGGCACTTCTACTGTTATCTCTTCTTTCGTAATTGGATGTAAAAAAACAATCCGCATAGCATGTAAGGCTTGATGAGACATATGTGTTGCTTGTCCACCATATAACATATCACCAATCAGTGGATGACCACTATGACTCATATGAACGCGAATTTGATGCGTTCTCCCTGTCTCTAATTGTAACGTTACAAGCGTTATATCTTGCTTCTTGAAGTATTTCTCTACTTTATAATGCGTTATAGCATGATCACCTTTTGGAGACACACGGCGTCTTGTTGCATGATGTCGATCTCTTCCAATCGCTGCGTCAATTATTCCTTGCTTCTTTTTTATTTTCCCTTCCACCAATGCCAAATATGTTCTTTTTATGTTACGCTCCATCAATAATCGATCCATAATGGCACCAGCTATCCCATGTTTCGCAAATACAACACCACCTGTTGTATCTTTATCTAATCGATGAATATGACGTACTTTTGTCTCTACACCTTGCATTTGTAAATGAAAAGCAACGAGGTTCGCGAGTGTTCCTGTTCCCCCTTTGCTAGAAGGATGCGTATCCATATGCGCAGGTTTATTTACAATTAATACGTGATTATCTTCAAATATCACTTCTAAATCACCGAACTCTGGCTGGACACCATACTCTTCCTGGATAAACATATGAACCTGCAATTTATCTCCTTCTTTTAAAGGATCACTCCACCCTTTTCGTTCTCCATTGACGATAATGCCTCTTTCCATACGAATCCTGTGTAATAGTTTTTTTGGGACGCCCCATTCTTCTTTTAACAAAGAATCAATGCTGATACCGCTCCATTTAGCAGGAACCGTAATTTCGCACCATTCTCCCTTTCTTTTCATTTCCATGCTTTATCCACCTTATTTCTATTGATTCTACTATTGTAACGGAAAATGATTCATTATGCATTGTTTAAAGCAAAAGACAGTCTACATAATAGACTGCCCTCTAAGCACGTAATTTCTTCATTTCTTGTAACGTTTCTTCTGCTTTTTGTTCATAAGATAGATCTTTAAAAAAGTCTGCTAATCGCTTATAGTCGTTGTAAGCATCTAATAGTTCATCTATCGTTTCTTCTTTAGAAACAGTTGGCTTTGATTTCATTTTCACTGGGTACCGATAACCAGACATCTCATGTATTTTATAATATTCTTCCTCCACTTGAATGACTTTCACAAGTTCCTCTTCTTCAGCATCCATCGTATACCCATCAAATTCTCTAAGTAATTCATAAATAATATGAGTCCATTCATCTTTTGGATAAAAACCTTTTTCTAGCCTATAACCGACAATGCGATACATGTGCCCATCATTTTCTGCAAACTGTACAGTATCATTTAACTTAAATTTAAAATAGCGAAACATTGTCTTCACCTGCTTCTATATGTATTGTTCTTATCACATACTATTTGCAAAAAGAGGGGAATGCTATTCATAAAAAAGCGCCCTTCTATAAGAGAAACTGCTAAAAATATGTTTTGGAGTGTGAGAGAAGATCCGCTTATACATAGAGGCGATTAGTGCCTTTTCCAACCATTCAGCATGAAAGTAAAAGGAGGATGCTTTTGTTTTCATAGCTACGACTAATATGCCAGTATATAAACGATATATAAACAAGAGGCTACTGAAAAACTTTCGTTTTTCAGTAGCCTCTCTACAAAATAAGCGCTTTTTTTAATCTGATGATTTTACTTGTTTCTTTCGAAAAGGTAACCACCAATTCCAATCTCCGAACATTTTCATTAAGCTCGGTACAAGCATAAGTCTAATAATCGTCGCATCAAGAAAAATAGCGAGTGCCACACCAAGCCCCATTTGTTTTACTGGTAAAATATCTGTAAAAGCGAATGCTCCTGTTACAACAATCATAATAAGAGCAGCTGATGTAATAATGCGACTTGTTGATACAAGCCCTTCAAGCGTTGCCTTGTCATTATCTCCTGTCTCTTCATACAATTCATGAATACGTGAAATAAGAAATACTTCATAATCCATACTTAAGCCAAATACAAGGCCAAATATAAAGATTGGTAACACGAATAAAACCGAACTTTCCTCTAGTCCAAAGTGCCCTCCTTCAAATAACCAAATCACAATACCAATGGTTGCACTTAAACTAAGGATATTCATCACAATCGCCTTAATTGGAATAAGGATAGAACGGAAAGCGAATAATAAAATAAGGAAAGTAGATCCGAATATGACAGACATCCCGATTACAACTTTATCTTTAATTTCATCCTCTAATTCTTGTTGAAATGTTGTCATACCACCTAAATAATACGTAATACTGTCATCTTTATACGTGTCTTTAAAATCACGAACCCATTGTTTCGCAGTTTCCGCTTTAGGCTTTGTATCCAAGAAAATTTGAAGAGTTGTTTTATTTCCTTTCGTATATGCTTCTAGTACAGGTTCCACTTGCGTACGCTGCGGAGATTGTAACAATGTAGCCAATTGTTCAGCGTTCATACCATTTAACTCACCATATAGACTGTTAACTTTATAGACATGCTTATCTTTTTTCAGTTTTTGAATAACATCCTCTAACTTCTGTAAATTTTCTTTCTCTATGACATTCCCCTTCATCTCTAGCACTACTGTCACATCAGCATGTGTTTTTACAGTTTTGTTGAATGACTCTTCATACTGCTCATATGCAACCCGTGTATCACTTTTCTCTGGCAATGCTTCTACACCAGGAAATTGAAGATTGGCAGTGCGAAGCGGCAATAAACAGACAATAATAAACAATGTAACAACGATAATCATCATAATAGGATGCTTCATAACAAATTGAGCGAACTGACGCCACATGTTTGAAGTGCGAGGTGCAGTTTGATTCTTTTTCAATATTCGTTTCCCTATTAACGATAACAATGCTGGAAGAAGTGTAAGTGAAAATAAAATACTCATCACAACAACAATCATTCCGCTAATCGCAACAGATTGAATGTAATCAATCTCAAAGAAAAATAGACCGGATAAACCAACAAAGACACATAGTCCAGAGAATACAATAGCGCGCCCCGCTGTTTGATATGTGACAGCTATTGCCTCTTTTACTGTCCGATATGCCACTTCCTCACGAAACCGATTTACAAATAATAATGCGAAATCAATTGATAAAGCAAGCCCAATCATAGGCGCAACATTTAATACAAAAATTGACAATTCTTTATCTACACCAATAAAATATAAAATTCCCATTGTACTTAGTACGCTAAGCGCCCCATTTATAATCGGCAAGATTGATGCAAGCAAGCTACCAAACGAAAATAATAGTACAAGAAAGGCAATTGGCAGCCCGATCATTTCTGCTACTTTCAAATCATTTTGTGTTCGCTCGTTAATTTCTTCATTAATCTTTGGGAAACCGGTTGGTGATACCTTCAAAACATTGTTACTCTCTTTTTGTATTTCTTTTGCAAATTGTAACGTCTTTTCATTACGCTCTTTACTTGTTTTCCCGGAAAATAAAATCGTCGCATACGCAATATCATCTTGAATCATTTCCTTATTTTCTAATAGATGATGGAATGAATCATACGTTTCTTTCGTTTGAATATTCGCTACAATTTCTCCTATTCGTTTTTGAAAATCCTCATTTGCAACTCCCTTACTCTTCTGAAACACGAGGAGGAGCGTGTCTTGAGACTGTTTAAAATCTTTATCTAAAATTGCTTTTGTCGTTTGATAGTCTCCTTCTGTTTGGAAGCCATCGCCTCCTAATACCCCCGGAAGTTTTGGTGCAAAAATGCCAAGTCCTATCGCTAACATGATTAATGCCGCAATAACTGTATAGCGAAATCGATACAAAAAAGTACCTAGTTTTCCCCATTTATCTATTTTATGTACATTTGTCTTCACGCATTTTCACCTACTTTATATAATTAATGATTCCCCCTACATTTTAGCATATCTTACCATGATCACTAATAAAACATAATAAAAAAACACCCGAAAGTCCCTATAGTCTAGGAATTTTCAGATGTTTCTTATCTCTCTTGATTTGCTCCAAACCGCTCTGAAAGTAAGCGGTGAAAATAAATAGCCATAATTAATAAAATACCACTTAAACAATAGCCAGCTAAAATATCAGTCGGATAATGTACAGATAAAATGATTCTACTTAATCCAATCAATAAAATCTGTATTGCCATAATAAGTGTAATAATAATTTTTCCAGCCATATTTTTTACGTTTGCAGCAATAATGTACGCAAGAAATCCATACGTCATAATGGATAGCATAGCATGTCCACTCGGAAAGCTATATCCAAGGGCATCAAGTGCCTCATTTAAGCTCGGTCGATCTCTTTTTACAATTTCTTTTATCCCCTTATTAACAAGGTGCGTAATTAATATAGCAGTTGGATAAACTACCATTGCTACATAATAGCGTTTCTTAAAGAAGATTAGCAAACTAACAATCAGAATCGTAACAATTCCAATTGCAGAGCCTAACTTTGTAAAATATGAAAAAAACTTAAGAGAATTTTCTGTTTGTAAACTGCCTACAAGGTTTTTCACATATGAATCAATTGATGTTACACCATCTGCTTGTACTCTCCAAGCAATGAGAGCAAATGCAGCAAATAACAAGATGATACAAGCAAGCTCATATTGATGCAATTTTCGTTTCAAGCTTTTTCCTCCCATTATGAAAAAATGCGATTTCTATTTAGAAACCGCATTTTTTAATTTCCAATATATACATTACAGCTAGGAAAACAAAAGAAGACTTCCACTCATTTTCTACTTATGTTTTCACATGGCACGTGGCGAAAAAAGGATCTGACCGCTTCTACGCTCAGCCGGATCCTCTCTCCAACCTAAAAGATTAAGTTTTCTATCATTATTTCCCTTTTGTTTTTAATTCCGTCCAGTAACGATCGTACTCTTTTAATTTATCGTCTACATCAACAAGCCACTCTGTACGATTTAACTCCTCTGGTGATAAGAAAATCATTTTATTATCACGGTATTCTTTACTGTGAAGCTCCCAAGCTTTTTCATTTGGATTACTATATCCAATGGATTCATAGTTTTTCACACTTACTTTTTCATCCATTAAATAATTCATAAACTTCTCTGCAAGTTCTTTATGTTTCGCACCTTTCGGAATCGCTAACGTATCCGCCCAAATCGTTCCGCCTTCTTTTGGAACGACATATCCTACATCTTTATTATCTTTTGCAATAAATGCTGCATCTCCAGACCATACTGTTCCAATCCAAGCATCTTCTGTAATAAACTTTTGTTTAATATTATCTGTATCAAATGCAAGTAAGTTTGGCAGTAACTTTTGTAAATCGGTCGCTGCTGTCTTTAACTGTGCATCATCTTTTGTGCTATTTGAAAATCCATTCTTCTTAAGCCCCATGCCTAATACTTCACGTGAATCGTTCAATAAAGTAACATGGCCTTTATATTTCTCATTCCATAAATCGTTCCAACTTGTTGGCGTTTCTTTTACATACTTTTTATTATATGCAATTCCTGTTACTCCCCAAGTGTATACAAGTGAGTATTTATTCTCCGGATCGAATGCAGGTGTTTTAAAGTTAGATACAAGATTCTTTACGTTCGGAATGTTGTTTTTATCTAACGGCTCTAATAAATCCATTTTCGCCATCGTTTTAACCATGTAGTCTGACGGTTGAATTAAATCATAATTTGCTCCACCAGCTTGTAATTTCGCAAGCATTTCTTCGTTACTTGCATATTTATCATAGTTAACTTTTACATTATATTTCTTTTCAAAGTCCTTAATTACTTGCTCATCAAAGTTATCAGCCCAGCTATAAATATTTAGCTCTTCTTTCTTTTCACCACAACCAGCAAGTACACCGGCAACAAGGCTAAAGCTAAGTGCTACGCCAGCTACTTTTTTTATCAATTTCATCGATTCATTACCTCCTCGTTCTTTATCATGCGCACTCTCTTATAACGGAAGATGTCCTCCAGAGTTTTCTTCACCGTCGGCACCTTTATTACGGAAGATTTCTGATGCAACCATTAATCCAACAATCACAACAATTAAGATGGTAGAAAGAGCATTAATTTCAGGTGTTACACCACGTTTCACCATACTATAAATATATAATGGTAATGTTGTTGACCCTGGACCGGATACGAAGAAACTAATCACAAAGTCATCGATTGATAGTGTAAATGTTAATAACGCCGCTGAAATAACACCAGGCGCAATACTAGGGAATGTTACATAGCGAAACGTTTGCCACGGAGTTGCTCCTAAATCATTTGCTGCTTCTTCTAAATCACGTCCCATACCAGAAAGGCGTGCTGCTAAAATAACAACAACAAATGAAATACTAAATGTAATATGCGCAATAATAATGGTAACTTGTCCTAATTCCATACCAATCTGGCTAAATAAAATAAGTAGCGATAATCCCATTAAAATATCAGGAATTAAAATCGGTAAGTATACAAGACCGTTAATTGCCCCTTCAAAGCGATATTTATAACGATGTAATGCAACAGCGAAAATTACACCAAGAACAGTTGTTACAACTGTCGTCACAATCGCAATTGTAATACTATTTACAAATGCATCAATAACATCTTGTTTTTGAAATAAATCTGTATACCAATGAAGTGTAAATCCTTCCCATTCTGCGTTAATACGTGAGTCATTAAAAGAATATACCATCAGAACCATCATTGGAAAATACAAGAACAATAAAATTAACCAAGAATACGAAATTAAAAACTTCTTCATTTTTGTCTATTCCCCTCCGTTTCCGTATTTATATACTTTCGTCGCACGATAATATAAGTAAATTAACAGAACAGAGAACAGAACCACGATAATAGATAACGCTGATCCAAATGGCCAATCACGTGCACCTAGGAATTGGTTTTGAATCACATTTCCGATTAATGCTACTTTCGATCCACCCATCACGTCTGATACAACAAACATTCCGATAGATGATACAAATACTAAAATCGAACCAGTCGCAACTCCTGACATTGTCATTGGCAATGTTACATGCCAAAACGCTTTCATCGGTGTTGCTCCTAAATCATATGCTGCTTCTAACTTACGTTTATCAAGCTGCTCGATTGCTGCGTACACTGGTAAAATCATAAACGGTAGTAAAGAATATACCATTCCTAATATTACAGATGGTGTATTATACAATAAATTTAACGGTTCACTAATAATGCCTAACTTTAACAATAGTGTGTTTACAAGACCTTGTGAGCGTAAAATAACAATCCATGCATACGAGCGCACAAGGAAGTTAATCCAAAACGGAATCGTTGCCAATAATAAAAGAATAGAGCGGTATTTGCGATCAACAATTGTAATCGTATATGCAAATGGGTAACCAATAAGTAAACAAAGTACCGTCGTAATAACTGCAATTTTCACTGTTTCCCATAGCGTATTCATGTACAAGGGGTCAAACACGCGCGCTATATTCTCTAACGTAAATTGCATTTCCACTGTTCCATATGCCCCGCGCTGCAAGAATGCGAATGCTAATACGAATACAAGCGGAAATAAAAAGAAGATTAATAACCACGTAACTGTAGGTAATGCGAGTAGTTTCCCTTTTTTCAATTTAAGGTCACCTCATCCTCTTGCTCCCAGCCTACGTATACATTATCTCCAATACTCCACTGCGCTGCTTCTTCTGCAGTTTGGTATGCCATTAATAGTTCTGATGTTTTTTCATCACGTACATACAGCTTCTCCATATTTCCAACAAATTCGATATCTTCAATATGTCCAAGATGGTATTCTTTTAAAATTGGTTGCTCAACCGAACGTATTTTCACATTTTCAGGGCGAACTGCTACATAGTTTCCCCCATTTTTAATAATATTATTTTCACCAATGAATGTCGCGACAAACAATGTCTTTGGCTCATTATAAATTTCCTTAGGCGTTCCAATTTGCTCGATGTGCCCTTTATTCATAACGACAATACGATCACTCATACTCATTGCCTCTTCTTGATCATGCGTTACATAAATGAACGTAATTCCTAAATTACGTTGCAGATTTTTCAATTCACGTTGCAAATCTTTTCTTAATTTAAAGTCTAGTGCTCCAAGTGGCTCATCTAGTAATAATACACGCGGGTTGTTTACGATTGCTCTTGCAATCGCTACACGTTGTTGTTGTCCACCAGAAAGTTTTGCTGGTTTACGATTACGGAATTCAAGAAGCTGTGTTAAACGCATCGCTTCTTCTGCACGTTCTTTTTGTTCCGCTGCAGATACTTTTTGCATCTTCATACCAAAACAAATATTTTTCTCAACCGTCATATGTGGAAACAATGCATAATGCTGGAACACTAGGTTCATATGACGCTTATAAGGTGGTAAATCATTTATTCTCTCCTCATCGAGTAAGAGATTACCTTTTGTAGGAGTTTCAAACCCTGCAATCATACGAAGTAAAGTGGTTTTACCACACCCACTCGGTCCAAGAATTGTTAAAAATTCTCCTTCTTTAATATCTAAAGAAAGAGGTGGAATAATCACTTGATCTCCAAAATGTTTTTCTACCGCTTCAACTTTAATAATCTTTTTCATTTTCCCGTCCTATCTACCTCAAATTTTTTAATCTTTATATTCATGAATATATTAGTTTTTTTATAAATTCTTTTGTTTCGATCCAAACAAAAATAATTGTTTAACAGCGTCCTCTTCTATTCCTTATGTAGTATGTTTGATTCATTTTCTCATGATACATATGTCGAACAGAAAAACCCCTTCACGTAAGAAGGGGCTTTTATCATACGGCTACGCCTACTGATAAACACCATCATCATTTTAACAACTTTCGTATGAATTTTAAAGCACTTTTTGTAGAAGAATAACGAATTTTCATATCAAACACTGTAGATTGAGATAAAATGCTTTTATAATGCGAAAATGTGCGAAAACTTTGTTTTCCATGATAACTTCCTAGTCCACTACTTCCAACGCCGCCAAAGGGTAAATATGGGGTAGCAAGGTGATACACAACATCATTTATGCACCCTCCACCATATGAAATATTACGTGTAATGTTTTTTTGAACTTCTTTACTCTCTGAAAATACGTATAAGGCTAATGATTTAGGTTGCCTTTGAATCATTTCAACTATATCTTCTATTTTCTCATACTCCATAATTGGCAAAATCGGACCGAAAATTTCATCCTCCATAATCGAATCCTGCCACGTAATATTCGTTACAATACTTGGCTCAATATGCAGCGTTTCTTCATTATATTTCCCGCCAATTTCAACTTTTCCATCTTGTAAAAACGAACATAACCTTTCAAAATGACGTTTACTAACGATCCGAACGTAATTTTCATTTTGCAAAGGTTTTTCTCCATATTGATTTTTAATTTCATTTCGCAGTGCTTCAATCAATTGTTCTTTTACAGAAGAATGAACATATATGTAATCCGGCGCGACACATGTTTGTCCCGCATTTAAGAATTTCCCCCAAACAATGCGCCTTGCTGCTATTTCTAATTTTGCATCATGATGCACAATACATGGGCTTTTTCCGCCAAGTTCTAGCGTAAGGGGCGTTAAATTTTTAGCCGCTGCTTCCATAGCAATTTTCCCTACTCCAACACTACCCGTGAAGAAAATATAATCAAACGGCTCTTTTAAGAGTGCAGTACTTTCCACAATACCACCTTCAACAACCGCAACCAGTTCGGCCGGAAATAACTCCCGTAACATGTTTGCAAGAAGACTAGACACATTAGGTGTCAATTCGGAAGGTTTTAATACAACTGTATTTCCAGCGGCTATTGCCCCTACAAGGGGTGCGATTGCCAGTTGGAATGGATAATTCCACGGGGCCATTACAAGGGTAACACCATATGGCTCTGGAACAACTTTTCCTTTCGAACCAACGTGCGTCAGTGCTGTACGAACACGCCTTGGCTTACTCCATGAAGAAAGGTTCTTCATTAAAAATGAAATTTCCTTTAATACGTATCCAACCTCTGTCGTAAATGATTCATGATCGGATTTATTTAAATCTAATTTTAACGCTTGAAAAATATCAGATTCATACTGCTGAATCCCTTCATACAATCTTTTTAAATTTTGTTTTCTTACCTCTATATTTCTTGTGTACCCTTTATAGAAATATGATTTTTGCTCGTTCACAATAGAAGTGATATTCATCTGCTATCCCTCCTCCTATATTTACATTAATTTTTCAACATATAAATCAATGCTCTGAAAACAAAAACAGATTTCCACTCATTTTCATCTTTTATCTTCACTCGGCATGGATTTGACCGCTTCTATACATAGACGGACGCTCTCTTCCACCTAAAAAAGGGTTATCTCGGCTCTTCAATATATATGCCATCTTTTACTTAACATTTTCTATTCTTAAAGTTTCATTATATATGAGTTTGTATTTCATATAAAATACATTTGCTCATGAAAAAAGCTGTTGAAAGGAAAACTTTCAACAGCTTCTTCAGAATTAACGATATAAGCGAACTGCACCTGCAGATTTATCATCCGATTGACCAACTACTTCAAATTTCAGGCCAAGTTGTGGTAAGATACGTCCCGCATCTGGAATTTGCTTATTAATATACGTTTTAGAGTCATCAAATTTCGCAACCCCTGGTAATCCTTTGTAGTCAAATGTTCCACGAGTTGGTGATACAACTTTCCAAGCTGGTGTTTGATCGAAAGAGAACGCAGCATCAGCAATTTGATAACGTGTGCTATCTTTAAATGTTGGTTTACCATTTAAAGTTCCTGCAATTGCTTCAGGATGAGAGTCAACTACACCAAGGAATCCGTATCCTGGATGTACGCCAACCCAGTTATCTGTATAGCTTGAATCTGCATACCACACAACCATACCTGTGTTATATACTGGGCCACGAGCATATTTTAACGCTTCATCCGCACCAGCATAGTTTCTCCACTCTACATAGTAGTTATGGTTCTTCTTTTCGATTCCATTTGAAACAACGAAACCATCTAACTTAAACTGAGTATCGCCTTCTGCATCATCAGAGAATACGACATTACCATCTACTGTTAATGTTGCATTATCAAGAGTAAATCCATTTAATGCTAATCCACCATCAGTAATGTATTCAAATACAAGCTTCACTTTTTTACCTTTGAATTGGCTTAAATCATAAGATTTGTCTACCCATTTTCCTAGTGTTGTATCTGCTCCGTCTTTTACATTTTTGTTACCAATCGTATCGATTAATGTTTTCGTTCCATCTTCAGCCACAGCATGTACTTCTAAGAAATCATAGTCTGTTTCAATTTCATACAATGATTTGTAATCAAACTTTGCATTTGTTACATTTGTTAAATCAAATAAAGGTGTTTCCAATGTTGTATGAAGATCATCGCCTTTTGTACTATAGTAGTACTTCTTACCAAATGCAGGTTCAATTCCTTTTACATCTTTATCCGGTAAATTAACACGGATCAAACCTGGTCGAGCTGTTTTTGTTACACTTTGATCTAAGTATGTTGCATAACCAACGCCTCGGTTTAACTTATCATAATCTACTTCCACAATGTTTGCCCAGTTTCCACCAATTGTTTTTTGGAAGAACTCTTTGTTTTGCGGAGAGAAACTTGTTGGCGTCGTTCCAGCAATGTTACCTGCCCAGCTACCACCACTCATAATAGACCATGATTGAACTGGTTCCCCGCCGCCAGAATATTTTGTATCATATTCATCTGGAAGACCTAAATCATGACCATATTCATGTGCGAATACACCAACTGCTCCATCTTCAGGTTCAATTGTGTAGTCAAATGCTGCCATTTTACCGCCCCAATATGGCACTTTCGCTTTTGTTCCGTCAATTGCAAATGGTTTTGGACCAATTGTCCAGCGATGTGACCAAATCGCATCGTCACCTAATTTACCGCCACCAGCTTCTTGTCCAACACCCGCATGGATAACCATTAAGTGGTCAACCAAACCATCTGGTTGATTTTTATTGCCGTCTTCATTTACATCATATTGATCAAATTGATCAAATTCTGATAAATCAAGACCGCTATCTACCGCTGCTTTTAACGCATCTTTGATTAGGTCACGAGGTCCTAATGGGCCTTTGTTATCGTGTCCATCTCCAGCATCTGCACCGTAATCAGCCGCTTTACCTGGAACTGTTAACCATTTTGTAACTGTTCCATCTACTGTATAACTACCGCCAGATTGTTCTTCATAATATTTCTTAAATGTTTCAATGCTTGTCCCATCTTCTAATTTAAACGGTTCGTCACCAAATAGCATTTTTTGATAATGTTCTTGGTTAAAATCACTAGAATACATATAACCAGGCTCTTCATCGATATTGTTATGTTTGAAATCCGCATACTCTACTAGTAAAACTAGTACTTTATCTTTACGAACTTCCCCGTTATACTCTTTTGCTTTCGCAGGAGAAGTTGGCACTTTACCATTTAATGCTCCTCTAACTGGACCAGTTCCAGCAGCATTTCCATTTGCTGGTTGTTCCAATTTTTCTTTTGTGTCAGCTTTTTCATCTTTTACCTTCTTCAGAAAATCAGACGCTTCTTTTGTAACAGAATCCCCAGTTGTTACTTCTTTTCCAGGTTTGTCACCCTTCTTTTTCTCTACATACTTTTCGACAGCTTTCTTTGTTTCCTCTTTTGAAGCAGATGAGTCAATTACTCCTCGTTTTTTCAGAGCATCCGCTAAACGCTCTTCTGGAATTAAATGATCATCAATTGGACTTGTAGGTGTTTTTGCAGGCGTTTCTGCATAAACAGACTGACTACCGGCCCCAAACGAGCAGCCTAATACAGCTGCTAAAGCCAGTGTTGATAAAACTTTAAATGGTTTCTTTTTCATCCCCATTTCCTCCCCTAATAAGAATATGTACTAATATTTAGATAATAATAAAAATTCAGTAACTTTTCAATATTTTGTTTTATTTTGCGTTATTTTGTAAAAATCGTAATATTTTTGTAAAAATTACATATTTCCCATAAAAATATTTCTCAATATATCAGTCATTTCTGAAGATATTGATAATTTTCGATAAAACTATTACAATTTCTTTATAGAATGACAAAATAGTAACTTCTTTATTGGTTTTACCTACAAAATATACAATAAATTAACATTATTTTTACCAAATTAACTTTTCAAAATATTATAATGTGTTTAAAAGATTGTTTATTTTGTACGATTTATGACATGACAATTGGACATTAGGGAGGAATACACTTTGTACAAAGAAAAGGCAGATACGCTAGATCAGGATTGGATTGATTTAATGCTTGAAGCTCTAGATGCTGGAATTGCGATTCAAGATATCGAACACTTTTTCCAACGTATGAACCAGCCTACTGGAAACTAGCAGGGGCGTTCTTTTTAACGAAATTTGTGTTATACTAATTACATCATAAGCCGATTACATACTTACAGAAAGGTGCGCAAAGATGATAGGAGAACGTATAAAACGCCTTCGTTTGCAAAGAGGGATTTCTTTAACAGAACTCGCTGAAAAAGCCGGTGTGGCAAAGTCTTACATCAGCTCTATTGAACGTAATTTGCAAAAGAATCCTTCCATTCAATTTCTTGAAAAAATCGCAAATGTTCTACAAATACCAGTTGACACGCTCCTCCATGACGAAACAACATCCGAAAGCCAATTGGACTCGGAATGGACACATCTCGTCAAAGAAGCGATGAACTCCGGTGTTTCAAAAGAACAATTTCGCGAATTTCTAGAATTTACAAAGTGGAAGCAACATCAGAAATAGTGTATACGAGAAGGGGTGCATACTGGGGAGCACTCTTTTTTTATTTAAGAAAAAAGCGGGGAATCTCCCCGCTTTTCCGCTTAATTTTCTTATCTTTCTTCCCCATCTGTTTGGTTTGCATTAAATGTCCATTCTAGGTTTAATGCATCGCCTTGGAATTTATTTTGATCATCTTTATTATCTACAAATTCAAATTGTACCCATAGATAGTCTTCAGTTCCAGCTTCTAAGCCGCCATTTTCACCCCACTCTGGAGCAAAGATATCTTTCGCTAATACATCTGGATCAACATTTTGTAAGTCTGCTAATGTTGTTTCATATACAGGCTCACTTTGTTTATCCCAGTTCCAAAGGAATTTTACTTTAATATGCTTACCAAAATCTTCCCCAGCATTATCACCTTTTGCATCTGTTACTTTATATTTCGTTGCTAATTTCACATCTTTAATTGCTAATGTACCGCTGTTCTTTAATAAGAACTCTTTCTTAACAGTATCCCCTGGTTTAAGGTCCTTAATATCTACAATTGTTTTAGGGTCCAAAGTAAGATCTAATGTACCCGCTGCAAACGTATTGTTCGATACTTCTTTGTCACTAAAGTAAGCGAATGTTCCTCCACCGATTAAAGATAATCCTAATGCTGCTGAAGCGACTCCCATACCTAATTTTTTCTTTAAACTCACTTTAAATTCCCCCTAAGCTTTTTTATTGTTATCTCCTAATGATTGGATAAGAGGTATAACTAATAGAACGACTTTTATTTTTTCTATGGTCAATGTATGTACAATACCCCTTGAATCTACCTGTTCTTCAAAAAGCTACCCTATGTTCATTATAAAGAACATAGAGGTGTTATTGCAACCATAAAATAGATTTAATTTATTTCTCAAGTTTTTACATAATATTAAAATTATTTCCTTTTATAATGAAAAATCCCCTCAATTGGCAGCAGGTTTTTCCATTAATATAAAAGCGTCACTGTCCGCGAATCACTACTGTACTACTTTTGTCGATTGCTCCTTAGATTGCTCTTTTGGTTGTTGCAACGCCGGATTTTTCGGTTCTGTTTCTTGTGAGGACTTTTTCTCTTCTAACTGATCCTTTTCTTTCACAGTTACTACTTCTTCTTTCTTTTCAGGCGGTACGATTTGTTCAGTTTTCTTTTCTACTTCTTTTGATTGCTCAAGTAGCTTTTGCTTCGCCTTTTCATCATCTATTTGCTTTTGGAATCCTTGAATTTGTTCATCAATTTTTTGTAAATTCACTTGCTTATCTACATTCTCACAAACTTTCTTAATAAACGCTAAACCAGCTTGTGTAGACTGAATGAGTTGTTGATTAGATTCCAAATGATTATTTTTTTCACTTTCTACTAATTGGTTATAATAACTCTCAATCTCTATGCATATATTTTGTAACGCCTCACGCTCAGGAGCGATCTTTTCACGCTGTCCTTTCCAGAGGTTCAGCTTTTTTTCAAGTGCTTCTAAGGAAGTTGTTTCTGGCGCCTTATTCATCTCATTATATGCATGTATAATAGATTGTTCATGCTGTTGAGCATCGCTTTTTAATATATCAATTGTTTTCGGAAATACAGGTGCTGCAGAAATAACACCTTGAACCTGTTGCTCTTTTACAAAAGCAGCTTCTGTATGAGTAACGATTTGAGAGCCCATATAAAAAGCAGCCGAACACATACATGGTAATATGAGCATCGCTTTTATCCTCTTTGAAGTTTTTGACATTATACCCTCTCCCACTACGTGCATTTCTCGTTCTTTATGAAGAACTTATAAATTCATTATAATGAAGTTGTATTCAAATGAAAAGAAAAAGCTGTATCATTTTTCACTTAATCTACCTCCTATATGTATCAAAAGAAAAAAGCTATCGTTTTTGATAGCTTTTTCCTCGGTTTATTTTTCCTCACCTTTTGTTTGCTGCGCATCGAATGTCCATTTCAACTCAAGTGTATCCCCTTGGAATTGATTTTGATTTTTTCCATTATCCATAAACTCGAACTTCACTTTAAATGTATCCTTGTTTCCCGCTTTAATTCCCTTCTCATCTACTCTCTCAGACAGGGCATCATTATTAACTGGTACAGATGGCTTTCCTGTTAATTGAGATAATTTCTTTTCTTTTATAATCGCATGCCCCTTATCCATATTTCTTAAAATCGTTACTTTAATCTGGTCACCAAAATCTTCAATATTATCGCCTTTCGCATCTTTCACGCTATATTCAGAGTATAATAAAACTTTTTCAATATCTAGTGTCCCACTGTTTACCAATTCAAAATCGCGTATGATCGTATCACCGGGCTTAATATTATTCACATTAATAATTGCTATCGGATTTGCAGTTAAATCAAGCGTACCTGCCGCAAATGTATTATTTGAGACTTCTTTATCGCTAAAGTACGCGTATGTTCCTCCTCCGATTAATGCTGCTCCCAAAAGCGCTGATGTAATTCCCATTCCCATTTTTTTCTTTAAGGTCATGTCCATATCCCCAATAATATCTATATATTTATAATCTCAAAAATAGAGAAAATAACGGAATTACACAGATTGTCCAACATCTGTAGATTTATTTTTCTTTTCATTATCAATGCTACGGATTGCGCTAAAGATAGAAATGATAGAATATACAAGTAAACATACACCTGGAATAATTAAAAGTAGGGCAGCTCCTGCTTTTGAACTTGCATAATTTAACAAATATCCCACGTATGGAACTGTAATATCTTCATATTTTCCAATAACATTTTCCGCTAAGACTGGCTTTAAATCCGGACCATTATTATTGTCACCTTTTGTTTCATACATGACTTTCCCATTTACCTCTTTCACACCGATAATACGGTGAGTGACAATTTTTTTCTCATCTTCTTTAAAAGTAATTACATCACCTTTTTTATATTTAGATCCATCTTTCGTTGGTTCAATCGCAATAATTGAACCCGTTAAAAATGTTGGTTCCATCGATCCAGATAGTACCGTTTTAAATTGATATCCCATTACGGTTGGATCCCCGCCGCTCGCCTTTGATGAAATGACAACAAACGCTAAACAAACCATGAGCGCAAATAAAACAAATGAGATAACGTTACTAATAATCTTCCAAACTAGTTTCATCCGTATCTCCTCCTTTTTATTATGTATATGCACGTAAAACAAGGATATCCTGAATTGTTCTTAAAAGAGAACTTAAGTCAATACTATAATGAACAATCGGAAAACGCAATAAAAAATAGGCAATTGATCATTGCCTATTCCCCTTCTGAAATCACATTCTTTTTAGCTCGTCTTACCATATATAAACCGATTATCATACAAGCAATAAATCCAATTCCGATACTTGCCATTAACCCAACTGGATACGTAGGCTCAGCTGGCTTTATATTTTTTTTAGGCATTGCAAATGTAACATCTTCCTTAGAAAGAACATTAATGCTTTCAATCGTTTGATTATTTTTCGTCACATCTACTGTCCCAATCACATCTCCGCGGTGAATTCCTTTTTGATATAATTGTTCCTTATCAACCGTAGCTGCTTTAAAGACTGTTTTCACATTCTTCCCTTCATCTTTCTTTAACATCAATTCTGCACTTTTTTCCAGTTCACAATCTATATTTTTATCTAAATATGTTGCCCGCTGGTGCCAATTATTTTTATCTAACACCATTTGCTTTGTAAATTGCGCGAAGGAATGATCTGCAATTTGACGCATATCTTCGTAGATTTCTGGTCTTTGTGATGCCATCACAACATTGATAATACGATTGCCATCTTTCTCATTTAACAATACAAGAGTATTGCGTGCTTCATTCGTAAAACCCGTTTTCCCCCCAATGCTGTATGGGTTTTCAAAATAGGTAGCTTTATTAAAAATAGAAACCGTTTGTCTAGATGTTGTAACCGTTATCCTTTTTGTATTCATAGCTTGTAAAATCTCAGGATATTGCTGAATCCCTCTCGTAATCATTGCCATATCATATGCCGTCGTGTAATGATTCGGGTCATGTAAACCATTGGGCGTTATAAAATGACTATCTTTTGCTCCTAGTTGCTTTGCTTTCTCATTCATCATATTTGCAAAGTTCTCTATACTTCCTCCAATACGTTCACCAATTGCATACGAAACATCATTTGCACTCAGCACCATTAAAATTGTAAGCGCTGTATTCCGATCGATCGTTTCCCCTACTTGAAATTCAAGTTGATAATTACTTTTTTCCTGATCTAATGCAGGTTGCGAAAACGTAAATTGCTCCCCCGGCTTCACATGCTCCATTAATAAAATAGCAGTCAATACCTTCGTCATACTTGCTGGAAATGCATGTTGATATGCATTTTTGTCGTACAACACATCCCCCGTTTTTGCATCGATTGAAACTGCAAACTGACCAAATACATTTGGACCTTGGCCTAGTGCCGGCACTGGTGCGGTGCTAGTTTCAGCGTACAATGTCATAGGTGTTAAAAAGAATAAACAAATAACCATCATAAAAACCGGAATTTTCTTACAATTAACCATGTGACTCTCCCTTTCTATTTTCTTTTTCACCGTATGTACTAACTCTACCAATCCGGCATACAATTGGAATTAAAATGGAAAAATTATTACCATTTTTCACTATATCATAATTTTACAAGAAAGGACATAATCATACGTATAAAAATAAGAAGGACTCATTCTTTCTTATCCTTCTCATCAGCTAATAAATCTATTAAATTATTCCCAGCTTCCTCTTCTGTAATTTCATCAGTCATTCCCATAAAGGACCAGCCCTTTAAATCTACCCATTTAATAAACTCATCTAAAAACTCATCATGAGAAACATCCACATCAAGAATCGCACCATTTATCGAAATTGTTCTATTTCTAGGTACACGCATCTTGAAAGTTTTTCTTACCATTCGTATATGCTCCTTTAATCTATGGCTATTTATAAATCTATTCTCTATTTCTGTTATATACTATTTCTATGACATTGTAAAAAGAATATCCTACCAAAACAACTATAAAGTAACTATTTATTTACTATGTTGCTTAATATAATCATCATAAGTAGGTATTTCACTCGCATTACCAGCACCCGCTTTTGCGCTATTAAACACATCTTTCTCTTTCAATCTGTTTTGTTCGATATCAAGATCATGTAAAATACGATGAACATATAGTAAAGCTGTTGTATCGTGATTTTGAACTGAAATATCAAGCAATTTTCTAGCTCGCTCCAAATCTTCTTTCAAATCCCCTTTACATAAAGAAACCGTTTCTTTTAACGTTGTATCAATTAATTTGAATCCCGATTCATTTTTCCCCCAAGCTGGAGCACCCATTTTCTCAAAATCCTCATACCTTTCCCAACCTGTAATCGTATTTAAATCACTATGTATTTCTCTTATCTTCATTCCAATATCTTTTGATTTATCTACCTTTTTCACTGTCTCAGTTTTTTTAACATTCGTTTCTTGTTTATCTGTTTTATGAAACCACATAATGCCGCCTAGTATAACTCCCAATAAAACAAGGCCTCCCATAACAAAACCAATCACTTTTTTAAGCATTGTGACACTCTCCTTTTATTTATAGATTATAAGCTTATATCGATATTTTAAGTTAAACAGATATATATTATTCACAATAATACTGTATTACCTTTTCACATGTAATACATATAAACTTCTATCTGATTTCATTTAAACACTTGCAACGATTACTTCTAAAAAAACATATTCTATAAATCTTTCTGCCTTCTACCCCGTCCAACCTTTCCATATACACCTCATTTCCAACTAGTATATAACAGTTTAAATATTGCAATTAAAAACTATTGTAATGTGACACTTAGTTATGTATAATCAACTTAACAGAATTATCAGACATAAAATAACATCAATATTTATTACGATCCCGTAGCTCAGCAGGGAGAGCGCCACCTTGACAGGGTGGAGGTCGCTGGTTCGAGCCCAGTCGGGATCATATCGAAACCCCTTGATATTCAAGGGGTTTTCTTATGTATAACAGTTTATTCAAAGTGCTGAAACAGCACTTTTTGGGCAGAAATGGGGCAGAAAAAATTACCCACCTTTATATTATTCAAAAAGTATATTATTTAATTCCTTTATTATATCGCCTAAGTATCTAAAAAAATTTTGATTTCTAAATGACCTCTCAAATCTTTCTCTAGCAATCCTACCTTTTTTCATCCGCGAAAACTTAAAAAGATTTATCTAAACACCAATAAATATCACAATAATTGTAAACTCCATATTCCTATCTCCTTTACATTCTAATATCTAATATCAGATAATATATACAATCTAATACTATTAAGGAGAGTTTCATCAATGATACGTTGTATAACTAATGATAAAGAAGTCTTATATGCATCTAAATGTGATGAAAAAACGACCAGAAAATTATCAAGAGCAGGAAGTCTATTATGTCCAAACTGTAAAAATATCGTTCGTTTTAATAAAGGTAATCAAAAGCGCCCTTATTTTTCACATGTTCCAGATACAGATTGTGTGGTAACAAATTACGAGAATGAAACCAAAGAACATATTTTAGGTAAAGAATTACTATTTAAATGGCTTCAAAATAAGTTTCCAAATGCAAACATAGAATTGGAAGTTTATATCCCAGAAACGAAACAAATTGCAGATATCTTATTGACTCATTCAATAGAGGAAACGGCAAAAGAAGCACGTTGGGCTTTTGAATTTCAGCATAGCCCTTTACAAAGTAGAGAATGGGAAGAAAGACATAATCTATACCAATCTGCTAATATACATGATTTTTGGATATTAGATGCTGGGGCATTCTTGAAATACTCAAAAGCAAAAGGTGCTGAGAACGCTCGTTTACGTCATGATTTAGAGACTTCAATTTTTAAGAATACTGGTTTCTGCTATTTTTTAAATCTTGAGACACAAGAAATGATAATTGACTTCTCATTTCAAAAGAAAAAAATATTTCAAGATGTTAGAGGAAAACGTTTCCCTAATGAATATACATTTCATAAGCCAATTGCACATACTTGCAATTTAAATGAGATATTATTTAGTTACAATTCAGAATTTAATTATAGTGCTATGGCTTATGAAAATATCAAAAAAGAAGCTTCCGAAAAAGTAGATTTGCAAATCAAGCGTTTCCAGAGAGTGAAAGAAGAAAAGTTAGAAGCAGAACTTCAACAAAGAGCCTTAGAGAAAATAACATATGCACAGAGATTATATGGAGAAGACTTTAAAACATTAGTTTCCTCATTTATGAAGAGAAATAAAGAAAAAGTAAAAGAAGATGTTCGTAAATTGTCTGAAGAAGAATTTTTTTCTACATACGATGAGTATCTCCAGAAAATCCAGAGTAATAATACCGAAGTTGAACATTGGAAAAACACAGACAATATTAATAAAAAAATTTTATACCTTCAGCATAGTGCAGAATTAACATATGAAATTGCTTTCTTAGAGAAACAAGGAGAACGTTCCCTTGAGAACTATCTAACTGAACATTTTTCCAGGGCATTGGATATGGTCAATTACGTCCTTAATAAATATGATAAAATACTCACAACTTTAGAATCTCGGAAACCTGAATTTATGTTAATAAAGTTACGTAAGATTAAATATTTTCTTGATCCGAATAAGAGTAACCCCACAAAATTTGATTATGCATACAGATATTTTCAATGCGAATCAAAAGAACAGATTGATGAATTTATGATAAAAATCCAAGAAGAACTGACCCCCAAATTTTTTAGATAATTAAAATTGACAACTATACAATAATTTTCCTAAAAGGAAACTGATTCTTTTTAGAAGTCCGGAATGGCTCAATTATTATTAAAAAAGCTTTGTTTAGCAAATGATGTATTAGTTATATAAAAAACATAACTAAAAATAAGAGGAAAAACAGGGTATTATTAGTAGTGCTATATTCCTCATTCAAATTCGCTTTATAGACACAATAAAAAGGAACGTTATTTGGTAACGCTCCTTTTTATTATTTCATTAGTTCCCCGTAGGGACATATTGTACAATCCTTATCACTTCTTATACATAGTAGCTATGAAACATACATTGAGTTCGTTTGTTTTGTAAAATCCAATGGAGTACTGCGTAAAAAAGTGTGCAGTACTACAACGAAATACTGCATACAATCCTTGTCTTATATGACTGAAAAATAACATATTTATGTTTGAGTTTGTTTATTGAAAGCGGCGAATAGTAACACTCTTTTTTGATAATAGTAACGTTATTTTTAAAATCTCTCATATCTTCTATTTTAAGTTAGAGGATGCACTCCATATCCCTTATCATTCCTTATCCTCATAAAGATAGCCGGTATATATTCAAAAAAAAGCAATCTTTCATTTTAACCTAATGTTTTTAAGCCATTAGCTCAAAGATTATTTATATAGGGAGTCAAATTTTTACAAGTTTCTCACTCTCTTAACTTTACAATATTAAGAAACTATAGCTATAATTTACATAATATATATAGCAAGGGTGGTAACATTGATTGAAACACAATTAATCCATTTCTACAAAAATCGATTAAGCAATTTTAGCTTGGTATTTAAGCGACTTACTATTAATATTGTCATTACGTTTTTAGCTGTCACGATAAGTACTCGTTTTTTTCTCTCTTGCATAGTTAAGGAAAGTTTTGGATTTGCACTTATATTCTACATATTAAGCGTTACAGTAGGAGCCGCACTAACATACATACTTTTTATACGTCCATATAATATTTTAACCATAAATGAATATAATATTAAATTCCGTAGCACACAATGGGAAGCATTCCGTATGTTATTACTAAAAAATTTCCTATTTTCAAGTAACCTTTTAAATGAAGAGTATAGAAATAATAAAGAGAATACTGAACAACATATTAAAAAGCTAGAATCTTTAATTGACTTACTTCAAAATAGACTGGATAACAATAAAAAGGAGAATCTCTTAGCTGCCTTAGGTTCAAATATTAATACGGCCGTTATTTTCTTTATTCCCGTTTGGACAGCATTTAACAGCCAAATATTTATGCACAACACCCTAACAATAGAGCAAGGACTAAAACGCCTTCTCCTAATCTTAGTAATCTTACTTCCATCTATATGGTTTTTCTTCATGATTAGAAATGCAATTAAAGATTTTAATTTCTTTTCAACAGATAGATACATAACTGATTTAATTGATCTACTAAATCAACTAAAAGTCATCCTTATCTTGGATAACCCAAATTATCTAAAAAAATATTGCTCTGAGGAATTAAATGATTTAATTGAAAATCAAATTAAGGATTACGAATCTACTTTACACACAAAAACAAAATTTTCATTTAAAAATATCCCTTGGAAAAAACGATATTATTTTCCATACATACAAAGAAAACTGGATAGCTATTAACTATCTATTGTATTTTGCAAACTAAAAGGAGCGTCAATCACTAAAGGCGCTCCTTTTTATCATCCTTCTATCTTAAAAATTTAGGATTTCTTAGTAATCTTTATATAAAAAGTTTTCTTCTTATATAGAGAAAATGTCAGGTTTTGTTAGGTTCTTTATGCCTATACACAAATCGCACTATTTTTGAGCATAAAAAAGCACCTACCCGATCGGATAAATGCTTTATATGACTATAATATAGCTCCATTATTTCTCAAATTCGACATAATTTGCGGATTATCATTTTCCACACTATAAAAGAACACTTCATCCACATGATTTTCAATATCCCATTCTTTTATACTCCACTCATTTGTAGTAATTAGTATTACTTTTCTTGATTCAGTACCCTTGATCTCACTCAAAAATTTGTTATACCTTTTAGCATCAGCTAATACTGTTTGAACAGGATGAAATAATGTGAAAGTATCTTCATTACCTCTGGGATTGGATTGTGTATGATTCACATAACTATTTATATTAACAGCCATTCTCCCTAATTTATAATTAGTTGTTGACTTAACTGTATGCGGTAAAAGCTTTTTATTAAAAGCCTTATTAATATGACCTGATATATCGGACATAGAACTTGTTCTTATAATTCCCTTGTTAAACCCCCTATTCAAACAAGAAAGAACCACCCTTAACTTAGCATCATTATCATATCCTCTTACCAATAGTATTTTTTTAGTTTTATCACGTAAAAACCTCGTTACACTTTCAATAGCCTGTTGTTCATCAATCATAATAATTCCCCCTCTTTTAATTATATATTATAGCAAAAGTTGACGGATAAATAAGGAACTTTAACTTTTCTCTGTGCTAAAAGAATGACGCCCTCTTCATTCTTCATTTAAGACGCTTTTAAGGGAGATAAGCACCTCTACTGCATTGAAATACTGCATACAATCCCGTGTCTTATATGCCTGAAAAGCAACATATTTATGTTTTGGATTTGTTTTAACTTTTTTAAAGCTCTCATTATAAAAAAGGGATAGCATGTTAATTTGAAGAATAGTAATCTCGATAGGAGGTAATGACAAAATGAAAATCCAAAATAGTGAAAAGCTATCTAAGGACTATGAATTTAATCGTAGTAATAGCCCTTATATTAATTATTCTTATTTAGAATTTCTATTTGGGGTCGATTCATTCCGAAGCGAGAATAATAAACTGGATAGAGAAGAAATTAAAAATATCACAAAAGAATTAGAGTGCTTGCTTCATCTCCAAGAAACTGATCGGCTTGATGGACTTCTTGAAAATGAACAAAAGCCTAATTCTCTAAATAAGTTAGAGAATCAATTACGTCATTTAACTAACAAAATACATAATTTGAATATCAAAAATTTCCCCAAAAAAGAAAGAAAGGAAGCTCATAGATTTACCGCTGCTTTTGATTCTATAGATCTATATCGTATGAAAAGAGAAATTTTATTTGATCTAATCCAAACTATAATTACTATATACTCGATTACAGAAGAAGAAGAATTTAATGCAAAAGACATTCGAGAAATTTCGCGTCACATATCAGCCAATATGCTTTGGTTACTGCATGAGGGATACCCTTTGCTTTTTAACGGAGAAATGACAGAAGAAGAAATTAGTGATTTATTAAGTAGAAAAGCAATGTGTCGAATTTACGAAGATGGAATGATCGCAAATGATTTTTACACAGGTTGTTGGTATCGTGGATTCTCTAATGAAGCTAACAAAAGTAAGGAGTTAAAGAAATAGTTATATTTTTTCTTAGCAGTGATTAAAAGACATTTGAGGGAGTATTAATGAATGATACTCCCTTTATTTTATTATTAAAGATGTAAAATGTAATTTCCTCCTTATACTATAAATACAATGCATTTAATAGTTTAGCCTTTAAAAATTCTAAACATAATTTGAAATTATCTTGTAATTAATAAAAATACTTAAGTATTTTTTATAAGACTTCTAATATACAAGAATATCACTCATTCATTTGTCTTAGCTGTTCACTAAAATAAAATTGGCGAGCTTTATCTTTACGTATCTCCCAATCAAAATGAATGTCAATTAACTCCTTAATAGAAAATAGATAGTCTTGAGTTCCAATTCTATTTCGAAAAGCCCATAACTCCTTTTCTACAACTTTTTCAAAACCATTGTTAAACTGCTTAGTCCTAATAAAATCTTGAACAATCCTCTCAAAAAGAATATCGTTATTCAATACGTCAATGCAAAAATTCTTTAAAATATCTTCTAATAAATCCCGTGTTCGGGTTTCAAAATTTTCTTCTTCCATCCATCCTTCCTCCTACTTAGTATGATTAACTAAAAGAATTCTTTATTAAATAGAAAAAACCTTGTAAAAGATTAAAAGACGTGACAATACACGCCTTAGACTTTATAAGTCGAATTCTCTTTCCAAGAATATCATAGCCTCTTTATGTTTATATCCTTGATCAACCAGGTCTATCGTTCTATGTACAATATTGAGGGATTCTTCAATGCTTTTCCCTTTTTCTATATTTAATCTAATAAATTTACGTACTAATACTTCTATTTCCAATGAGATATTTTTTTGTTACTTTTTAATGACATCCCTATATCATCCCTTTTTAATATGCTTTACAAAATTTAATTTGATAACGTGTAGACATTTTTTCATTTATCTTTTCTTATATTTTTCATATGTAAAAAACTCTGTGAACATGTCCATTCCTGTCTCTCTTCTTCTAATAATAGAATTAACTACCATTTTATTTTTATATCAATAATTATTGAATTTCTTCCTTTTTATAAAATTTAAGTAGCCTTTTGTTTTCATTAATACATAGTCAAATGTAGCTGCCTTTGCGATTATCTTTACGCTTGAAGGTTGTTTATCAGTATTCCAGTGTGATTCCCTCCAAGCTGTCCAGAAACCGTTTATATAGTCGATATACACGCAACTTGTTTTACTTAAGGTTAATGTGTAAAGTGTTCCGCTAAGTGCCACCATATACCCTGCTGCCCTTGCCTTTTCATCTCTCTTCCTCTTTTCATCTTGATTTGATGCAGAAGCAGTTGGCATGTTTATCTTCTCCTTTATTTCTATTTGTACAAAAAGTTCCCCCAATTCCCCCAATAAGCTACACCCCTTGGGGCTCTAAGGATAGGAATGTTCTCCTCTTTAATCCCACTTGTTCCCGTTTCCCCAGTTTAATCCCCCTTTTTTCGCTAAGTGGGGAACTGGGGTAAAGCGGGATTTTACTATTCCCCATCGTAATCCCTTGTGACTCTAAGGTTCATGACCATTCGGGGGAACTGGGATAATATTTCTAAGAAAGTATATTTTTTTCTTTTCTTAAATAAGGACTAACAACTATTTTTTCTTTTTTACCCTCTTTATTTTTTTGAAGGTAGTTTCGTTCTTCTAACTCAGTTAAAATAATTTTTAACTTATCTGATTTAACTCGTTTCTTTGTTGCCTGTTGAATATCCCGATAAGAAATTTGCTCACAATCTTTCTTTAAAATATGTTTGAGTACAAACTTAGCATCATCATCCGCATTCCCTTCACTTAGCAAACCAAATGTAGCCATCATATGATCTATAAAGTATTTAGAGATATGTAATGTACTATGGACAGTCTCTTTACTAATTTCAGTCGGAATACTTCTACAATGTGCATGATGTGCTATATGAATAAGTGCAATGATTCTCGCTACTTGTCCGACTAACTTACCTGCCCAGGATTGAAAGTGTCCATAAGATAACTCATTACCTTCTCTCATGAGTGTTTCCATATGAATACGGTACTTATTAAATAACACTTGCGCCTCATCACTTAATAGCAGAACAACATTTTCACACTGCAAGGTTAATAAACTCTTAATCTGTTTGCTATACAACAGTTGCACATCTTCCCTAATCTCTGTCGTTTCTATTTTTCGATATCCTATAAAACTTTTAGGAACAGCATATAAAAAACGGGCCATTAAACCACGATTATAAAAATAATCCGGTAAACGCTTAATAACATCTAACTGTGCAAACAACCCTACTGTTAAATGTGGATCATCTACCTTTTCCGTTCTTCCTCTACGATCTACTGTTATCTGATCTTGACTAAATCCTTTCAGATACACATCTATATTAGTATTGCTGGAATATCTGCCCTTAATTAGATCAAAGAAGCCGCCTTCTGCTGATAATACTGCCATACGACCAGCATTATTTAACATAAGTGTTATAAGCTGCTCTGGTGTGACATCGTCTGTAAAGTAGCGTATGGAATGAACAAACTCCGATTTTTCCATTTCTTCAATCTTGGCATTTAATTCTCCTTGTATAGCTGCTACGTCCTCTTCTGATTGGTTTTGTTTAGCTTTAACCAAGTCTTTCTTTAAATCCTCTATAAGCCGCTCTAATACATCCTTTTCATGTCTACTTTGTTCTATTGCAATTCGTCTTTTTGTATTCTCTTCATTTTCATGTTCCAGCAACGGAAACGTGAATGCCTTAAATACACTTGATTTCCGATTACTTGGTGGCATGAATGTGATCAAATATGTATTTAACGATTCATACCAACCTTTACTTGGTTCGATATTAAACTTTTTAGCCAAAGCAACTGATAAGACAGATAGAGCCATCATACAAGCCATATCAACAGGCGTTTGTGTCTGTTCTGCCACATCTTCTATATAGTCGCTTAACCATTTCGGAAACACTTCAACAGGAAAAAGAGGTACTTCATATTCATCAAAAGGAATAATCTCTCCCCAATCTCTTGTCGAGCCATTAACTTGCTGTGATTCTGCTGGTATAATCTCATTCGTTGTTACCTCCGGGAGATTAGTTCCTAAAATACTATTTATCTTTTCAGCACCAAGGCTCTTTCTCGCTACTTCAATTGCTTTTAAGTTCATTTACGATTCACTTCCCTCTAAACCCTTAAATAAGCGGTTTACTTCGTCTAAAGCTGTTATCTTCACATATTCGCTATCATCCACTAAGCAATCTAACCAATACTCTATTTGAGGTAAAAGGTGATACATTTCTCCTAATTGTTCTAACTCTTCCATCGTTTTTATAGCCTTCATTTGCATTTGAATCGCCTTAGCGAAATCATTTAGATTGTTGATCTGTTCGATAACCTTTTTATTTAGCGCCACAGCAGCAAATGTATTTTCCTTTTTCTGCTTTCTCTTTTGGTGCAACTTCTGCTTCTCTTCTGCCGTTGGATTCTGTAACCCAAAATCCTTTACAAGAGTAGAAATTGCTTCTTTGATATCAACACTATTCGCTAAACGAACAACGTCTATTACATCATCTACACGTCCATCATTGCATCCTGTGAAGCATTTGAATGTATTGGTATTCGGATAGATCGCCATTGATGGACTGCCATCATGATGAAATGGACACCTTACACTGATACTTCGACGATTAGGGTTAGGTACTTTTACATGAGTGTATTGCTCTAAAGCTTCAACAATCGAGATATTTCCTTTGATTTGCTCGATACTGCTCATTAAGAATCCCTCTTTTTTCACTTATTACAGCTAGATTTAATTACCTCACAAGAAACACATATGCTAACATCTTCAAAAAAGAGTGGTTACACTCTATTTTTGAGCTAACCACCTTTTTTAACGCAATATTCCGTATTTTTAACTTATATCTTCCTATATTCTTTATAAATAACTTATGATAAAATCAGGTTAGTTTATATTTTTTATATTCCGTATGAAAGTTGGCCCTTTCATATGGATTTTTTATCCCTACCATTCTCTACCTTCTTCAAACGTTATATCTTTATTAATTAAAGGTAAGTTACGCATAATATTAGCACGCTTTAATATTTCAGCGGCCCTTTTCTCTAACTTACTTACAGCTTCTTCTTTCTCTTCATTTGTCTCCGGACAATAATATCCACTTCTTCCAATATGATTACTTGAACCTATTAGATAGCCATGTTTTTCTATCAATCTTCTTACAATGGCTCTGATTTCCTCATCATTTCCACCAATCACTGAAATAATATCCTTAACAGTAATTGCGTTTTCCTTCCCTTGTCTGATAAGTGATAAAACTTTATTCTCTCGCTCTGTTAATATAGTTTTCCTATTATCCATACTCAAACCGCCTTTCTTTCCTTGTATTTCCGCTACTTCTAAACTCGATAATGTTGGTTGTTCATTTACTATCGTTAATTGATCTGTCATTTTGATTCTTCCTTTCATAAATTTGTAGCTTTTTTGCCTTCTAAGCATTGCAATTCTTTCTTTGTCATCCATCGATCAATCGCTTCTTTTCTAAATAGCTTTCTTCTACCTATACGAACACATGGTAATGAACCATAAATACTTTCTTTGTAAACTAAATCCAAAGATATACCTAAGTATGTAGCTGCTTCTTTTGCTGTAAGTGTAGCTTTTTCCATTAGTTATCACCTTCTTCGTATGAATAATTAATCATTTTGAAAAAATAATTCCTGAACTGTACCACCTAACTTTTCCGATATTTCTAAAATCAAATCACGTCTTGGCTCTACTTGTCCTTTCTCAATTTTGCACAGGTACTGAGGCGTTATGCCTAATTCCCGAGCAAATTCTCCTTGCTTAAAACCCATTTCAACTCTTTTAGCCCTTAGTTTATACCGCATTGTTTCACCTCTTTTTCATATGTTTCATTTTTGAAGAATCTTTACTTCAAATTCATATTATTACTCATTTTAGAATAAGTCAATTCATTTTTAAAATTGGTGTTGCGTTTTTGAGGAATCAATTTTAGTATATACATATACAAGGAGGGTTTATATGGGCATAAATGAAATTATAAAAATTGGTGATCGTCTTAGAACCTTAAGGCTTCAAAAAGAATTAACACAAAAAGAGTTGGCTGAGTTAATTGGAATTCCTCGGACTACATATGCAAATTATGAAGCCAACAAAAGAGAACCCAGTTTAGATGTTCTAAATAACATAGCTTATAAATTAAATATCACTTTAAACGATATACTTATTAATAATTTTGTAAATAAAAGTGACGATGAGGAGCGTTTAAACATATTAGCTTATAAAATAGGGGAATTAGCAGTAAGGTATAGCTTTGAAGAAATTAAAGAAGCGACCAGAATGGCTGAAGAGCGTATTGATAAGGGGCTTATACGTATCTCTGAAGAAGAACCCTCGAAAGATGAAGAAATGGATATTTTGGTAGGTTCTTTTTCTGCAAATGAGCGACCAGATGAATTAGCAAAAATACTTGCAATAAAAGCTACTTATAACTTACCTGATAGTTGTTATATAAAATATTTTGAGGGACTAACTACCGATGAAATAATATCTAAACTATCTACATCTCTAAACAGTGCTGTTTTTGAGGATGAAGAAGAAGCTTGGGAAATTCTCTACAACGCTTTAGGCTTTTTAAACTGCTTACATATCATCGAAAACAGTGATATATATATAGATGAATATATAAAAGTTACTCATTCTATTGATAATATAAATGACATCTTATACAAAAATTTTTCAAAGATACATGTAGAAGACAAGTGATCCCTTAGGAGGAGATGAATAATTAATGAAAGGCTCACTCGAAAAGCATGGTACAAATTGGCGTATGCGTGTAACTGTTGGCTATAACGAAAAGGGTAATCCTATTAGACGTTCAAGAATGGCTGCTGCAAAGAATAAACGTGAAGCAGAAAAAGAACTCGCTTTGTTTATTGCTGAAATAGAAGCGGGTGAATATATAAAACCGCAAAAAATGTTATTTAGGGACTTTGTTGAGGAATGGAAAAAGAAATACGCTATTGATAGCCTATCCCCTCAGACATATGAAACTTATTGTAGCCATTTAAAGTTACGTATCTTACCGTCCCTTGAAAACATGAAGTTAGAAGATATAAAACCTATGCACTTAATCACTCTTGCAGATCAACTTAAAAGTGATACCCGTAAGGATGGTAAAGAAGGTACTTTATCCCCTGCTACTATTAATTATGTAATACGTGTCATTAAAAACATTTTTAAACGTGCTCATGATTGGCAGCTAATAAGAAGAAACCCTGCCGAGAAACTTACCAAGCTAAAAGACGAGTATCAAACAAAAGAGCCTTATGATTTAGAGGAAACGAGGCAAATTATGAGCCTTTTAGAACAAGAGGAAACAATGTATCAAATTCTATACCAGTTAGCTATTATGACAGGGTTTAGACGTGGCGAATTGTTAGGATTGGAATGGAAAGATATTAACCTTGAAGATGGAACTGTAACAGTAAGACAGGCTGTATCATATGCAAATAGCCAATACTATATAAAAGAGCCAAAAACGAGAACATCAAAACGTACCATCTCTATACCTGTTTCTCTAATTGAGAAGCTAAAAAGATATAAAAATGATTGTAATGAAAAACGTTTATCCTGCGGTGATCTGTGGGAGGCTGGAGAATATTTCTTTGTATTTTCTTCTTGGCATGGGAAACCTTTATACCCAAGTCATATTACAAAGAAGTGGAACAAGTTCACAAAGAAACACGAGCTACGGCATGTTAACTTCCATGGATTGCGCCATACATCTGCTACTCTTTTATTAGAAGCAGGAGAAAATATGAAGGTCATTTCCAGTCGTTTAGGGCATTCCAGGATTAATACAACAATTGATATTTATACTCACTCGCTACGATCAGCAGATAAAAATGCCTCAAGTAAATTAGATTTATTAATTACATCCATAGAGAACACAAAAGCAAAATAGAGTGTAGCAATAGTTACACTCTACTTTTGACAGCCAATTTGTTTACGGATAAAAAATCATTTACTCCCTATCTTGTAAATGTTGTTTTTTTTTTGTATTTCGCTCAGTAAGTTATAACCCCCATCTTAATAAACGCCTTTTCTTTTTTACTCTTCAAATGTATATGTACCCTCCAAATGCTCAGGGGATTCTTTCCAAAAACTAATTACCGCGTCAGCATAAGTGTTGAAGTCAATTTTCTCTATATCGAATACTACTTCAGAATTAGTCGTTAATTCTCTATCCATAACTCGCTGATTATTATATTTATCTACTTTGAAAATTTCGGGATGTTTTTTGAATACACGCTTAGCTGAACGTCCTTCACCATGTTTGAATGTATTTGCAATATCACTCAATATATAAATAGTCTCCCAATGTGTATTCTTTTCTAAATCATAGTCCAATACCTTGTATGCTTCTTTAATTTCATTGATGTAAATCACCTTTACCTTTAGATTTAGTTACCATACACAAATTTCTTCGTACTCTAACATTTTACTAAACAACATGTATGCTAATGAAGATTTTTATATACTTCAACATACAGTATAACAGAATCATATTTTTTAAAATTGATTCTCTCCGAACACTACTTTAATGTACATTTCACCTCAAACCATTGATATGACTGTGTTCTTTCTCCTCTATTATGGGGCAGAAATGGGGCAGAACGTCGCAATTTCGTATCAGACTTAAACATTTTTAATCCTGTATACATTTGATAAAACGCTGATACATCAAGGCTTATCGTCTATTAACTGTTATAATCATGAAAGATTATTAACTTTGACAGGGTGGAGGTCGTGAGTTCGAGCCTCTCCGGGGTCATAGTTGTAAAAAACCGTATCAAATAAACATTTGATACGGTTTTTATTTTTTCATCCGCCTCTTATCCCCCTCTATTTTCAAGTCTATATATTTGTTTATCTCTTCACCAGATCGCACCGAAGTTTTCACCAATTTCATATTCATCTAGTACAGCAAGTATGAAATCTCCTGTAGTTCAATATCGCTCATTCCACGTCAATTACATCGATAAATGTAAACCTCTTCTTATAATGAAATGCATCCGTACACATAACTTCTTTTTTTAAAGGATCAATATCGACAACGGTCATATAACTAGTAAGTACGTAACCATCCTCATAGTATGTAATTAGTATTTCTTCTTCTGTTAATAACGAAGTGAGTAGACGATTCTCAATTCGCTCCTTGGCGTCTTGCGTTACGATCGGTCGTGACACTTTTGCATTCTCTTTAATGATTTCTCGTATACCAATAAATTGTTCTGGCATACTTGCAAACGGCTGCCATTTTACCATCCCTCTTCCATTTGGCATATTTGCGTTATTCATGATTTGTGTCCCCCTAGTAGTGTGTTTCTATATCTCGCAGTTGCATTTTCTGTGTAGGAAACGCCTCGTAAAATGCTATTTTTTCCGAAACGTGTTCTGATTTCATCCATGACCTGCGTGAGTCGCATTTCTTTTTCTCGTTGTATTACGTTATCAAATAACGAGATCTGTTCTTCACCTTCTGCTACTAGATTCGTTAGTGATATGCTAACCGTTCGAATTGGCTCACCAGTGTATAGTGTGTGTAAATAATATGTACAAACTTGATACACATCCATCGTTAAATTGGTCGGCCGGCTGAACGTGTACGTTTTTCTAAAGCCACCACCGTACCCTTTACTGCTGCCTATTGAAAGGTGGATTGTTCTAGCGAGTTTCTTTTGCATGCGTAATCGATAGCACACTTCTTCTGTATGCTCGAGCAAAATGATCGGAATCTCATCTATCATATAATCACGCAATAATATCTGACTCTTAGCGATAGATGTTTCCGCCTGGATATGTTTTTCCGATATACGACTGAAATCTATACCGTTACTATGTAAGTGTAATTCTTCTCCAAGTACCCCGAAGTTTTGTTTTAAATATTTCAGTGGATAGTTCGCTAAATCACCGATTGTATAAATTCCTTTTCGGTTTAACTTCGCTTCTGTTTTGTACGATATACCCCAAAATTTACTGAGCGGCCGTATACTCCATAACTTCTCGGGTATATCGTCGTACGTCCATTGTGTAATCCCAGTTTGGTTCCGCTTCGCCTCACTATCCATTGCAACCTTACTCATTAATAAATTGGGACCAATGCCGATTGTGCATATAATACGCGTACGGTCGTAGACTTCTCGCTTAAAATTTAGTGCGAATTCGTACGGACTATTCGCAAACAAATGAATACTAGCCGTCATGTCCATGAAAAATTCGTCTATTGAATACTGGTGAAAATCTTTTGGTGCCACGTATTGTAGCGCTAATTCCGTTATGTAATTCGAACATTTCATATATGTATGCATGATTGGGTTAACGATAAGTATATCTGGTCGTTTAGGTATTTCGTATAATCGAGCCATTTTCTTAACGCCCAATGCTTTTAACGGAGGTGTGGCTGCTAGCACTATCTCCCCACTTCGATTTACATCACCCACTACGGCAAGTTTTGTATATCTTGGATCTAGTCCTCTTTTGATACAACTGACTGATGCGTAAAAGCTTTGTAAGTCGACGCATAATATGATTCGATTAGGCAAAAGAGAATATTCGTACAAGATAATCACCCCTAAAATACAGAACGTTTGTTCTTATTATACACGAACTTACGTTCTTTTAGAAGGGTTTTTCAAGAAAATATTGGTTAAAAAGAATTCCCAATACTACATGAAATGATGAAACTATTCGTATAATCTAAAACTGAGTTGCTCAAAGTAAGGCATCACGAGTTACAAAAAGCCTACTTCCAATCTGCTACTCAAATGAATCAGAAGCAGCTTTTTTCACGTTCAAGATTAATAGAGAAAAGGTTTTATCATTTTCTTTCCTAAATATTCTCCGCTACATTACTTCATATTTCTGTACAAAAAAATAAAGCAAGGATTTCTCCTTGCTCCTGTTGATTTCTTAAAAAAAATCAACCACCACCATTTCCATCTGCCATGCTTTTTACTAGAGTAATAGTTTGCTTTTTATCTACTGAAGTATGTACTCCAAGTGTTAAAGTAAAAATTGTTACAATTCCCATTAAGCTAAGTATTACCTTCTTCATTTTAACGCCTCCTTCCTATGAACTTCTTTTTTAGCTTCAAAACTTAAATAAAAATACTTACTTGCTTGTTCGAAATTCCCCTCCTTGTGATACTGAACAGCTACTACTTCAGTATATTCTTGAACATACTCCCATAAATTTTCTCTTTTGAAATAGTCCATTCCTGCTAAAATTACGTTTTCCAACTCTTGAGCAGTAACTTTTTGAACCATAGATTTTAGAATTATAAAGCGATATTGATATTCAACATTTTTTAATTGTGTGCATATTTCTAATCCTTTTTCGATAAGTTCTAATGCAATTTCGATGTGACCTAGTTTAAAATGTTCTTTTGCTTCAATAATAAGCGCTTTGTGATTATTCGGCATTTTATTATTCACTTCAGATAAATAACGAATAGCTAACGGAGAAAGATCTTGACTTGCATACATTAAACCTAGATTTTGACGAACCATCAGAATAAAGTGTTCTTCACCTATTTTCTGAAACTTATCCATCGCAGAGGTGAAATACTCTTCAGCTAACTCATACTCTCTCAAATGCGTACAAGCTAATCCTAAAAGATTATTGCAAAAAGCTATATTTGTTTCACAACCAGCATGTTTTAAAAACATATCTTTCGCTTTATTTAAATACCTCATAGCTAGTATAGCTTGATAAGTATCGTAATAAGAATACCCTAGTTTATAATAAAACTCAGCATGTTCAAGTTCATCAGAAATATACTTCAAGAGACCTTCTGCTTTCTCATAATGCTCTTTTGCTAACGTATATTCACCAATTGCATCAGAATGAATCGCTTTAAAAAAATGATAATAGTAAGCTAGTGACTGATTTGTCGGTACACCTAAAGAATCAATTTCATCAAAACTATCTTTAGATACCCCCAAGTTATCCATCAAAAAATCATATCGAAACTTCAGAAGTAAATAACGTTGGAATAGCTCTCGGTTTTCTTTCATCTCGTTAACTTTTGTATCTACTTCCTTTTCTAATTCGGTAGCCTTTTCTAAATGTCTAGAGCGAATCTCTAAATACCATTGATTTAATAATAGTGTAATTTGTTCGTTCCCCTTTGTTTGAACGTTCATAAATAACCCTCCCTCTTCTTTTTTCTATAAAAACTCCCTATAATAAACAATAACAAAATTCTAATAAACAAAAAGTATATATATTTATTTCTCAAGAATATTCTGCTTTTAGAGAAAATAAAATAATTGTATTTACATAAAACAAAAGAGCTTCTCCAAGTCTATACTTAAAGAAGCTCTTTCTACTAAAAAACTATCAACATAGCAATATGTACATAAACTACAATCAGTTTTAAGGTAATACATATACCTTTACTGTTCTAACTCCCCAGTTCCAAACATCCTGCTTGGAAGGAATGAATACATCTATTTTATTTCCTTTAATAGCTCCACCAGTATCCCTAGCTCCAGCTGGACCATACCCTTCTACATATACATTTGATCCAAGTGGAATAACTTTAGGATCCACAGCAATCACTTTTAAATGTGGATTGGCTGTTAAATCATCGCCCATGCTCGTATAAACATGTTGACCAGGTTTCACACCATTTTCTGCTGGATCGTTTGAGTATGCTGTTGATCTAACCGTTAGCTCACGTGTATTTACCCATTGTCCACCATCTTTGAAATAATTCATTTTTGCATCAATCTTATTCCAACCTGTTTTCATTGTTCCGCCAGTTGCTGCATCTAAGTAGTACCAAAAGCCCCATTTGTTTAACCAGCCTGTCTTCATTGCTCCGCCGGCCGCTTCATCTAAGTAGTACCAGCTACCCCCTGTTTGTAACCAGCCTGTCTTCATTGCTCCGCCGGCTGCTCCATCTAAGTAGTACCAAAAGCCCCATTTGTTTAACCAGCCTGTCTTCATTGCTCCGCCGGCTGCTTCATCTAAGTAGTACCAGCTACCTCCTGTTTGTAACCAGCCCGTCTTCATTGCTCCGCCGGCTGCTCCATCTAAGTAATACCAACTACCCCCGTACTTCAACCAGCCCGTCTTCATTGCTCCACCGGCTGCTCCATCTAAGTAATACCAACTACCTCCGTACTTCAACCAGCCCGTCTTCATCGCTCCGCCAGCTGCTCCATCTAGGTAGTACCATTGATTATTTACCGTAATCCATCCTGTTTTTTTACTACCATTTTGATAATAAAACCATTTCCCATTTTGTGATTTCCATCCATTTTGCTGAGGAGCCGCTTGTGTTATAGTATTTGATGTTTCTGCTAAACTACTATTCGGTTGGAAACCGAGTCCTAGAGCCGCAGCTAAAGTGAGTGCTATAATTTGTTTTCTCATAAATTCCTTCCTTTTCCTAAATTTTATCATTGACTAAACATATGTACTATGTATAAGTATAATTGTTTCTAAGATAAGAATAAGAGTAGTAACATAATTGTAATAAAAATTAAATAGAATGAAATCCAATTTCAAACTTAGTGCATACTGGAATTAATCTATTTTTGTATGTAATTTGAAACAACAAAAGGACAACTGCACAATATCAGTCACCTATAAGAAATGTAGAAAAGGATAGATTAACTTTTACAAGTCAATCTACCCTTTTCTATAAACCTTAAAACTCTAGTTCAATGTCAATGCCTATTCCGCTCTACACCATCTCTAGAATTTCTGAATCACCAAAACAATCATCACAACAATCCCTATAAACATCACTGCTAAACACCCAATTAATTTATAAAAACCTCTCTTTGTGAGTGTATTATCTTTCGTAATATCTTTACGAACGAAGAAATACATGAATAGAACTAAAATAATGCTGATACCAAACGTATAAAGAAGTTGCATTTTTTCTCCTTCCTATATAAGACCTATTTATTATTTTCCACTTAATATCTTTTAGATAAAACAACAAACGAAATAAAAACTGTACTAATTGTTAATGCAGCTAAAATATTAAGTAGTTCTCCAGCGGTCAATATAATGATTTCTAAATGTAGTCCAAATGAAAAAACAATGAAATATATCAATAATGCAAAGAAAGAATAAAACATTCCTTTTTGACGAATCAACTTCATTCGCTCATCTTTTTCTTTAAATTGCGGATGTAAATAGCTTAAGCAAAAGCACATAATCATCATCGATACTAATGTATAAGTCGGAGTGGGCGGCGCAGAATGTGTCATAACCCCTGCTAATACCATGAATCCACTCATAATTAAAAAGAGCATACCAATAATCATAAAGTACTTCTGTGAATAATTCATTACTATTCCCCCTTTTCTATCATTCCTCTTCTTTCCCCTCATAAAGAAATACATTCTCAATTGTTGTCTGAAATGTTTTCGCAATTTCAAATGCTAAAGGAAGCGATGGATCATATTTTCCTTTTTCAATTGAAATAATGGTTTGCCTAGATACTCCAAGCTTTTCAGCTAACTTCTCTTGAGAGAATCCAAATTTCTTTCGGTATTCTACCATTTTATTTTCCAAGGAAATTTCTCCCCCCTTACTTACATACAGCATAAAGGTAAAGGGACCTTTACGTCAAGTTCCCTTTACATAAGGTGCAGTTTATATGAGTAAATTTTTTGCACTATACTCCACAGTTAGATTCCGTATCTACTGGAACGCCCGCCCTCCTCCTCCTTATAATGACTATTTTTATAACCAAAGTGGTAAAGTATAACGAATGAATACAAACAAAATATTATGTTTCTTCCTTATTCCTGTCCCCTTCTCTTTGTTTTTGCTTGGCACGGGACAGAAAAAGGCTCTAAACGTATGAACAAATTCTCTCTTCCATCTAAAAAAACGGTTTTATTTCTTTTCCATTTACACCGAAAAATTTCGTTATATTAATCCTTCTCTAATTAGGAAAAATTAGTATAGCTATATGCATTTTGTATTTTTACATATACAAATTCTCTTCCTATTTGCATGACATGAGCTACCGTTTTTAAGCAATTTTCTGCTATATTTGCAAAAACTAACGATTTATAAGCCATTTTCAAATCATAATCATCACTTATAAGCAAATTTTTCTTTTTTTCTTTCAATATTTAACACTATTGAAATAAAGTTTACGATAAATTCATAATTTTTTATTTTTTATACTATATTCTGTTATATTGTTGTATAATATTCTTGAAAGCGCTTATTATTTTAATATACATAATCCAAAGGGATTTTCGGCGGAAAATTCTAACAATTACTTTTAGACTTTCATCGGGATAATCTTTCCCAATGATGGATGTATCAAATGAAATCACCTATTTTTTTCCTAAAGTTACTTTATAACATGAAAGATTAACTTAGGTGATAAGTAATTGTGAATGTTTTTTTACAAAACGGATAAGTAATAATGTTTGGTATTATGTAAATTATTGTAATAACATAAGAGTAAAGATAACATTTACATTCATTACTGATTCATCAATTATGAAAAGAGTGAAATGCATCCTTTTCACATGAAAAAAGGAATATATGCATTGGGAGGTTTAAACAAATGACGAGGAAGAATACAGCGACAAACCCTTGGGCCAAATTCCATGGTCCGAACCTTGGCTATGTTATTGAACAGTATGATCGTTACGTGACTAATGAAGGTTCTGTTGATCCGGAATTACAAGAGCTTTTTGAAACTTTTGGAGCTCCTTCATTCCAAGCTGATGTCGTAACAGGGGACAACAAAGAAACAAATTTTTCTCCTCAAGGTACAGGAAACATTGAAAAAATTCTTAAAGTGGTGCAAGTTGTAGAAAGTATCCGTTCGTTCGGACACCTATCGGCTCATATTAATCCGATGGAAGATCCTACTGATGGACAATCCCTTATTCATGAAGCAATGCGGGACTTGAACGATGAAGATTTGAAAGCGATTCCAGCAAAAACAGTATGGCCAGATGCCCCAAATGATATTCACACAGCTCTTGATGTAATTAATAGATTAAAAGATGTTTATACTAAATCTTTAGCCTATGAATTTTCTCATATACAAGATCGTGAAGAACGTGCGTGGTTGCATCAAATGGTGGAATCAAATTCCTTGCGTCAACCACTACCAAATAAAAAACGAACTGCTCTTTTAAAACGTTTAACAGCGGTTGAAGGTTTCGAGCAATTTTTGCATAAAACATTTGTAGGTCAAAAACGTTTCTCTATTGAAGGCGTTGATATGCTTGTACCTGTACTTGATGAAATTATTTCTGAAGGTGCTAAGGGCGGCGTAAATGACGTTATGATCGGTATGGCTCACCGCGGCCGTCTTAGCGTACTCGCTCATGTATTAGAAAAACCATATAGTCACATGTTTGCTGAATTTAAACATGCAACAATAGAAGGTGTAACTCGTAATGCTGGCTGGACTGGCGATGTGAAATACCATTTAGGTAGAGAACAAGTCGTTGGCTCTGAAGAAGCTAGCACACGCGTTACATTAGCAAATAACCCGAGTCACCTTGAGTTTGTTAATCCAGTTGTTGAAGGTTATGCACGTGCAGCTCAAGAAAATCGTAAAAAAGCTGGTTATCCTGAACAAGATGTTTCGAAATCATTCGTAATTTTAGTTCACGGTGACGCTGCATTCCCTGGTCAAGGTATCGTATCTGAGACTTTAAACTTAAGCAGACTAAATGCATACCAAACAGGTGGAACGATTCACATTATTGCAAATAACTCAGTTGGCTTTACAACAGATAGCTATGATTCTCGTTCTACAAAATATTCAAGTGACCTTGCAAAAGGTTTCGATATTCCAATCGTCCATGTAAATGCTGACGATCCTGAAGCTTGTCTTGCAGCTGCTGATTTGGCAATTCAATATCGTATGCTGTTCAAAAAAGACTTCTTAATCGATTTAATCGGTTACCGTCGTTACGGACATAACGAAATGGATGACCCAGCAGTTACGCAACCACAAGTTTATAAGAAAATTAAAAACCATCCAACTGTAAGAGCGTTATATGCGAGCCAATTAGAAGCTGCTGGCGTTCTAAATACAGATGAGGTTGAAACAATTACACAGTTTATACAAGAAGAGTTAAAAGCTGAATATGCACAAGTACCACCAGCAGATACAAGTGACGCAGCAATTCACGTTAAAGTTCCAGATGTTGTCGCGAAAGGAATTCAGCCGATTGATACTGGTCTTCCACTTGAAACACTTCGCGCAATTAACGAAGGACTTTTAACTTGGCCAGAAGGCTTTAACGTATATCCGAAAGTAAAGAAGATTCTTGAGCGCCGAAAAGATGCTCTTGAAGAGAACGGTAAAATTGAATGGGCACTTGCTGAGTCTTTAGCATTCGCTTCTATTTTACAAGAAGGTACGCCGATTCGTTTAACTGGTCAAGATTCACAACGTGGTACGTTCGCACACCGTCATATCGTATTACATGATACAGAAACAAACGAAACATATTCACCGTTGCACCGATTACCGAATATCAATGCATCTTTCTCAGTTCATAACAGTCCGTTATCTGAAGCTGCTGTTGTTGGTTATGAATATGGCTATAACGTGTTCGCTCCAGAAACTTTAGTTATGTGGGAAGCGCAGTACGGTGACTTCTCAAATACTGCACAAGCATTATTTGACCAGTATATTTCAGCAGGAAGAGCAAAATGGGGACAAAAATCCGGTCTCGTTCTTCTATTGCCTCATGGTTATGAAGGTCAAGGACCAGAGCACTCTAGTGCACGTCCAGAACGTTTCTTACAACTAGCTGCAGAAAATAACTGGACTGTTGCAAACTTAACAAGTGCGGCACAATATTTCCATATCTTGCGTCGTCAAGCATCAGTCCTTGGTACAGAAGCTGTTCGACCATTAGTAATTATGACACCAAAAAGCTTATTGCGTCATCCACTTACAACTTCATCAGGTAGTGAGTTAAGTGAAGGACGCTTCCAACCTGCGCTAGAACAAGCAAACCTTGGTACGAAACCAACGAAAGTAAAACGTCTTGTTTTAACAACTGGTAAAATGGCAATTGATTTAGCTGCAGAGATTGAATCTGGGAAACATGAGTACAATTTAGATGAAGTTCATATAGTTCGTATTGAGCAGTTGTACCCATTCCCTGCTGAAAAAGTTCAATCTATTATAAAACGCTTTAAAAACTTAGAAGAAATCATTTGGGTACAAGAAGAACCAAGAAATATGGGCGCATGGCATTACATGGCTCCAATTCTGTTCGAACTTGCTGGAGATAAAGTGAAAACAGGTTATATTGGACGCCCAGATCGTTCTAGCCCATCTGGTGGCGATCCATTCGCACACAAAGCTGAGCAAGAACTTATCGTTGCACACGCATTAGATACAAAGTATAACTTCCGTCAAGACAAACAAGAAATCGAAGTTTATAGTAACTAAAAATAATCGTGATTTACTCTAGCTCATTTGGGCAGATTTCCTTACCTACTCAGTCGTAAAGAATTTCTGCCCAATCAAGCTGGAAAAGATGGAGATTACCGAAGAAAAAAGAAGACAAAACACACCGTTAGGCAAATAAGGGGAGGACATTTAAAATGATCGAAATTAAAGTACCTGAGCTTGCAGAATCTATTTCAGAAGGAACTATCTCACAATGGCTTATCAACGTAGGCGACAAAGTTGAGAAAGGTGGCAGCGTTGTTGAGCTTGAGACTGATAAAGTCAATGTAGAAATCATTGCAGAAGATTCAGGTATTGTATCACAACTATTAGGAGAGCCTGGGGATACAGTTGAAGTTGGCGACATCATTGCAATTTTAGATGCAAATGGCGCGGCAGTAAGTACACCTGCTCCAGCGGCACCAGAACAACCTAAACAAGAAGTTACTGAAGCACCTAAAGCTGAGGCTCCAAGTGCTGCACCAACTACTTTACAAGGTCTGCCAAATACTGATCGTCCTATCGCATCACCTGCTGCTAGAAAAATGGCACGTGAATTAGGAATCGACTTAAATGACGTACGCAGCACAGATCCACTTGGCCGCGTGAGACCACACGATGTACAAGCACATGCTGCTGCACCAAAAGCAGAGCCTAAACAAGAAAAAACAAGTCCAAAACCAGCAGCAACAACTGAGTTCGAAAAACCAGTTGAGCGCGTAAAAATGTCCCGCCGCCGTCAAACAATTGCAAAACGTCTTGTAGAAGTTCAACAAACATCTGCAATGTTAACAACATTTAACGAAGTTGATATGACTGCAATCATGGAATTACGTAAAGAACGTAAAGACGCATTTGAGAAAAAACACGATGTTCGTCTTGGCTTTATGTCATTCTTCACAAAAGCAGTTGTTGCAGCATTAAAACAATTCCCATTATTAAATGCTGAAATCCAAGGTGACGAGCTTATCATTAAAAAATTCTATGACATCGGAATCGCTGTAGCAGCTCCAGATGGACTAGTTGTTCCAGTTGTACGCGATGCAAACCAATTGAACTTCGCTGAAATTGAAAGTGAAATTCGTGAACTAGGTAAAAAAGCACGCGATAACAAACTTACATTAAAAGAACTACAAGGTGGTACATTTACAATTACAAACGGTGGTGTGTTCGGTTCCCTTATGTCAACACCAATCCTAAACAGCCCACAAGTAGGTATTCTTGGAATGCATAAAATTCAAGTAAGACCAGTTGCAATCGATGCAGAACGTATGGAAAACCGTCCGATGATGTACATTGCTCTATCTTACGACCACCGTATTGTCGATGGTAAAGAAGCAGTTAGCTTCCTTGTAGCTGTTAAAGAAATGCTTGAAGATCCAAAATCATTATTATTAGAAGGTTGATTAACTTTCTAACTATACAAGGCTGTAGAAATAGTCGATACATTCGACCTTTCTACAGCTTTTTTTATAAAGTGAAACTTTAATCAGTGTGGTGTTTTCTTCATCCACCGCTGATTATTCCCCTTCACCAATCGGGCTTTTACGAGCAACTCGTCTCCCATCTAACTTCCTTGCTTTTTACTCAATTTTAAGGTAGGAGTCTTATTGCCCTAAAATAGCGGGATAAAAAATAAAACTATATCCTCCCTTCTCTCCTGCTTCCGTTATAATCAATCAGCTTCTACACTCCCTCCATTCATGAATGAAAAACACTTTCTGTACTTAAATAGGTCTTGCAATTAGTAACACCCGCAAGGCAGAATTCATAGGTTGATGTGGAGAGTGTACAGAAAAATACACTTTCTTCCACTCTTTTTTACTTTTAAATAGCCCTATATATGACTAGGAGGCGATAACATGTATCATTTCCAAAATGAAATTCAATCGTTAGGCTTGAATGATTTTCAAACAGGCGAGATCACTGTTTGGAACCCTCAAACTCAGTCCTATTACATTCCGCGCCCACAAAACTGTGGCGGACAAAACTGTGGTGGACATCACTGTGGCGGGCAAAACTGCGGTGGACATCACTGCGGTGGGCATCACTGCGGTGGACATCACTGCGGTGGGCATCACTGCGGTGGACATCACTGTGGCGGGCATCACTGCGGTGGACATCACTGCTGGAACGGACATAACTGCTGGAATGGACACCACTGCGGCGGACATCACTGCGGTGGACATCACTGCGGTGGACAAAATTGCGGTGGACAAAATTGCGGTGGTGGTGGCCGATAAAATCACTAAGCAGCATAGTTACTTAAAGGAAAAAGATTGTCTCTGCAACATCCACTGTAGAGGCAACCTTTTCTAACTTATCATAAGGGACAAATCAAAGTACATACACTGATAATGTGCGCTTAAAACGAACTGACTGATAAGGAGGAATAAAATGAGTAATCTGCGGGCTTCTACAAAGCTAAAGATGAACAAAGATACATTTTTCATTCCCAACCCAGACGGGGGTGTTTATTTTAGGAACAACTCCAGTTCATTCCGGATGCAAGGGAGTGATATTTACCAATGGATTGAAAAATTGATGCCCATGTTTAACGGAGAACACACGTTAGAAGAATTAACAAATGGACTCTCCCTTCCTTATCAAAATAGGGTATTTGAAATTGGAGAGATTTTGCACCAAAATGGTTTTGTTCGGGATGTAAGCGAAGATGCTCCCCATCAATTAGAGAAGACATTACTTGAGAGATATGCATCACAAATCGAATTTTTAGAGAACTTCTCGCAATCTAGTAGCCTGCAATTTCAAATGTATCGACAAGCTAAAGTCTTAGCGATTGGATCTGGATCTTTCTTTACTTCATTAGTTTCGTCCTTGCTTGAATCTGGCTTACCAGAGTTCCATTGCCTCATTACGGATCCCGAAGCAACAGATGATGCGCGACTTGTTGAGCTTGTACAAAAGGCCTATACTGCCGATCAGAATGTACTTGTTCAAAAGATAGATACAACGGTAGATTGGCCCTTACGCGAGATTGTCCAATCATTTGATTGGATTCTATATGTATCTGAAAGTGGTAATATTGAAAAGTTAAAAATGCTTCATGAGATTTGTAGAGAAGAAAAGAAAAACTTTCTTCCAGCTCTTTATTTACAACAAGTAGGATTAGCGGGCCCTGTAGTTACTTCAGATTCTAACGTATGCTGGGAATCAGCTTGGCGACGTATCCATGAACCAGCTCTGCAAAAAGATGGGCCGTTAGAGCCTTTCTCGCCAATCGCCGGAGCTATGTTAGCAAACATCCTTGTTTTTGAGTTGTTCAAAAACGTTACAGGAGTTACGAAACGAGAACAAACGAACCAATTCTTTTTACTAGATTCCGAAACACTAGAAGGCGAATGGTATTCTTTCATTCAACATCCACTTATCACGACTGAAGGCTTGCATAGAGACATCATACCGAACCTTGATGAAGTACTCGGTCAACACTCTAATCAAAATCGTTCGAATGAGCTATTTCACTTTTTCGACCAGTTAACTTCAAATAAATCTGGAATCTTTCACATATGGGAAGAACAAGATTTAACACAATTACCTTTATCCCAATGCCGTATTCAAGTTGCCAATCCATTATCAAACGGACCAGCTGAGCTCCTACCTGATATCATTTGCGGGGGTTTAACTCATGACGAAGCACGACGAGAAGCAGGATTAACCGGAATCGAAACATATGTATCACAAATGGTTGAGCAAGACAACTGCATGGGAATTGGAGCTGGAGAAACAATGCTAGAAGGGGTGTATCGCGGATTACAAAATTACTTAACAACTACCTTGCACAAACGACAATTTACCCAAGCAGAAAACATTTTTCCTCTGCAGTTAACCGAAATCAATGACACACACTGCCAGTTTTATTTCAATGCACTCTCAACAATGTACGAAACACCTCAAATTGGAATTGGTGAAGAAGTGTTAGGATTCCCTGTTGTTTGGACCCGCATGCACAATCAGTGGTATGGTGGTACCGATTTAAATGTAACATTAGCGCTAAGAAACTCATTACAGCAGGCACTACTGCACGCGCAAAATCAACAGCTCTCTCCTAACTCCTATGTATTATCGGATTCATCTATTTTCGTGCAAGATACAGACACATTTAGAGTTGAAATACAAAACGAGGAGGTGATTCCTCAATTAGAAACCTTACAATCAGCCCTACTACATTTAAAAGAAAATAATCTTTATCCCGTCGTCTTTGATTTAGCCATCGAACCCTTTTTACAAGAAGGTTTGGGCAGTGTCGTTGGCGTGCTCATAAAAGAGGAGGAAAACTGATGGATACGAACATATTACTTGTAGGAAACGGCCTACTCGCAGATTATGCAGAGCAACAATTATCCACTTACTATTCTGTTATTCGCCAAAACACTCTTGAAGAAACGCTCCCTGAAAATATTCACCTTGCTCTCGTATTACACGATGGTTACTCTCCTTCTATTCACCATAAAGCGGAAGAAATATTTCGATCCGCTAACATCCCTTGGGTTAGGAGCTTTATTTCATTTGGTGAGGGTATCATCGGTCCTTACATTAAGCCCGATCAACCTGGATGCTCCCATTGCGCTGATGCTAGGCGGCTCGTAGCTGGTTATGATCGAAAAGAAATGTGGGAACTGCAGCGAAAACTTTTAACGGAACGCGATGATAGTGTAGAGCGGGATATATATGCAACACAAAACGGAATTTTACAAATGAGTCACCTCATTTATGCAGAAACGGAGAAAATATTGACAAAGCATCATCCAACTTTACAAGAAGAGCTACTTTTATTTAACATGCAAACATTTCAATGCTCACGTCATTCATTTCTCCCCGATCCTCTATGCCCCGTGTGTAGCTCATTACCTGATGATACTGAATCAGCTGCTCATTTATCACTACAACCTTGCTTCAAAACGAGCAATGACAGCTATCGTTGTCGTTCCGTAGATGATTTAAATACTTTTTTAACGAAAGATTATTTAGACTATCGAACCGGACTTTTAAACGGAAAAATGCAAAATTCCCGTTTACCATTCGCTGATGTCATTGTAAATATGCCCTTACTTATGGGAAACGAAGGAGTTGCCGGCCGAACACATTCCTATATAATTAGCGAGTCGACAGCGATTTTAGAAGGATTGGAACGATATTGCGGAATTGCTCCTCGCGGGAAACGGACAAAAATTCATGGGAGTTATCACGAGTTAGAAGACAAAGCAATCAATCCTGTTACACTTGGTCTACATACAAGTGAACATTATAAACAGCCTAATTTCCCGTTTAAGCCATTTCATCCTGATGATCCGCAAAATTGGGTATGGGGCTATTCTTTATTACAAAATCGCCCAGTGTTAATACCAGAATCCGTTGCATATTACAGCTTAGGGCACAAAGACGGATTTGTCTATGAAACTTCTAACGGCTGCGCCATTGGAGGAAGCTTAGAAGAAGCGATTTTTCATGGGATTTTAGAAATAGTAGAACGCGATGCCTTTTTACTAACTTGGTATGCACAATTGCCACTCTCTCGCCTTGATTTAGCTTCTGCACATGATACAGAATTACAATTAATGATTGAACGAATGCGCACAGTTACAGGCTATGATTTACATGTTTTTGATGCAACGATGGAACATGGAATTCCGAGTATCTGGGCAATTGCTAAAAATACAAAACAGACTGGAATGAACCTCATTTGTGCTGGCGGAGCTCATATGGAACCAGTGCGAGCTGTAAAAAATGCCATACATGAGCTAGCTGGTATGCTCCTTATAATGGATGAAAAATTTGAAGAAAACCGGCAAAAATATGAACAATTTTTACATGATCCATATCTTGTAACACAAATGGAAGATCATAGTATGTTATATGGTTTACCAGAAGCAGAAGAACGGCTTCAATTTCTATTAAATAATGACCAGCCTCTACAAACATTTGACCAAATGAATCACCTTCCATCTAGTGATGCCGACTTAACTGTAGACCTCAAGCACCTTCTAGATCGATTTGCTCGCTTAGGACTTGAAGTAGTCGTTGTTGATCAAACAGCTCCCGCTATTCGTAAAAACGGCTTACATTGTGTAAAAGTCTTCATTCCTGGTATGCTCCCAATGACATTTGGTCACCATCTTACTCGCACATCAGGACTACAAAGAGTATTACATGTACCGATGGAACTTGGTTATACAGCTAATCCGCTAGCGTTTGAAGAACTAAATCCGCATCCCCATCCATTTCCGTAATTCGCGTTGTAAGGAGGAAATTTCATGGAATTAGAGGCATTTCTACACAATTTACATTTTTCTATCGATGAAATTATGCCCGCAAATGAGAATGTTAACTGGGAAGATGCACCGCTTCCTTATAAACTATATCGTGGTTTACCTATCGTCCCTCTTTCTCTTGATGTGCCATTAACATTACGAAATCAAAATATGCCTACCGAACCCGATCTGGAAAAAATAGGACATTTTCTTTGGTATACATTCGGCTTGACTCAAATTTGCCAATCCCCTCTCCATTTCGATCAAGAGAAAACAAGGAATATATATCGAAGGTTTGTTCCTTCAGGAGGAGCTTTGTACCCAAATGAATTGTATATATATTTAAGGATAGAAACAATCCCCTATGGCATCTACCATTACGACGTAGCACATCATCGTTTGGTCTTGCTTCGGGAAGGAAATTTTGACTCTTATTTGACGCAGGCACTCGGGAATCGCTGTGATCTATCCGCTTGTTTCGGCATCACTTTCGTATCAACTATGTTTTGGAAAAATTTCTTTAAATATAATAATTTTTCTTATCGACTCCAAGGTCTAGACGCCGGCGTACTCATCGGTCAATTACTAGAAGTCACGAAACAATTCGGCTATACGTCTGGTGTATATTTTCAATTTCTTGATCGGGCTATGAATCACTTACTCGGATTATCTGAGCAAGAAGAAAGTGTATACGCGGTGATTCCGTTATCTAGTAAACCTACAGCAGAATGGTTTTACCAGGGGGATACATTCGAAAAAAACATCTCATCTCATGAACTATCTCAAGAGCTCCCTCTTCTGCAGCATGATTACTTTATTCGCTCACAAAATGTTATAGAGTATCCAATGATAACAAAAATGAACAGAGCTTCCATGCTAGAATCAACAGAACAATTTCAAACTGTAGGAGAAGACGCAACTGCTTCACATCACAAACAAACTTTAACGCTCCCTAAGGTGCAGCGATTATCGTACGATTTTGCATCCGTTTGTCAAAAACGCTATTCACCAGATCTAGACTTTGTCTTACAAAAAATAAATAAAACGCAGCTCACTACCTTACTTCAAGAAGCAAGCCTTTCCTTTCCTTATCAAAATGATTTAGACGGAACACATATCAATCCGAAAGCACGCGTCTCACTCTGCGGATGCTTTTATAACGTAGAAGGTTTGCCAAATGGGGCATATTCCTATGACAGTAGTGCTCATACATTAGAAGAAATTAGCCCCGGGGATTTGCGCCAACCTTTACAATCTGGTATGACAATGGATAATGTAAACCTCTTTCAAGTGCCACTCTGTTTACACGTAATAGGAAATAAAGAGTATTTAAAAAACGATTTAGGTTATAGAGGATACCGGATTCAACAAATGGAAGCTGGCATACTCGTACAAAGGCTCGTCTTAGCAGCCTCAGCTATGGATATGGGTGGACATCCACTCTTAGGTTTTGATGCAAACTCATGTGACAAACTGTATGAAATGGATAGGACGCAAAAAACGTCCCTCATTCAAATTCCGATTGGTTTCTATCGACCTCGCACTTGGCTTAAAGGATATTTGCATAGCTAAAAGATCCGCCCTCTGCTTCTAGCAAAGGGCGGATCTTTTCTATTAAATCAATTTAAATATACTCTTAATCTGCCTTGCAAATAGCCAATTCTTTGCTCCGCAGTTATCATTTAAACTATCTAGCATAATAGAATTTCCATTAGAGAATTTCAGCTCTAATGTTGTATTTTTATCATTTGTTTTTAGGCCTATGTCTGTAATGTTCTCATACTTTAACTTTTCAACTTGAATATATTCTTCTTGCGCCTGACCAATGACAACATGATCTTGGAAAAAGAAGAACACTTCAGCTTTCTTTCCAAAACAAAATACATGTTTCGGGTAAATTAAAGTAGCGTTATCAATCGCAACGCATAATTCCTTTACTTCTTGGACAATCTCTCCAAAGTCCTCTTCATGTCTTGCATTTGACTCTTCAATCCACTCTTCTACTGTTCTCATATTTATTGCCATTTCTTATCCTCCAGCATCATTCATTACTTGCTCATATGTATTTACATCATAATAAGATTTGTATTCCGATATTTGCGGCATCTATTTTTCAAGAGTAAATATTATATCATAAAGTGAAACTTTAATCAGTGGGGGTTTTCTTCATCCCCCACTGATTATTAGTTGAACCAATCGGGCTTTTACGGGCAGTTTATCTCCCACCTAACTTCTGTGCTCCCGCCGAATTTTGAGGTGGGAGTATTACTGCCCGTTAATGCGGGATAAATTTTTCAGTATAAAAAATAGCACCCCTATAAGAAGTGCTATTCTGCTCGCCTCGCTGCTTGTTGAATCGGATCCCAAACACTGTTGTATGGTGGAGCATAGCTTAAATCGACATCCTCTAAATCATGGATACTCATTTTATGGAATAAGGCCATCGCAATGACATCAATTCGTTTATCCACGCTTTCTTCTCCGATTACTTGTCCACCAAGTAATTGTTTTGTATCAGCTCGATACAACAATTTCACATAAAGTGGTGTGGCACTTGGATAATAACCAGCCATACTTGTTGAATCTACCTTTACTGTTTTATAAGGGAGCTTTAATCCACTCGCTTCTTTTTCATTTAAACCTGTTCTCGCTAATGTGAGTCCCATAAATTTAATAATCCCTGTACCGAGAGTTCCTTTAAAAGCTCTTCGTTTATCAATCATATTTAGTCCAGCAAGGCGCCCTTGCTTATTCGCAGTTGTACCGAGCGGGATATGGTCTTGCATTTCCTTTACAACATGATAATGCATTGCACAATCTCCTGCCGCATAAACATCCTCGACATTTGTTTGCATATAAGCATTTACTTCTATGGCACCTTTGTTGTTCGTACGGATTCCAGTTCCATTCAAAAATTCCGTATTTGGTTGCACGCCAACTGAGACTAAGACAAGATCCGTTTTATACGTCCCTTTATCTGTTTCAATCCATTCGACTTTCTCATTTCCCTTAAATGCTTTTACATTTTCATTTGTTAAAATTTCAATATGATGTTTCGCCGCTTCTTCATGTATATGTGCGGCCATATCCGCATCATAAATCGTGCCGATATGATTATTTCTTTCAATCATTCGTACACGCTTCCCAAGCTCCACAAATGTTTCAGCCATTTCAAGGCCAATTGCCCCGCCGCCAATAATTGTTACTTGCTCAACATTTTGTTCCTGCAGTGTCTTCAATATTTTATGGGCATCTGGAATTGTTTTTAGAAGATGAATCCCTTTCAAATCCCTACCTTCCCAATCTGGCATAACAGGCCTAACTCCCGTTGCAATTAACAAGCGGTCATATGTATATTGAAATGACTCCTTTGTCTTTGTATGTATACCATGTACAGTTTTATTTTCAATATCAATTTTCGTTACTTCATGATTTGTTTTCGCATCAATTCCATACTTATCACGAAATGTCTTCACATCTCTGGCAATTAATTTTTCAGTAGAAGGGATCACGCCACTAATCACATATGGAAGTCCGCACTGTGCATATGAATATATTTCACCTTTTTCTAGTGTAACAACCTTTGCTTCTTTATCATTTCTCACAATTTGCATTGCTGCGCTCATACCAGCTGCATCCCCGCCAATAATTACATAGTTCACCAAACCACTCCTTTGTACAGTGTCTATCGTTTACATTTTCCAAATTCACCATAAATACTCTATAAATATCATATACAAAGTATAATATCTTCTTCCTTTTGTTTACAAATGAATTCCCTTCCGTCCAAACATAACAACGCACACCATTTCATATATATCCATTTTTGTTTTCTAACATGCTAATCTCGACTTCGAAAACAAAAAGAATCTTATGCTCATTTGTTTCTTCTGGTTTCATATAGCATGGGATTGAACTACCCCCACCTTCACTTCGTTTAGAGGAGGGGGTCTTCTCGGTTAAAATGATAAAAAAGGATCTGACCATTTCTATGCATGGCCGGATGCTCTCTCCAACTCAAAAGGATGGTTTTATACCTTAAACATCCTTTGAACATTATAGGTAAAACGTCGTGTCTTATAAATCTGATTATTAATATGCTATAACAGTCACAATGGAAAGTAGGTGAACAGACTCAATGTGTAGTAATTTTATTTCTACTCCTGCTGAATCCAAAATCGCTCAACCACTTGAACAAGAATTCAGTATTCATGCAACAATCTACGATGCAGAGGCTTGGGCAGTTGATAGCGATACCTTTTTTCAAGAAATTTGGAAATCCACCCTATTTGCATCTACCTCTCAGCCTGATGAGGCGGTCTATCCACTTGGTATTCTTAAGATTATCAACCTCTCTTACGATGCAGTAAAAGTTGTCGCATCAGAAAAATTAAACAGTAGACTCGAGATTACAGTTCCACCGAATTCAGAAGCCATACTTTCTTCCAGTGCTTTATCCGATGTCCAAGCTAGTACAACTGGAAAATCGAGTAGGGTCAACTTTCTCTTTCATATCTTTTTTTCACGCGAACCAGCTAAAGCTGCCCTTATACCACTGCAAAAATAATAAAAAAGGTACATCACCATCATTGATGATGTACCTTTTATTTTTACAACATAAAAAGTGAATTCTTCTACCTATTCCTTTGACTTTATAAGCTCAACATTATACGTCTCGACATCATTCAACTCTCCTGTATAATACGGATTTTCCCGATACCAGGACTGCCTTAAAAAGTAGGCCTGCATATCTTTCGTTTGAAAAATATGCCCATGCCGAGCGTATATTTCATTTCTCGCAATCCGTAATTGTTCTTTTGTTAAGAAGTTTAACTCTGCACTTGTTAACTTCCGAATATGACTATCAGGAAAGAAAAATCCGTTATACACATACTTCGGTGTTACTGGCGGTGAATAAGAAGGTTTTGGTTGTTCTTCAGATTTTTTTTGAAACGATAATGTATAGTATTGGTTTGTTGATATAGGTTCCACCTTTGTTCTCTCTTTTCCGCTTGCGCCCTCTTTTTCTAAATAAATCGAGACGCTCCCATCCGTAGCTACTGGTCCCCACTTAAATTCTTCCCCTATGAGCGTCGCAATTGGTTTCTGATTGGCATATAATGTCGCTCCCGCTGCATTTGTTTGAATCGTGATGTAATGGCCTTTTAACGAAAGATCAACCGTTACATTATTTTGATTTTGCTTCATAAGTACGACCTTTTCTTCACGCTTTAGCTTCACATAATCAGTTTTAAACTCTGATTGAAACGTTTGAACCCCTGGAAAAAATGGCCCATATTGCTTTTCAAACATTTTATCAGTCGTCTTATCTAACTCTTTTCCATTTACTTTTAACAACGCATCTTTTTCATTTGTAAGAAGCGATGCGTAATACGTTTTTGCTTTCAATTTATATCGATCAAATAGAAATAAGTATTTTCCATCCTTCGTTAATACAAAGTCTACTTTTTCTACATCACTTTGCTTCTTCCTTTGTTGTTGGATAGAAGCTTTTAAATCATTTACATAGGCAGGGGATTCTTTTATATAAGTAAACAATGGTGCTACACTCTCTTTATCGACTACAAATTGCGGATCATCTGTTGTCACAATATCAATGAATTTCTCTGCATCTCTTTCTTGTAAGATCGTAATCATTCTATCAATTTGCGCTTCTGCAGAATAATACTTTGCCCCATACATGTACGCCCCGCCTAAGCTGAGAATAAGAAGAATGATAACCCCAATCCATATTTTTTTCCCTGTGCTCATCTTCCTTCGTACATGGGATGCCTCTTCGTTTCCTCTCCGTTCATATTCGGCTCTTCTCATTCCACAGCCTTGACAAAATTGCACGCCATCCATTAATTGCGAACCGCATTTTGTACATACGCCCATCCGTTCAGCCACCTTTTTAGTAGAAGCCTGAGAAACTTCCAGTTAAGGTATTAATGATTGTTTGGATATAAGACCAAAGGATCATCCAGCTTGCAATTGAAATCAAAATATTTGCAACAATAAGCGTATATACCGGATCTAATCCACCTCGGTCTAACTTTACTATCGAAACGATCATACATACGCTCATCCACGATACAGCAACCCCTAAAAAGAAGGCTGCTAAAAAAATTGTTAAAAAGCTAAATAAAAGTGCGATAACAAGCACAGCGACGACTGGTGTCGATACTGTCCCCCAAACACCTAATGTTTCCAAAAAGGAAAAAGATGATTTCATCAGCTTTCCACTTACAAAAACAATAAATCCAACAAAGAGAACTAAAATCAATAAAAACAGAAAGATTTTAACAGATTCTCCAAAAAATGAAGGGGCAGGTACTTCAGGTGCGAATCTCGTTGCCACCGATGTAGCCTGACTCATCATTCGATAAAACATACAAGCAAATAAAAAACAAATAAGAACAAGACTTGTGATCCCATTCCTTACCTCAATATGTCCACTCTTCATAATTGCTGAAGGGGCTTTCAATGCATTCTTAAAAAACTGAAAATAGCCACTCGCAAATTGCTTTGCTTGCTCTACCTTTTCATTTGATCCTGCTGCCTGCGTAGGTGCTGACCTAATCAACTGCTGTTCTGCCTGCTGTTCACGATGTCCCGCGGCTTGTTCTGTCAGTGCATGCCCGCAATTCCCACAAAATTTCGCTTCGCTTGTATGCTCGGTGTTACATTTTGGACACGTCATCTTATCATCTCCCCCTTAGCATGTTTCTTCTAAGCTGCTACAAATTCAATATATGTACGAGGAGAGGAAACATGACTACAAGAATCTCGTCCTTCTTTCTAGTAACATTTTGACAAAAACCTTTCTATCTATATACAATATGAAAAAGCTTATACACCATAAAAATAATAGATTGGACAAAAACGATGGAACTTGTACACTCACTTTTTCAAATCTTTATTACTAGTTTCGTGCAACTATTCTCTTTAATCGGTATCATCATTTTGGTTGGTTTTCTATTAGGTTATTTAGAATCTCTTACACGAACATATTGGACGAGAGCTTTTGGCAAGAAAGGCTTCCTTTTATCCGCATGGATCGGTGTCCCTATCCATGAACTTGGACATGCGATTATGTGCGTCGTATTCAGACATCAAATCGTAGCAATGCAGCTCTTTCCAACCGATACAAGTAACGGTTATTTAGGTTATGTAAGGCACCAATATAATCAACGAAATATCTATCAAAGAGTAGGAAATTTCTTCATCGGAATTGCTCCTATTTTTTCAGGAATGGCCGCATTAATCCTTTTGATGTATTATTTCGTACCACAATCTTATTCGGTCTTTATACGTGCTCTTGAAACAAATACGCAAGTTACTTCTATCAACATCGATATGTTGCAAAATATTTTTGTATCGTTACTTCTCCTATTAAAAAGTCTTTTTACGATTAGTAACCTTTCTACACCTTCCTTTTGGCTGTTTCTTTTCATCGCGATTTGTATCTCTGCACATATCGCCTTGAGTAAACCGGATATAGAAGGTTCATTAGATGGTGTGATTACTATATTTATCGTCTTATTCCTATTCAATACGATAGCAGCGTTGTTTCATTATGACAGTAATCAGTTGATAGGAAATGTGGTGAAATATAATATGTATGTACTTGCTTTTTCAAGCATAGCGATACTCTTTTCTTGTATCTCTACACTCATAAGCTATATTTTCTACAAAATTAAAACAGCTAGTTCGAGATGAACTAGCTGTTTTGCTTAATTTCCCCCTTTATAATTACACTGCTCCACAGGAATACGAGCATGTCCCTCTTCATCCGTACACCAAGACTGCGACTGAAACGCGAGGAAAATTCCAACCCATTGCTGCTTTTTCTCAAAGTGGATGAATATGCCGCCATCTTGCCACACGCCATCATCATTCTTCCACTCCTCCACATTTCCTTGATTCATATGAATATCATGGATGCCGTTACCAGGTTTAAAATGAAAATATCGGTCAGGTGTATTATGTTCTGGACCCCACCGTTCTCCAAATGCATAAATAATTGCCTTTTCCTCTATTGCTCGTTTTATATAATGTTCAATTTTTTCATTTAAATCATTATTAGCTCCCGACTTTTCTGGTGGCAAAGGAATCATCTGCTTGGAACCAAATAGATTTCCTCTTACATAATCTAGTGCAATCTCTGGCTTATTGTCTTTAATTTCAGTAAAACCAAAAGGTAATGTCGGTAAAATCGTAATCGCTTCTGATTTTATATTTTCACTTGCAAAATATAATACCTCGGATGGATAACTTTGTGATTTTACATTAATTGCAATGCGATAGTCTACTCCTGATTCATCTTGCAAATGAACTTGATAATGAGGTGTTTTCCCTTTTCCAATCATAGATTGCAATGCTATACCTTTTAGGACTCCGTAGTTTTTTAAGGGCATGGGATCATCTCCTCTTCATAAAATAGAAACGCTTGTTCTTTTATACATTATCCACTTACAAACAAAAATCCTCCTTAAACAGAGGATTTTATCATTTTAACCGAGAAGACCCCCTCCTCTAAATGAAGTGAAGGTGGAGGATGAATCGGTTTTTTCTTTTTAAAGAAAACGTCTCTTTTTGTAGAACGTATGTTTGTTTTAGTGTATAATGATCTTATCACATAAAAGGAGGTGAGAACAGGTGAAGAAAGCGTATTTTTCGAAACGGATCTACAAGATAGATTTACCCCATGGGGTGGTAGATGCAGTCACACAAACAATTGAAACATTTAATCGGGCGAAACGATTTGCATTTCAAACGATGGTTCGAGAAAAACGTTGGAACCGTAAGATGCATACAGACAGTCTTCATCTCGTTCTCAAGCGGAAATATCAATTGAATGATTATTATGCAAACAGTGCGGCGCAAGAAGCAAAGGCGTTGTTTACAGGTTTAATGGCGTTACAAAAACGATATGAGAAACAAACGCAAGAGAAGCTTAAGAAGCTCAAGAAAAAGTTGAAACAAGAACGGACAAAACTAACAAATCTTCGCAAAATCAAACAAAGTTGTGTGAAAGGAACGCTGACGTTTCCGAAAAACACCCGCTTCGCGAAGCATAACAACCTCATCTCCTTATCTCGTAAAAAAGACACCTTAATTTGGCTAAATGAATATCTGTTTGAACACCAATACTTAGATGTTCAAATCAAAAGAATTCAGGCGAAAATTGGTCATCTCACCCACAGACAATACCGTTTAACGCAAAAACTTTCATCCGATCAAACGAATATTCCAAGCGCAGTATTTGGAAGCAAAAAACTGTTTCGCTCGCAATTTACGATCCGCGAGTTTGTACGTAACCATGACAAATGGAAAACATTATTTTCTCGTGCTCGAAATAAACAACTGATACTATCTGGTCGTAAAGATGCCAAACATGGCAATTTTGTATTTCAGTATGTGCCCGAGACAAAAGAATTATGGATGACGACAAGTTTTGGGAAAACACTTATATTTCCAGTTGTTGCGTTCCCATATGGGCAAGAAGCCATTGAAGAAGTAATCGCAACCCAATTACAGTGTAAGAATAAGAGAAAACATGGTAAACCGATTGCGTGGTCTGTGGAAGACTATGGTTCCTATTATATTGTGAAATGTTTAGTCGATGCACCGGAAAATCCACACACGAATTACAGCACATCAGATGGTGTCATCGGTGTAGATTGTAATCTTGAGCATTTTGCTTGGGCAAATGTAACGAAGGATGGAAATTATAAAGGAAGTGGTTCCCTTGGTTTTTCTATCATAGATAAATCTACAGGACAAATCACAAAAATCATCGAAGTGGAAGCAATTCGCTTGGTGGACTTAGCGGAGCGGTATAACAAGCCGGTTGTCATCGAGAAGTTAGATACAGCCCAATCGAAAACAGGGGATCGTTACGGAAATAAGCGAGCGAATCGAATGAAGAGTATGTTTGCTTATAAGAAGATGACAAGTGCAATTCTGAATCGTGCAAATAAAAGGGGCGTGGCTGTCTTTCAAGTGAATCCCGCTTACACTTCGATTTCCGGAAAGATGAAATACATGCGGAAATTTGGTATCTCTATTCATCAATCCTCAGCTTTTACGATTGGTCGCTGGGGATTAGGGTATAAAGAAAAAGTACCTCGGGTGCTTCAGCCTTATATTCCAAAGAAAGAAGCATATCACTGGAGTCATTGGCATCAATTAAACAATCAATTGGATATTCGCACGCATCATTTCTATCAGTTATACGATGTGAATCAGCCGCAAGAGGCATTACAAATCGAGCGATTAAACTTATTTGAAAATGAAAAGAAAAAACTAGCAAAACGATTTGCATGATAAAAAAGAACACGTTGTCCCAGATTTTTACGCTTATTACCAGAGCAGATAACAAGTCTAGGAACTGGATGCATGACAAAGTGTTCTAGCCTCGATATAAGAAAAAGTAGGGGTACCTATTTTGTTTGCCTTTCGTCGGAAGATAGAATAGGTCGTCTTATATTCCATATAGACACTACCGAACTCTATATCGTTGTATCCTCTTTGTTGAACGAGAGGAACTGTTTTTATGAGGACAGAGACAGGATAATCCCCCACCTCAAGCTCTTGTAGAGGTAGGTGGGGGTAGTTCAATGCAATACATACCATCCGGCAACTTCCACCACTACAATCAACACCGCTCCGAAAATCATAAGCGTTGTCTTCTTTAGTAGTTCATTCTCACGAAACGGGATATTACATAAGTAAGCCCCAAGTGTAATTCGTGATGGACAAGCAATTGTCGCTACAGATGATGCTGTATTTTGCAGAGTCGTCACATATTGCCACGGAAGCCCTACATTCTGCGCGGTTTGCATTTGTAGTTTAATAAACATCGCATTTGATCCTGCGTTACTTCCCGTTAAAAAACCACCAATTGCACCGATGAACGGGGCAACAAAGACAAATAACGTTCCAAATGTATTCCCTGCTACTTCCGCTAATAATGTGTGCATACCAGCAGCGCCCATTAATTCTGAAATGGCAATGAACATTGTCGTTGTAATCGCAAACGGTATCCATTGTTTAATCGTTTGCGATAAAGATTGTTTTATAATAATAGAAGGAATACGGAAAAAAATGATGGTAAATAAACATGTAACCCCAAGCCAAAATCCAGGTGAATATAGTAATGCTAGTTTGTAAGAATACGCCGGTAAATCAAGAACAGCATAAGACCCGAGCATATTATGTAGCGATGGAATGAGACGAGAAAGCAAAATACAAACTGTTAAAAATAAATAAGGGCTTATAATTTTCACGATAGAAACTTCTCGCTGCGTCGTTGCAGCATGCTCCGATAAAACCTCCTTCCCTTGCTTCGCTTTCATTTTAATGATAAGAAAACCAAATGTAATTGTTACAATGGAACTTAAAATCCCTGCTAACTCAACACTTACGTATGCGTTAGAAAGATAGATTGATATAGAAAATAAAAGAAAAAAGCCCATTCCTTCTTTCCACTTTTGCTTAATTGCTTGCCAACCTCCAACTACATACAAAGAAAGGAAAATAAAGTATGCAAAAAAAGGAATACTGAGTAATGCTGTACTAGTTCCTAAGTTTACTAATGGCATGTTGATAAGCTGCGATCCAATAATCGTTCCCGTTGCCATCGCTCCCCAGGAACTCGCCAATAAACCGATAAAAGAGAGTAACACCGCTTGAAACGGTTTATAACCGAGCGAGAGAAAAATAGGAGCTGCCACCATAAAACCAATTCCAAATCCGCTCACTGATTCGATAAGTGGACAAATCCCAAAACACATTAAGAGCATTTGTAATAATCGATCATGAGTAACTTGTTCAATAAACCGCGCTACTTGGTCGATATACCCCATTTTGTTCATGAGGTGAAATAAAAAAATACCAAAAAACAGAACATAGCCAACAATAAAACAAATTAACCAGCCCTTAATAGTTGCATGCATGACCTCTCCGATTTGCAATCGAAACATGGGCGTTAGTAAAACGATTCCACCGCATACTGCATAGGAAATTAGCGATGCTTTCAGCGATGTTTGCTTAAAAATAAATAAACAAATAAAAATCATCATGATTGGAATAAGGGCTAACAGTACAGCCATACCATCATCTCATTTCTTATAAGATACAATTGTAACTATTATATAACAGATGTCGAAATATTCAATTCATTTCACAACAGTTTTTTACCATTCTTTATCAAGTGAAGGATTGAAAAAATGTTACACTACAAACAAATACCGTTTTAAAAGGAGTGCTAACAATGAATAAAGAACAATTTTGGCAACTCATTTCAGAAATGATGGAAAAAGACGAAACGAGCGATTGGCTAATTGAACAATTAGCTTCGCGATCTACAAGTGAAATTGCAGACTATGAAATCCACTTTCAGACTGCTTTCAAAGAATCTTATACATCCTCTCTATGGGCAGCTGCGTATATTATTCTAGGTGGATGCTCTGATGATTCCTTTGATTACTTCAGAGGCTGGCTCATTGCATGCGGACAAGAAGTGTTTGAATCAGCCATGCAAAATCCCGATAATCTAGCAAACTTAATTCCTTCTTTTTATGAAGAGGAAGAAATTATTCCAGAGTTTGAAGAAATGTTAAGCGTAGCCCTTGAAGCTTTTTCTTTAAAAGAAACGGGAGATATAGAATGGGACGACGATATTTGGGATAAATTTGACTCTTTATTAGATGAAAAGGGACACGATTCATCTATGCCTGACATTGAATTCGATTGGGATGAAGATGATGAAGAAGGATTAGCAAAACGTTTTCCAAAACTTTGGAAACGATTTGGTGAAAATCCATTAGGTTAATAATTAAAGAGGCTCCTTTACAGGGAGTCTCTTTTTGTCGTCATTTGTCGTTTGGTCGATATTCTTTGTCGAATCGCCGATATATTTTAATTTACGCCGATATAATTGAAGAAACTGTCGATTTATTTGAAGAATCGCTGATAAAGTGAAACTTTAATCAGTGGGGGTTTTCTTCATCCCCCACTGATTATTAGTTGAACCAATCGGGCTTTTACGGGCAGTAAGACCCCCACCAATTCTTATTTCACCGCAGCAATCAACTCACAAATCTCTTCTTTCTTTTCTGCTTCTAACAACTCAATTACTTTACTCCCTACAACAACCCCATCACACACAGTAATCATCTCTTCTATATGCTCAGTCGTTGAAATCCCAAATCCAGCAACTACTGGGAGATGCACATGTGCTTTTACCTTTTCCAAATAGCTATGAATCTCTTGTTTAAAGTCTTGTCTTGCGCCTGTGACACCTGCAACTGTTACCGCATAGACAAACCCTTGTGACTCACTCGTAATTTTTTCAATCCGTTCAACCGGACTCGTTACCGTAACAAGTGGAATCAAGGCAATATTCGCATCACGAAGGAGCGGTGCAATAATATTTTGCTCTTCATATGGCAAATCAGGAACGATAATTCCATCTACGCCAGCTTCCAAACAGCTTCCTATAAACCGTTCTTTTCCAAATGCTAAAATTGGGTTTAAATAGGTCATAAGCACAAATGGGATCCTTACTTCTTGTCTAACTTCCGCCAACGCTTGAAAGATCCCTCCGAGCGTTGTTCCACTATCTAATGCTCGTTTTCCTGCCCTTTGAATTGTCGGCCCATCTGCAACTGGGTCAGAAAAGGGAATGCCAATTTCAACAATGCTCGCTCCTGCTTCATCTAGAAAACGAATTTGTTCCTTTAATTTTTCTAGACCTCCATCCCCTCCCATTACATACGGGATAAATGCTTTTTTTTCATTTTGAAACGCTGCTGTAATTCTTTCTACTCCCATCGTTTACACCTCTTCCATATAACGTTTTATACTTTCAACATCTTTATCACCGCGGCCTGATAAACAAATGACAAGCCCTTCATCTTGCTTCATTGTAGGGGCAAGTTTTAATGCATATGCCACTGCATGTGAACTTTCTAACGCTGGGATAATTCCTTCTTTTTTCGTTAATAACTGGAATGCAGCCAGCGCTTCATCATCTGTAATCGAGTGATAAGAAACACGGCCAATATCTTTTAGCAGACTATGCTCTGGCCCAACGCCTGGATAATCTAGACCTGCTGAAATAGAATGTGCTTCCTGAATTTGTCCTTCTTCATTTTGAAGGAGATACATCATCGAACCATGAAGGACGCCAACACTTCCCTTTGTTAAGGTTGCGGCATGTTTCTCTGTATGAACCCCTTTTCCCGCTGCTTCGACTCCGTAAAGAGCAACTTCTTCATCGTGCACAAACGGATAAAACATTCCCATTGCGTTACTTCCACCGCCAATACAAGCAACAACAGCTTCTGGTAACTTCCCTTCTAATGCTTCATATTGCTTCTTCGTTTCTTTCCCAATTACACTTTGAAAATCACGTACGATTTGCGGGAATGGATGCGGTCCAAGAACAGATCCCATTACATAGTGCGTATCGTGCACATGTGCAACCCAGTAGCGAAGCGCTTCGTTTACTGCATCTTTTAACGTCCCACTACCTGCTGCAACACTTTCCACTTTCGCTCCTAATAATTCCATTCTGAAGACGTTTAACTTTTGACGTTTCACATCTTCTTCTCCCATGAAAATGACACACTCTAAACCGAGTAAGGCACATACTGTCGCGGTTGCTACTCCGTGCTGTCCAGCTCCTGTTTCAGCTACAACCTTTTTCTTACCCATTCGCACTGCAAGAAGCGCCAGCCCAATTGTATTGTTAATTTTGTGAGCTCCTGTGTGATTTAAATCTTCACGCTTCAAATAAATTTTTGCACCACCGCAATACTTTGTCAGATTTTCCGCAAAATAAAGCGGTGTTTCTCTTCCGACATACGTTTGTAAATAATGCTCTAATTCTTGTTGAAATGCTTCATCTTGCATCGCTTCTTTATATGCTTCTTCTAATTCTAAAACGGACTGCATCAGTGTTTCAGGAACATAGCGTCCTCCGTATATACCGTAGTGACCTTTTTCATCTGGATATGCATATTGCATGCTTAACACTCCTTCGCTTTTCTAATAAATTGTTTTATTTTCTCGCTATCTTTCTTTCCATCCGTTTCTACTCCGCTGCTGACATCCACCATATATGGCTGAACCATTTCAATCGCTTCTGTAATATTTTCAATGTGTAATCCACCAGCTAAAATACACTTTTTACGAATCTCATTTGGCATATGCTCTAGTAACTGCCACGAAAATGTTTTACCATTTCCACCATGAAACTTTTCTTTCGGACTATCCAATAAAAGAAGATCAGCTTCATAATCTGTTGCTCTTTCTATATCTTCACTCGAACTCACACCAACCGCCTTTATAGACGGAATATTCAATCTTATAATATGATGATTCCCTTCATCCCCATGTAGTTGCACATGTGTTAAACCACAATCATTTACGATTTTCTGGATGACTTCTACCAATTCATTTACAAACACGCCCACTTTCATGACGTCAGCTGGAAGCTCATTAATAATCTGTTTTGCCTTTTCGGGTGTAATTTCCCTTTTGCTTTTCGCAAATACAAATCCAATGGCATCTGCGCCATATTCACAGGCAAGTTTTGCTGTTTCTACATCGGTAATGCCGCAAATCTTTACCTTCATGTTGTCACCTTCAGTGATTGAAAAAAGTCTCCGACAGAAGGTGCTGTCATCAGCGCTTCCCCAACAAGAATACCTTTTGCACCAGCTTGTTTTACACGCATGATATCTTCTTTCGTATGAATTCCACTTTCACTAATCCAAAGTCTATTTTCCTTATTTAATCGTTCCCCTAGCTTTTCAGTTGTGCTGAGATCCACTTCAAATGTTTTTAAATTCCTATTGTTTATCCCAATCACATGAGGGTTTAGTTCTAGTGCCACCTCTAATTCGGCCTCGTTGTGGACTTCTACAATTGCCTCTAGTCCTACTTTTTGCACGTATGCATATAACTCTCGTAGTTTTTCTTCTGGTAGCGCAGCGACAATAAGTAAAATGAGATCCGCTCCCGCTTCATACGCCCGATCAATTTGAATCGTATCGATGATAAAATCTTTACATAGAAGCGGAATATTACTATGCACTCTCGCTGTTTCTAAATCGTGAATCGATCCTTTGAAAAATTGTTCATCCGTTAAAACTGAAACAGCTCCTGCACCACACTCTTCATACATTTTTACTTGTTTCGGGACATCTACCTGTAAATTAATGTTACCTTTAGATGGCGACGCTCTTTTCACTTCTGCAATAACTGTAAATTGTTTCAGTGCTTCCACAAGTGAGTAAACCTGTCTTTTTTCTTTCACTGGTGTATATGTTTTGTATAACTCTTCTACTTCTTTTTTCTTCTGCTTAACGATCTTGTCTAAAATGGTTCCCATTTAGTTCACCCTCTCTAATCTTTGATTACTAGCTGCAATTAATAAATTTAGTTTCGCCAGGGCTTTTCCTGAATCAATGCTATGAGCTGCTAACCCGATGCCTTCTTCAATCGTCTCTACTTTTCCATTCGCAAAAAGTGCAAGACCTGCATTGAGTAGAACCGTATCACGGTATACACTCTTTTTCCCCTCTAGTATTTGCAGTGTAATATGCGCATTTTCTTTTGCATTCCCGCCTCGGATTTCTTCATTACTCACCCGAGAAAATCCATACGTTTCTGGAGTAATGCTCTCTTCTATAATTTTGTTGTCTTTTAAAATCACCACATGATTTTCTCCTTGCAGAGATGCTTCATCTAAAAACCCACTTCCATTTACAACAAGCGCTTGTTTTCTGCCAAGCTTTTGTAATACTTCCGCTACTGGCATTAGCATATCTCGTTTGTATATGCCAACAAACTGCGTTTCTAAATCAATTGGATTTGTAAGAGGACCGATTAGATTAAAGATAGTCGGTACATTTAGCTCTTTTCTTATTTTCATAATGCGCTTAAGTGCTGGGTGCATCGCTGGTGCAAATAGAAATGCTATGCCTACTTTTTCTAATAAATAGTCAATTTCTCTTGGGGTACATGCAATATTTACACCAAGTTCTTCTAATAGATCTGCACTTCCTGTTTTACTAGACACAGCGCGATTTCCGTGTTTCGCCACCTTCACACCAGCCCCGGCAAGTACGAAGGCAGATGTTGTACTAATGTTGAATGTTTGCGCTCCATCTCCGCCGGTTCCGCAATTATCCATCGCTCCTTTTATATGACTTGCAAATGGTAATGCCTTTTCCCGAAGAGCACGAACGAGGCCATATATTTCATCCGCTGTTTCACCCTTTGCCTTTAACAATGCTAAAAATGCTGCAATTTCACTTTCTAATATATCTTCACTTAAGAGTGCAAGACCTGCTTCATACATTTCCTGTTCTGTTAAATTCTGTCCGTCTACTAATTTCCGAAGATAACTGTTCATACTCGCTCCCCCTCTTTCACATTGGCTAAAAATGCACGTATTAATTTTCCGCCCTCTTCCGTCGCAATGGACTCTGGATGAAACTGTAATCCAAATAGTGGATAGTAGTTATGACGAACTGCCATGATTTCCCCATCATCCATCGCTGTTGCTAATACATCAAAACACTTTGGAATCGTCTGCTTCGCCGCTACGAGTGAATGATAGCGCATCGCAGTTAACGGTTGCGTGACATAGGAAAATATCGATGTGCCATTATGTTTTACACGTGATGTTTTCCCATGTTTTATATTCTCTGCTCTTACAATTTCACCGCCAAACGCTGAAATGATCGCTTGATGTCCAAGACAAATTCCAAGAATCGGAATTTGTTTATAAAAATGCTGAATCACCTGGATGCAAATTCCTGCATCTTCTGGTTTTCCGGGTCCCGGTGAAAGAATAATTGCTTTTGGTTTCATTTCTTCCAGTTCTTGAATCGTCACTTTATCATTTCGCAGTACAACAATCTCTTCTTCATATGCCCCTAACAATTGATACAAGTTATAAGTGAACGAATCATAGTTATCGATGAGTACAATCATTTCATTACCTCCAGTAGCGCTCTCGCTTTATTTAACGTCTCCTCATACTCGGCAATTGGATCTGAATCATAGACGATACCAGCTCCTGCCTGCACATATGCTTTCTGGTCCTTTACAACCATTGTGCGAATCGCAAGCGCCATATCAAGGTTTCCAGAAAAAGCTATATATCCAACTGCTCCGGCATATACATTTCTTTTTTCCGTTTCTAATCTATTTATAATTTCCATCGCCCTAATTTTCGGTGCTCCAGATACAGTACCAGCCGGCAAACAATACGCTAATGCATCAAAACAATCCATTTGCTTTCGCAATATTCCGGAAACTTCTGATACAATATGCATCACATGTGAATACTTTTCGACTTTCATATACTTATCTAACTTAACTGAACTGACTTCACTCACCCGGCCGATATCATTTCGCCCTAAATCTACAAGCATCATATGTTCGGCACGCTCTTTCTCATTGGCTAAAAGCTCCTTCGCAATTTCTTCATCTTCCTGCTTTGTTTTTCCGCGTGGTCTTGTTCCTGCAATCGGATTCGTCATCACCTTATCGTCTCGTACAGAAAGTAAGCTTTCTGGTGAAGAACCGAGTACAACATAATCTTGGAAATCAATATAAAACATGTATGGCGATGGATTCGCAATGCGAAGTTTACGGTATAAAGCAAATGAATCACCTATAAATTCACTTTGCAATCGCTGAGATAATACAACTTGAAAAATATCACCATTTCGAATGTACTCTTTTGCTTTCTCTACCATTTCGCAAAACTTTTCTTCTGTTATAGAAGAAGTAAAGGATAGAGAAGGCTGTACTTCTGATATTTGTTCTTTCGCTGCCTTTAAGATATCTCGTTTATATACTTGCAGTCTCTCATGCACTTCTTCAAAGGAGTCTGTATCATCTTCTCTGTATACATATACAAATGATAATTTTTGGCGTAAATGATCGTATACCATAAATTCTCGGTACAGTAATACATGAACTTCTGGAATATCGACCGGGTCAAACAGTTCTTCTCCAATATCTTCATATTGCCGAATGACATCATAACCAATATATCCAACTGCTCCTCCGCAAAACGGAAATGGACTTTCGACATTCGTTGGAGCAATGACTTGTTTCAATGCTTGTAATACATTTTCTTCTACCTGCTCTGTTCTACCATTTATCGTAATCTCTACTGCTGCGCCACTACTTTTGACTTCTCCGTATGGATCGCATCCTAAATACGAATAACGTCCTTTATCTTGATGAAGCTGCGAGCTTTCGAGTAAGAATTTCTTTTTACCTTTCATCTGGCGATATAAAGCAATCGGCGTCACACTATCTCCTTCTTCTTCATCAATGACCAAAAATGTTTTCCCTTGTTGCATGTTAAATTGTTCTTTCGTTATCATGACTGCCACCTCACTATTTAAAATAAAAAAAGTCCTCTACATATCGAAATATGTAGAGGACGATAAATTTACCGTGGTACCACCTCGTTTGGATGCAAGAAGCATCCCGCTTTATTCAGGTACAAATATATACCTTATCCTTGTAACGGCGGAACCCGGGTTGCCTACTTATTCAAGGCTGTTCAGCATACCTCTCGTAAGCCCATTCCGCATATGGCACCGCACCGGGCTCCCACCTATCCCCGGCTCTCTGGAACGTCTCCAATATACGTACTCTTCTTACTTAAACGATTTAATTTATTTAGTTGATTTATTTTTATACACAAAAAGGGAGTACTCATCCTATAGAAAGGACGGGTACTCCCGTGGTGCCACCTTAATTCGTTACAAATGTAACGCACTTTGCCGTATCAAAAGTTAATACGTGTCTCTTGTATCGATGAGATCATGTCGCCAAAGCCTACTTCTTTCGGTTCGGTTTGGAAGCTCCGAAGGCCATTCCATATTAATCCCATACTGATTCGCACCAACCATCAGCTCTCTGACATGTTCAGAATATGTACTCTTCTTCATCAACGCTTGCATTTTTTTAAGTTGCACTCATTATAGTCCTTACTTTTTTCATAAGTCAATACTTTTTAAAAAATTTTATTTTTTTCTTCATTCAATATTATATTGACAAAACAACCTATTTTTATGTAAATATAATAAATACTCTATTAAAATGTAGGTTTTTTGTCAGAAAATTATATATTCTAAAAATAAAACGATGTCAAAAAACGCTTACATTTCAGAAAATTCGTATTTGTATATGGATTTTCTGAAATAATCATGATAGATTATAAATATGCAAAGTTCATCAAAAGACATTACAAAAGGAAGGGGAACTACATGAGTACGCAGATGTTAATTTTAACTTCGATCTCTATTTACATGCTCGGGATGTTAGTCATTGGCTATTTCGCCTATAAACAAACATCCAACTTAACCGATTATATGCTTGGCGGGCGTACACTAGGCCCCGCAGTAACAGCATTAAGTGCTGGAGCAGCCGATATGAGCGGCTGGCTGTTAATGGGATTACCCGGTGCAATGTTTAGCGTTGGATTAAGTAGTAGCTGGATTGCGATTGGCCTAACACTTGGCGCATACGCAAACTGGATCTATGTCGCTCCTCGCTTACGTACCTACTCAGAAATTGCAAACAACTCTATTACTATTCCAGAATTTTTAGAGCATCGTTTCCATGATGCTTCTCATATGCTACGTCTCGTTTCTGGACTTGTTATTATGATCTTTTTCACATTTTATGTAGCTTCAGGATTCGTTTCAGGTGCTGTACTATTCGAAAATTCATTTGGACTAAATTATCATGTTGGATTACTTATTGTTGGAGGCGTTGTTGTAGCTTACACATTATTCGGCGGCTTTTTAGCTGTAAGTTGGACAGACTTCGTTCAAGGTATCATCATGGTAGTTGCTCTTATCCTTGTTCCGGTCGTAACAATTATGAATGTAAACGGCCTTGGTCCAGCATTTGATACAATTAAATCTATTGACCCAGCACTATTAGATATTTTTAAAGGTACATCCGTATTAGGTATTATTTCATTATTTGCATGGGGTCTTGGTTATGCTGGACAACCTCATATTATCGTACGCTTTATGGCTATCTCATCTGTAAAAGAAATTAAAAGCGCACGTCGAATTGGTATGGGCTGGATGATTTTCTCTGTAGTAGGAGCTATGTTTACTGGTCTTATCGGTATCGCTTACTATTCAAAAGCGGGATTAAAGCTCTCTGACCCAGAAACAATTTTCGTTGAACTAGGTAACATTTTATTCCACCCATTAATTACTGGATTTTTATTAGCAGCTATTTTAGCGGCTATTATGAGTACAATCTCTTCTCAGCTTCTTGTTACTTCAAGTGCAGTAACAGAGGACATATATAGAACATTCTTTAAACGTTCTGCATCTGATCGTGAGCTTGTATTTGTTGGTCGTATGGCCGTTCTTGTTATCGCACTTATTGGCTGCGGATTAGCATTTAAACAAAATGACACAATCCTAGCACTTGTTGGCTACGCTTGGGCTGGCTTCGGTTCTTCATTCGGCCCTGTCATTTTACTAAGCTTATACTGGAAACGTATGACAAAATGGGGCGCGCTAGCTGGAATGGTTGCTGGGGCTGTAACTGTTATTACGTGGACACAATTTAAGTTTTTAAAAGATTTCCTATATGAAATGATTCCAGGATTTGCGATAAGCTTACTAGCCATTATTATCGTAAGTTTACTAACAAAACCTTCAAAAGAAGTTGAAAAGCAGTTCGAGGAGTTTGAGAAAACTGCATAATATTTTTAAAATAAGGAACCTTCGCTTTCATCATAAAAGCGGGGGTTCCTTTCTTTTTATGTACCTTTCTACAATTTTCTCTTTGAAATTAACAATTTCTTTATGTTTCGTTAAATTTATCATAACACTACTTCGCTATAGTATTAGTATGAACACTTATACAGAAAGGAGACTTTAAAATGATGGCATCACTACAGCACCAAAACTCAAAAAAACTATCACTTATTACAAATGCTTCTTGTCCAAACATACAATCAAATTCACCTCACATTTCACTCGCTCCTTCTGTTGTATCTGTAATTGGTGTGCATATACAAAAAGACAAATTAAAAATAAAAGTAGGGCAAAGCGCTGAATTATCAGCCTCTGTTCTCCCAATTCAAGCAACAAATCAAGAACTCATTTGGACAAATATGAACCCTAACGTCATAACAATTCGTACAGATCAAAATAAAGCAATCATAACTGGAAAGAACGCCGGACGGGCTGTCGTCATCGTCACTACTGCCGAAGGGAAATTCAGGGATTTATGTATTGTTCATGTTCAGCCTTTTATAACAAATCCGAAGTAAAAACCTTTGTTTTTTTATAAAGATAAAAAGAAGAGTGGCTCTTTAAGACCACTCTTCTCATTCCTGTATTAAGTTATTTGCTATTTCAACTTGCGGATGAATGCTTTTTATAAGAGAGACGAATTGCTTCGTATCACGCGGAGAAATAAGCTCTGTTTCAAATTGCGTACCGTGAAGTATTTCAAGTCTATCAAAAGACGGTGCAGGAGCTGCTAGTGGATTTTTTATTTTTGAAATTTTTCTTATATCTTTGATTGAGTTACCATTAGCCCTCCAAGACTCGCTACGAGCGAATGGCTAGTTCTTACTCGACGGGAATCCCACCCGTTATATGACACGACCCAAGCTCGGCCGCACAAGCACCCGTTCGTTTAAGTACAGTCCTTCACAATCTTGATTTTTTATTGAATAGGTCAACACAGCTTATGTGGCAAAAGAGAAGGATAGATAAAGCAAAAATATTTGCCTTATCTATCCTTTTTGTACTACAAATGACCTCATTACTACTACAATTTTCAACTAGCAGGTGTTGTTGTAAGATTCCCACTATTATCAACCGTTAATAGCCAACGGGTATTATTTGGTGCTGTTAGTATTATCCCGTGACCAGCACCCCTCATCTCGATATGGCCATGTCCGACAGTTAAAGCCGCAGTAGGCACTACCTGTCCACCTAAATACCCAGCTAAATCCAAAGTGCCTGCTCGGAGACTTCCACTACCGATTACGTCACTTTCTGGAACTACCTCTAAATGCTGACCAACATAAACATAGCGATTGAATACATTATTAGTCCCTAAGAAAAGGGTATTCGAGATTGTCTCAAAACCTCTATTCACTCGTAATGCACCACCCACAGTTAAATCACCACTGGTTGTTAAGGTATCAATTACTATTTCCGCATTTAAATTTCCATTGACCGTTAAATCACCTTGTATGGTTGCATTTCCAGCTACTGTTACAGTATCTGTCAACGCATTGCCTAACTGTGTATTCCCATTCACCGTTAAATTCCCTTGTACTGTTTCACTTCCTGCTACATTAACTGTGTCTGACAATGAATTACCTAATTGAGTATTTCCATTGACTATTAAATTCCCTTGTACCATTTCACTTCCTGCTACATTAACTATGTCTAACGATGAATTACCTAATTGAGTATTTCCATTGACTGTTAAATTCCCTTGTACCGTTTCACTTCCTGCTACATTAACTGTGTCTGACGATGAATTACCTAATTGAGTATTTCCATTAACTGTTAAATTCTGTGTTACCGTAACATTACTAAACGTTGGCAATTATTCATTCCCCTTTCCTAATAATATTTCATATTTATATTATGAAAAAATGATATAAATAACTTGTACGCTTGTCCAAACTTGTCCAACATAATTAATAAAATGGATGCTGTATTCATATCAGTTTTTCAATTTATACAGAAAAAAGCTGCCAGGATTCCTCCTAACAGCCTACTAATAATCTATAAAAACACTACAACTCTTGCGTAAATGCTGCACTCTGCACTCGTTCTTTCTGCACACTTTTTTGCTGTTGCAGCAAGAAAATAAACACACCGCATAATACGAGAACGCTACCGATAACTTGCATACCATTCAATTTCTCACCTAATAAGAAAAACGCAAGTATTGATGCTCCAACAGGTTCTCCTAAAATACTCATTGAAATCGTTGTGGCATTCACATAATTTAATAGCCAGTTATTAATCATATGTGAAGCAGTTGGTACAATCGCAAGCAGCAGGAAAATCCACCAGTCCCATGTAGAATATCCTGTAAACGGTACACTCATGATTACGTTATAAATAGCGATAAATATTCCCGCAAATGCAAACACGGTAAAGCTATAAATCCAGTGCGAAACTTTTTTTACTGTTGTTTGCCCAATGAATAAATAACCAACAACCGCAATGACACTTAAAAAGGATAAAATATCTCCAAATATCGCTTCTCTGCTTAACCCTAAATCGCCCCATCCAATGCACATTACACCAAGGATAGCAATCCCCATTGTGGCAATCGCTGAATAAGTGGTTCTTTCTTTAAACAGAAAAAAACCTCCAACTAATGATACAATTGGCTGCAGCGCTAAAATAATGGTTGAACTTGCAACAGTTGTAAACTTTAAAGATGCAAACCATAAAAGGAAATGCAGTGCTAAAAAGAACCCTGATCCTATCAAAAACAGCCAATCTCGCCCTTCAATTCTGCGAAACTCTTCACGCTTTTTCCAAACAATCGGAAGCATAAAGATTACAATAATCCATAACCGATACATGCTTAAAATTGAAAATGGCGCCGAGGACATCTTAACGAAAACAGCTGCAAATGAAATAGCTATAATGGAAACTGCTAATGGTAGTGCAATTGATTTTTCTTGTTTCAAAGTTGTTTTACCCCTCTCCCTGTAAAAATCCCCACTTCATTATATATAAACCTAATTTAATCTTTCAACATATAAATCGTTGCTATGAAAAAAGGGAACCTGCACTTTCTTTCTCGCTTTGTTCTCACTTAGCGTGGGGGGGCTATTCTACCCATCAGTGGATCCTCTCTCACTTAAAAAGAAAGGTTTTATATCGATTTTTCAATTTATTTTTATATAAATCAACCTTCTATCACCAATCGGGCTTTTGCTGGATAACTCCTTTTTTAGATTTCATATATAAATTACGGCTATGAAGAAAAAGGAGATCTCCTCTCATTTTCTTCCTTTGTTTTAACATGGCATGGGGCTAAAAAAGGCCCTGACCGCTTCTATGCATGGGCGGATCCTCTCTCCCAACTAAAACGAAAGCTTTTATATTGATTTTTCTTTCATCATATAAATACTAATTTTTTAGATTCTTCTTATCATTATGGTAAAATATAAAACGAGAAGCACAGCATATTTTTATTTAGGGGGATCACACATGAATCAAGCAATCGGGAGAATCGAAGAACTTTCATTTTACAGTACATCACTTCAAGAAGAGATTACACTTCTCGTCTATTTACCAGTTAATTATACGCCGCTGCATAAGCACACAGTTGTCATTGCACAGGATGGAAGAGATTATTTTCAGCTTGGTAAAGCGCACCGTGTAATTGAACGTCTTCGTGAAAATGAAGAAATTGACCGAACTATTATTGTCGGTATTCCATATAAAAATGTACACGATCGTAAAGAAAAATACTTTCCAAACGATGTGAAAAACAGCGCCTATATTCGTTTCCTTGCCCACGAACTCGTTCCATATATCGATGAAAATTATCCAACATACCAAATGGGCAAAGGTCGTGTATTAATCGGAGATTCTCTAGGCGGTACAGTGTCCTTTATGACAGCACTTATGTATCCGCATACATTTGGCAAAGTCGTTATGCAGTCCCCATTTGTCGATGAAACAGTGCTGAACCTTGCAAAAGATTTTACAGAACCGCAAGCATTGGAAATTTATCATGTAATTGGGACAGAAGAAACTGCTGTAAAAAGAACAGATGGACAAGTTTCTGATTTTGTAGAACCAAACCGTGAGCTGCATGCATTGCTGACAGAAAGAAACTTCATCACACATTACGAAGAATTTGAAGGAAATCATACTTGGAAATATTGGCAAACAGATTTGCCAAAAGCATTTTCTTATATTCTATCAATGAAATAATAAGAAGCAGTATTCAGAATTCTTTGATATAATAAAAAAAGAGATTTGTTTTCTCAAAATCTAACTAGACTTACAAAGGGAGGAATATAAAGATGAAACTAGGCATTGTAATTTTTCCATCAAAAATGATTCAAGATAAAGCAAACGGACTGCGTAAGCGTTATGATCCGCATTATGCATTAGTTCCGCCACATATCACATTAAAAGCACCCTTTGAGGCACCAGATGAGCAATTAGCAGAAATTGTACAAGAACTGCATACAATCGCAAACAAAACAAATCCGTTTACCCTTCACGTTGGAAAGGTAAGCTCATTCGCACCTGTTAATAATGTTCTTTATTTCAAAGTAGAAAAAACACCTGAACTTACATTATTAAATGAAGAAATGCATAAAGGATTCTTTACACAAGAGCGTGAATACGCATTCGTACCACATTTAACAATTGGACAAAATCTATCAGATGCAGAGCATGCTGATGTATTAGGTCGCTTACGTATGAAAGACTTTTATTACGAGCAACCAATCGACCGTTTCCACCTTCTATATCAATTAGAAAATGAAACATGGACAGTATACGAAACATTCCACCTTGGAAAGGGGAACAACTAATTTGCAAGCACAAATCGTACAAACAGACGAACAGCTAAGAGATGCATTCTCTGTACGTAAACAAGTTTTTGTTGAAGAACAACATGTGTCCGCTGAAGAAGAATACGATCAATTTGAAGAAATCTCTAAACACGTTGTTATATATGATGAGGATACTCCAGTCGGCGCAGGTCGCTTTCGCATCGTTGATGGCATTGGGAAAATGGAGCGTATATGCATTCTCGCTTCCCATCGCAAAAAAGGGATTGGAAAAATTATTATGGACTCACTCGAGGCTTATGCCAAGGAAGAGTCGCTACCAAAATTGAAACTTCATGCGCAAACACATGCGGAATCCTTCTATAAAAAACTCGGATATGAAACTGTTTCTGATGTATTTATGGAGGCGGATATACCGCATGTTGTGATGATAAAAGAGTTATGATTTTCTAAACAGGAGGTAACCCCCTCCTGTTTTTTACATTGCTATTTTCTTTTTCTTCCGCTAAAGTTAAAAGTTGATGCTATAGTTTTGAAGGTGAATGTATGACTCAAGAAAAATTTTCGCAAAAAACATTAACGCACGCTAGCGTTCCGCAGGCAACCTATCATATTCCGAAAACCTCTGTCAATTTAATTGTAGAGAAGGATAATGATGCAGCTTATTTCCGCGCCCTAGAGCAGCAAGGCGTTTATTTAAATGAAAAACAATTAGAAGCAGTGCGAACAACAGAAGGTCCCGTTCTTACACTAGCCGGAGCTGGCAGCGGGAAAACATCGGTTTTAACCACTCGCGTTGGCTATTTAATTAATGTAAAAAATGTTCATCCACGCAACATTTTACTGCTTACGTTTACACAAAAAGCTGCTGAAGAAATTCGAAGCCGCGTAGCAAGCTTACCTGGGATGAACCACGTGGCAAGCCAGTATGTTGTCGCAGGCACATTCCATTCCGTCTTTTTAAAATTGCTTCGTAGCCAAGGGTATAACCAGCAAATTTTAGCAAATGAAAAACATAAACAAATTATGATAAAGAAAATCTTGAAAGAATTGCGCTTAAAAGATGATTACGATGCAGAAACAATGCTCGCCATGATTTCACTCGAAAAAAACAAATTAAATCGTCCAAAAGATGTACAAACAAAAACACCCGTTGAACAAGAATTTCGTGAAGTATATGAACGTTATGAAGATGTAAAACAAAGATATGGATATATAGACTTTGATGATATCTTACTAGAAACATTCTACATGCTTGAAAATAACGCACCTTTATTAACGCAATTGCAAAATAGATTTCATTACATTGAAGTCGATGAATTTCAAGATACATCGTATGCACAATATGAGATTGTAAAACTGTTAGCTTCGCCGCGAAATAATTTATTTATCGCGGGAGATGACGATCAAGCAATCTATGGCTGGCGCGGCGCAAGCCATCAAATTATCTTATCCTTTCCAAAAGAATTTGAAGATACAACCATTATTTCTTTAAATACAAATTATCGTTCGAATCCATTTATCGTTGGACTTGGAAATGAAGTCATTAAACTCAATCAAGAACGTTTTAAAAAAGAATTATATTCCGTTCATGAAGAAGGAGTGCAGCCATTTTATGCACGGCCTGCAACAACTCTTGATGAAGCAAATCAAATTCTGCAACTCATTCAAGATAAAGTAGCGAGCGGCGAACGATCATACAAAGACTTTTGTTTGCTGTATCGTACACATTCTGTCAGCCGTTCTTTACTCGATCAGCTTACAATCCACAAAGTTCCGTTTATCAAACACGGCGCAAGTCAATCGTTCTATGAACATTCTTTAATTAAACCCGTACTCGATCAGCTGCGACTCGCAAATGAACCGTTTCGAATCGAATCGCTCTCAAATATATTACCAACGATGTATATTGGCCGTGATGAATGCATTTCATTTATTGAACGTGAACAGTGGAAATATGGTGAAGGAAGATTCCCTTCCCTCCTTCATTTTCTATTGCTAAATCCGAGTTTAAAGCCATTCCAAGTCAAAAAAATAAACGACCGAATTGATTTCATTAAATTTATTAAAGAATTGGAACCAAAGAAAGCACTCAAAGAAATCATTAAAGGTAAAGGCAAATACTTAGAGTACTTACAAAGTAATGACCGTTCTTCCTTTACCATGCATAAAGACATACAAGAAGAAATGCTCGAAGAACTGATGGAATCAGCAAATCGCTTTACTGATATCCCTGCTTATTTAGAATTTGTAAGCACAGCGATTCAAAGCCAAAAAGAAATGGAAGCATTGAAAACAATGCAAGAGAAAGATGCTGTTTGCATTATGTCTATCCATAATGCAAAAGGACTGGAATTTCCATGTGTCTTTTTACTCGGAGCAAGCGATGGCATACTCCCTCACTCTTCTTCTTTAAAAGATGCAAACGACCGTGTGACCGATACTTCTGAAGCATTAGAAGAAGAAAGAAGGCTCATGTATGTCGCGATCACACGCGCAAAAGAAGAACTTTATATTTCCTCTCCGCAATTTTTTAGAGGGAAGAAATTAGATATATCAAGGTTTTTATATATTGCAAGAAAAGATTTACCGAAGAAGTCAGCGCCTTAACATCATATGGCGCTGCTTTTTTGTATCTTTCTCAAACAATACCGGGACCCAGCTAAAAGAAATAAGCTTTGTCTCTCGTAATATCAACTCTTCTCGACTCATATTCTATATAGCATAGACTTAAACAGTAAGGAGTGAATCATATGGGCTGCAACTGTAACAATACACATGATTCAGATTATGATGCAGGTTGTGTATGTAACGTTGTTTCATTTATACATGAATTACAAGAATGTGCATCAACTACTCCTTCCTTATATTATGACATTCCCTTCCTCGATCCCCATTATGAGACAAAAATCGCAAACACACGTCCTTTTGTTTTGTTCACAAAATCCGGAAATCCTTTCGAAGCATATGTACCTAGTATAAATACAAACTGTAAATCAGCCATTTTCCGCGTCGAAAATATAGACGACTCTTGCTACGCTGTACTTCAACCATTAATTGTTGTCGCAAATCGGGGAGAAGACGCTAATACAAATCCTATTTGTACGTATCTAACTAAACCAGATGCTGCATTACATGCAACCTCTACTTACATCACTGTTGATTTAACTTGCTTCTGTGGTATTCAATGTTTACGTGATATATATATTCCAAACTGCTGATTGAGGTTTATTTCTTGCTGATCCTTCGTCCCTCCTATTAATACACCTTCCCAATATCAACGACTACGATTTAAGTACAGATTTCTTCTCTACGAATATCTTATGAAAACAACATTACAAATGATTAATAGCCCCTAACGTTTAAAAAGGTTTAACACACTCTTTTCAACTTCATATACTCCCCTTTGCTCATTCTCTTCCAACTACATCACATCATATGTGAAGAATAAAAAATTTTGCTAGTACATTTATCATTAAATAGTTGTATACAAAACAAAAACACTCACGATAGCATGAGTGTTTACTCAACCTTGATTTTATTGACCTGGAAAAATTGTTTTCTTTCCGCTACAATTACAATTTTTCTTTTTCACATATCCTTGCTGTTCTAGCAGCTGATGCTGCTCTAGTTGCTTTTGTGCTTGTTGATTCTTCATATGTTGCTGCATTTGATGCCAATATTGAATGTTATGATATGGATCCGGTTGCTGATAGTTTGTCATCGCAAACATCTCCTCTATTTTTTTCGCTCGATTTACTATATGAACAATCCCTCTGTTTCGTTCCCTTATTTCTTATTCTTCTATCAATCGACTAACAATCGTCTCAATAATTGCTGCGACACCCGCAACCGCTAATAATAATATAATCGGCTCCATTACTTTTGGAATCCACTTATGACATAACAATAAAAATGCACTCGCCCATATCCCTGTACACCAATAACAACTTAACAATTCCCCTATCCATTTTCTTAATCCTTTTCCCTTTATTTTCATATAGGTGGAAATATTCCCGTCAGGTTCTGTAATTTGTACCTCTTCAATAAAAGGAGCTCGTAAAAATGATGTAATTTTATCGTAAACAATGAGCCGTGTTAATCGAAAAACAGCACATGAAAAAATAATGAAAGTAAGCCAGCTTGTAAATAACATCTTCCTCTCCTGCCTTTTCGATACTTCTACCCATAATATAAAAAACTCATAAAGAAGAGTAACCGATTTCCCCTTGCTTCAATATCCTATTAGTGTAAATCAAAACTCAATGATAAGGAGTGTAAAATATGAGCTGCAATGATGACAAAAAGCATTGTCATGATGTCAATTGTGTATGTGACGTCGTAAATTTTATCAACGAACTACAAGATGTACAACTTGATAGTTGCCCAACTGGTTGCGAAAATCCAATTCTAGGAGCAAACTGTGGTGGTACTTCTCCAATAGCTAACACTCGCCCTGTTTCAATATTTGGAAAAAAAGGAGATATTTTCTTACCGGCAGGTTGCTTTAATGTTCTTAACACAGATTCAATAACAGCTGATGCTTTTGAACTACCTATTCCTATTCCTTCTCCATTTTTACGCGTCGAAAGCGTAGATGGCGATTGCTGTGCAGTCTTTAGAGTATTAATACCAGATATAACAAACCTTAGTGCTGGTGCATTAAATGATCTTATCAGAGAATTATCACTATTCTTACCAACTCCCGGTGTCTCATCAACACAGGCTGATTTCCAATCAATCGCAAGAACTTTAATTTGTAAATATCAAAACGGTATTAGTTTCAGAGATACTGGCGGAGGTTCAGGAGTTGTTCCTAGACTAACAACAGAATTCTTTGGTTTAGCATCTACTAACTTCTGTATTACAGTTGACTTACGATGCTTCTGTGCAATTCAATGTTTCCGTGACACTTTCGTTAGCAGAGTGTAATTTTACTGTAAAACTAAAAAACTATGAGGTGACAGAGTATCTGTCACCTTTCTACATTCGTTCTCATAAACCCATCATCTTAATGTGAACAATATCTTCGAATTTAACTTTAATTTCCTTTGTTTTCTCCATCATTTTGATCCCTACATACCCTTCTTCATAAGAAAGTATGTATCCCGTTAAATTTTCTTTTACTGTTTTAATTTGACATTTTACTTTCGGAATATACTTAGGTTTTTGTATTAAAAAATAGAGTTTTTCTTCATTATTCATATCTTTGAAGGACTTTCTTTTTCGTACTCCTTTAGGTGAGCCTATTTCCTTACCTTTTCCCTCATTCAACGCTGCCCTTTCAAATTCTTTATTCTCTTTTGCAGCTATTACCTCTGTTTCTGGTGAATTATCCTCTCCTTGCAGTTCTTGAGTAATTTCCGCTTCTTCCTTTATGTTTAGTGCCTCTTTCTTTACTTCTTCAATAACTTCAGCTTCCGCTTTCACATCCGCTTCTTCCTTTATCTTTCGTGCCTCTTTCTTTACTTTTTCAATAACTTCAGCTTCTGCTTTCACATCCACTTCTTCCTTTATCTTTCGTGCCTCTTTCTTTACTTTTTCAATGACTTCAGCTTCTGTTTTCACATCCACATCTTCCTTTATCTTTCGTACCTCTTTCTTTACTTTTCCAATGACTTCAGCTTCTGCTTTCACATCCACTTCTTCCTTTATCTTTATTATTTCTTCCTTAATATCTATTTCCTCTTCCCGTGCAGATTCTACTTGTTTTTCCGGCTTTATAACAAATGTCTTTTGCATGTTCAATTTAGCCTCATCAAATGTAGGTTGTGAAATATATATGATCGACCGCTTATCTTTTTTTTTGCTCGGTTTCCGCTTCAAATCCTTTCCCTCCTGTTCTTACAAACTCCTACTGTTAGATGTATATTCACCGGATGCGGAAATTTGCTTGCTTTTTTGTATACAGGTATATTTCTCACTCCTCTTATTCGTTGAGATGTAGGTCTCACTATTCACAACAAATAGCGGGAGAAAATATGGATTATTTATCAATTTCCTTTATGTACTCGTTTTCTTCTAAAAATACAGCGTTAATACTTCTGTTTTACAAAAATATCATCAAAATTTAAAATTTAATACCCACTACCCTACTGAAAACATTCAAATACTCTAATGTACAAAAAAATTCCTGTTACTTTATTATTGCTTTCATAATCAAAAATCTAGTTACAATTATCAATAAAATTAAATGGGCCATTTTCATCTATTTGTTAATGTCTACTTGAATTGGACGCCTCAATTACCAAAAAATAGTAGTCTGTCCATATCAAGTTTACTCCTGCTTGCATTAAATATAACGTAAGCTATAAAACAAAAGAAGGTGAATATATGTTTAATCATTGTGGATCAAATCATCATGATTTCCGGTCTCCAGACGCTGTTCCATGCCCCACTCCTGGACCTATCTCTGTTCCGTTTCCTAGTCGCGCTGGTGAAGATGGTGCTTTTGCAGTTCAGGATGGTGGTACGTTTCAAACTATTGCGTTAGTAGACGTGGCAGGACTAATACTACTAGGAGGAACTAACAGAGCTCCAATCGCTTTTGATAGATTCTTACCTCCTCTTCCAACCACAATTCCTGTAACAGCAGCAACTCCTGTTCCTCCAGGTTTCGCAGGATCCATCACACTCCCGGCAAATCCTTTTACTGGTGTAGGAGTAACTACATCTGGCCTATTTGATATCACTGCTGGACTTTCATTGATTGGCGCTGTTGCGGATATACTTGGCGGCGGCCTTATTGCCCAAATAGTGAGATTCCCAGGCGGAATTGGCACCAACACGCCACAGCCTATTGCTACAATCCCTTTAGCAACGACAGCAACTATTCCAGGTGTCGTTGCCCTTCCATTACTAAGAGGAACAATCCGTGTTCCTGATGTACCATTAAACGCTGGTGACGTAGTTCAAATTCAACTTATCCAATCTACCGGTCTTGTTGCTGCTTCGGTGATAGCTGTCACTTACGCTTTCTTAGAGATTGAATAACATTCACTCTCTAAAAAAATAGCAATGTATAGAGAATTTCTCTGTACATTGCTTTCTCTTTTACTCCCGAATATAATATTTAAAATTCACATAAATATCCTCACCCATAATGTCTCTCTATATCAATTCTCTATACTATCATTCCCCATTCAGTTCTTTTTCAGGAAAAACTATGCCAAGTAATTCTAGGATTCTATGTGAAAAAGTATGTTCATTTTGAACTCTTTCTAAAGCCCTTGCCGCTATCATTTTTCTTTCTTCTTCATTATTCAAATAATATTCTATCTTTTGTATACATTCCTGAGGTGTACAATATGTTTCAATATCATAACCAGGCTGATAAAACTTACTTAAATCTGGACGAATATCGGTTAGTTGAAAAGTCCCGCAAGCAGATATTTCAAAAGTTCTAGGATTAAGAGATAACGCTTCTATTTTTTCGCTATTTTTATTAATAGTTGGGTCATCGTGTGAACGATGTAAATTGAGCACAATTTTTGCTCCATTGTAGTAGCTTGCTGTTTCTTCAGGAGATAACCAATGATTAGCATTAATTCTATGCTGAAACAAATGATAATTCTTTAAACCTTTCCAGCCGACACCAGAGATCAACGTATTTTTACTTGCCAAATAATCAGCAATTTCATCAAAAAATGTTACACGATTCGAAAAAGCAACCCCGATAAACAAAATATCTGTTTTATATTTTTCGTCAACATTTCTTGGATGAAAAACCTTAGGATCTGCAGCAAGGGGTAAATGATGAACCTTTTGACAACCAATCGATTTATAAAAAGAAATACAATTAATTTCTTGTGTAAAAACAAAATCATAATAAGATGCAATTTTTTTACTCTGATCTATAACATATGGATCATCTGTCATCCATACAGCTGTTTTTACACCTATTCTCTTTAGCATTTCAACCTGATAGTAGGGTAACTTGAACCCGCTAAAAACAAGTACAAAATCTGGTTTTACTTTTTGAGAAATTCTCACTAAATCTTGCTTTGGTGATACTACATGCATTTCTCGAACTGTTTTTTTTAGACTATCAATAATCCCCTTTTCTAACGGCCAATATGGTACATCGTATTCAGAGGATACGAATATGACTTTTATGTTCTTAAAGCTATCCTGCATACACAGAAGGTTTTGGAATCCTCGATAAAGATTTGAATATTCATGGTTTTCTTTCATCTATTTCACTCCATCCCTTTCTTAATTTATACTAATTGACAGAACAAAAGGCTCTAACGTAATCCTGGGAGAGAAATATTACACGAATTTAATCATTTAACTACAATTTCTAGTCTTGAAACCTTTTTATTACCCTCTTCTCTTATTCATCATCTTTAGACCTATTATCTTATGTTAATTTATTCAATGAGGTATTATGATGGAACTAAAAGATAATTATTTAACACACAAAATAGATATTCGTTCAGCTTTTCATTCAACATAAATCAATATGCTCATAAGACAGCCTCTTCTTAAGACTAGTCAAGTAGTTTTATAAAAAATTGTGAGAAGTACTGATTTTTAAAGTGTTTAAGTGATTTCATAATCATACAATAGGTTGTGTTTAATAAGATGAAAAGCCACTTTCAATAACTTATTCACACATGGAATGGATGCAATTTTATGATATTTGTTATAAGGTTTCATTTTTAATTTATCATAGTACTTCACGAAATGATTGTTCCCAAAGCGTCGTTGGCTAATCATATTTTGTATCGTAAAATAAAGGATTTTGCGTAAATGACTATTGTCACGCTTATTGATTTTATCTTTATAAAACAATGTACCAGATTAAAAATGTCTTATATCAATGCCTGCATAGGCATTGAGTTGCTTTTGATTATCAAATCAGCTGATATCACCTATCGCTCCAATCAAAAGAACCACCGTATTTTCACCTATGCCAGGAAAACTTATTAATATTTGATATCTGCTTCGTTCTTTTGAGAACGTGACCATCCGTTCAATTAATTCCCCTCGTTTTATCAAAACAGCTAAGTTCCTTTTAGCATAATCTTTTAACTATTCACACTGAATATCATTTTGATTCACAGCTGGATAGAAGTCCTGTGCAGCTTCTATTAACTGAATTGTTTTTTCTCCACTGTTTTAGGCACTATTTTTTGTCCATATTGACTGTGAACAACGGTTTTAGAAAGCTGTTTGACACAATCCACATGAGGGATAACTGTAAAACACTTAAAACAGCTCGGATTTTTGTGTGAAAAGCGATTCAATTCTGAAAAATTCAGCTGTAGTAACATATGTATCCGGTCTCGAATTACCTTTAGTTCTTCATCTAAATCATGATAGTATCGTATCGTGAAAGTACACAAATTTGATCGAAGTAATGGTCTTGTGTTGTTTTTACTCTATGTTTGGTCTTGAAACGAGTTTGAGCTAACCGATGGGCATCACTTTTATCAGTTTTATACATGCGTAAAGACGTCGTTTGAAGCTTTGACTCGAATGGATTTAATAGATAGTATAAAAAACCATAATTATTCATAAATCTCTCTAATTTCCTGGAATATACACCTGTCACTTCAAATACAATGAAGGGAGTTTGACCATCATCTCACAATAAAGTAACAATTTGTTCGTATAACTTTTTGAACTACGTTTGGTTATGCAAAATTTCACCCTCAAAATATAAAATTGTGCTGAATTATAAATAACCATATAACTTTTCCTCATACTGACATCAAAAGCAATCATGCTTTGCATAAGCATACCTCCTCATATTTTATAGAAGTCTTCACATTACCTTACCAATTTCCTTTTTCTTATACACAGTTTTAAAGACCCAACATACTTCACTAATTCTTATAAGAACAGTGAAGTATGGCAGTTTTTTATACGAAATCGAAATCCTAAGGCTGCCACGACCTGTTCTTCACTTCTACTATAAAAAATAGTAGCACAGACCATGTCCATGGCCTGTGCTACTATTCTTAGTATGTTTTTCACCCCTTTTGTCACATACAGATAAACATGTTTTGTTTTGACTCACAAAAGCAACGTGTTTATTGGGCAATTTTATCTTTCTCCGATTTTAGTTCTTCAAATTCTTTAATTCGGGATAAAGTAAACAATTTTATATTATTACTAGATGCATCGTTTTGTACCATTAAACCGTCCATTTAATAGATTCTTTTTTGGTTACATCCTAGTTTCTGTAGTTTCTGAATTGCTTTTTAACTATCAATTTTTAGGTAAGTAGATTCATATGAAAAGTTAGAATTATATTTGATGTTGATCTTTTGGTTTTATAATTCCATATTTAAATTCATTATTCCTTCTATATTTATATAAATATATTTTATAGGAGAAAAATTACAGCATTTACTATAATACCCACTTTTCCCACAATTTTTCTAGCTAAAAGAAGCTAGCCATTTAGCGGTTCAAGAACATATTGCCATGAACGAATAGCGTTTGGTTTCTAATATATAACTTTTTTTCTCACTCTGATTTTTTGTAAGCATAAATAAGCCCCTTTGAAAAATGCAAGTGGGGCCTATTTGACGCCTACTAACATATTTTTCAGTACCTTCTCATAATTCCGAGGTCATCTCTTCATAAAATCTTGGTTCTTCTTTAATAATATAAAAAGTAATTCATTGAATTAATTGTATTTCTTTATCTTCCATCTCTACAAAATTGAAAACATAACATCGAACCTTCAATTTGACAAATATGATTACCTTCAGTTGAATTCAAATAGTCGATAATATGTGTAACACTAGGCACTAAGGGATTTCCGTAGTCATGCCAACAAATAATCCCCCCTTTTTTTATTGCTTCTCGAGCTAAAAAGGTATCATATAAAACACCTTTAGAAGAGTGATCGCCATCAATAAAAATTAAATCAGCAGTTGGTAAATCTGCAGGATCTATATCTCTTGAACCATTAGGTTTTATAATGATCTCAACTCGCGGCTCGTTCCTTACAAGTTCTCCAGCAATTAAGGGAACTTCGTGTTGTTGTATTGTTAGGGGTGTTTTAAAATCAGGTGGAACATCTATTCCTATATATTTTTTAATCCAAGTGCAGTTTTTCAGTAAACACTTAGCAGTAAAACCTTTGTGTATCCCAATTTCAATAACTGTCTTAGGTTGGAAGTTTTGCGAGAAGGCAAGTAGCGGTTCGAAATCGTTTCTTAATAAGGAATTTAATAAATTATCCGGCACAATTGGTTCCCCGAATATTTGAAAAAATAACTCTCGCTTTATAAAACTCATCTTCTACCCCACCCCCTTTTAATTAAATCACAAAAAAGAATGAGCTGATTACTTATCTCTCATTATAACAAACTACTTAAATGTACAGTACAAATCACCATAAACGAATTTTTCTATTAGTTTTAGTAGAGCAGAATAATCTTCTACCTTTATCAAATTACTATCCCTGTTAATAAAATAAACACTTGGATATATAGATTTTAAGAGGTTAAATACGTCCTCCGGATTATCGCCTGTATTCCTCGAAATGCATATTGGATTAAATTCAATAATTATATCGGGTTTCCACAATTGAATAGTATTCAAGGCGCCAAATAATGCTTTTAATTCAGATCCTTCAGTATCTATCTTGATAAAATCTATTTTTGTAACATTTTCAGCTTTAATCCAATCATCTAATTTTACACACATAATATCTTGGTTAGGTGTTGCAATTGATTCCCTGTTATTGTAAACAAATGACCATCCACCTCCGTCACTTATATCACAAAATCTCATATTTGCATTCTCATTATAAATCCCTAAATTAAAAGGTAATATATTATCAATTTTGTTAACCTTAATATTTCTTACTAAATATGAATAGTTTTTTTGTGAGGGTTCAAAAGAATAAACTTTTCCATTATTAGCCAAATAACTTAGAGCAAGGGAGATTAAACCGATATTTGCTCCAATATCTAGACAAATACTTTTCGGATCAATAATTGTTTTTAGTAGGTTCATAATGTAATATTCATATTCTCCTTTGCTTGCTTTTACATACTGAAATATACTTCGATCCAACTCACTACCATAAACAATAAAGTTTTTGTTATCAAAAGGTAAATTCAAAATTGCTCTATCCATATAATCTCTCCTAACTATTTATTAATATTAACTACATTTTTTATTTTCTTGATAATATTCATCGGTTAAATTACAGATAATTCAGATGATTATTCCAGATAGTTTTTAACATGAAATATAAATAAAGTCCAGGGTCACCAACTAATAATTCTTTATCACATATATATGGTGTAGAGAAGGGTTCCTTTATATAGGCAGTATTACAGTGACATTGAAATTTCTTACAAAAATAACATAGTATGGAGTGATACCTATTATGAAAAACTGGCATACAACCAGGAATTACCCTTTTTAATAATATAGATTGTACATCGCACCTCTTACATTTTTTAGGTAACACAGTTATTAAAACATGCACTTACAAAACTGATGTGCCCACTTCAATAATAGAATTCATTATAATGCATCAAAATTGTTAAAAATTATTTTATACCCTTAATTATCTGAAAAATTTAAATAGTATCGTATTTAAATTTCTAAATAGGGGCTATTAGAGTCAGGATATGGGCCATAGATTAACGGGTGATATGCGGATTCTGGAGTAAGCTCTTCGAATTTGGAGATATCAACTAAATCTTTACGTAGAAAAAAAGCATTAACTCCATTTTTATCTGTTCCAAGCAACGAATATCCTAATTTTCCCCCAAGTTCATATAGGGACGTTAAACTAGCACCAAAGTATGAGGTGCCATCCCAATGAAATTTCGGATTATACATAATCACCATTTTTTGTGGAGGTGGGAAATGAGCATTATACTCAATCACAACGAGCCGGGGTTTATACTCGGATAAAGCTCTCCAAACCCAATAATCATTACCATCTATATCAATCGATAGTAAATCAAATTCCAACGGAACATTCATATCATTAAAGATTCGAGTGATGTTGGCTTTTGTAATAAATTTATGTGCAGTTCGCACATTTGGACAGTTTGAAAAATTAATACACAAATTTTCATATGCAATCTCGTTACCTTCAATCCAAACTCCCGACCATTGCTTAGATAAAACAAGATAAGCACTGTTACATTGCGAACCGTCATAAACCCCGAATTCAACAAAAAATTTGTTTGTCGTACCAATTCGTTGAAAAACTTCTTCAATAATGCCATCTTCGCCGTTTTGAGAATAAAATTTTTTTTCATAAGAATTTATTATATTCATTATCTCCCTCCTTTATACATCCATAAAGCTTTTATTACTGGAACCCTAGTAGTTTTTAATCCTAGATACACTTACGAAATTTATCCTTTCTAAATTTCCCTATCTAAATAATAGAGGCTTTAGTTAGGCATTTATTACTTTACACCTAACTTGAAAGAAAGGAGAGGGGTTACAATTCCAATAAATATCTCGAGTGATTATATTAACGCATAAACATTATATTCTTAATATTCAAGAATATTATAAAAAAGTGCAGTTAGAATTACATATAATTAATTTAAATATTGTATATAGTACATTGAATTTTCTATTACACAGATTTATATTTTTGATAATTATATAGGATTAAATTCTTAATATACCATACCTTTTTGTATTATAAGGTCAGCCAGAAAACATTTCTTGTTGACCTTTTTTCATATCGGTCTACGATAACCAAAGCTTGAATAGAACGTCTGCATCCTCTATAGGACTTGATTTTGTTAATTAAATAGTTCTTCCCCTACTTATAGAAACATAATTGAGATAGGCTGAGAATTGGATCTCGCATAACAAGCGCAGCTATAAAACTACATGGAGGAATAGAGGTTTACCGGTTCGTTGTATTTTAAGGAGAAGATATATAAGCGATGCATCCAATCATAGATCTGGATGTAACAAAAGGCTCCATCGTCAGGTAAGTGAAGGTGTGTCTCCTTGCAATGTAAGTTTAAAAATTAGAACTTCAAAACGTCGTTTAACAAATTATAATAAAGGTACTGCTGAATTTTATGCTATTGATAAATTCGACGGTCATCTAAATCCTATTTTATCAGGTGTTGAGTATACTTGATCAGACTCCTTTCAAAGACAGGACAAAACCGCATACTCATTATGCATGACTTATACCTGATGAAAAATATGTTGCTGTTGTTGAATTAGGGAGCGATAAAGTCTAGACATGTAAAGTAACGAACTGAATCCTACAAGAGGTTCTCTCACAATCTGTTCATCTTGGAATAGACCTTACCATCTTATTTTTATCCCAACGGTTGATATGCCTATGTTTATAACAGAGTTTAGCTCTAAAGTGATTGGTTCTATCCTATGAAAAAGATAATGGCAGCTTTTTATAGTTTGAATATATTTATTTGTACACTGCATTGCCGAACTAATTTCTTCAAAATTGTTCTATTTTATGAAATACGTCTTTTCGAAAATAATTTACACAGTTTCCTCCGTGCGCTAAACTGAAAAGCCATCTCCCATCATAAGGAACAGAATAATGCGACCAATCATTAAGGTCTCTATTGTAATTAGATTAATAGTATCTCTTTTTGCAATCCCCTGATTAATAATAAGATGTATAATCATCGGCTTTATTAAATTCATTTCCATCTCCATGCCATATAATAACCGTACTTCATATCGCAAAAAGCGCATACTGTTACATTACTTTCCTCTTTCAAAAACCAAATAGATATATTTTTTATAACTGATTTAGTAATATCCCTTTGCTATTTGATTTAATTAATACGTTTCATTTTGCCCGAACTAATCTTTGCTTGTTCACATACTCTAATAGTAGTATTAAATTAAGAGCAAGGTTTTAGAACCAAAACAGGGTAGCTATGAGTTTTAGTATAATGGTATTCAAGCGTACAAACTTCAATTAAATTTATGGACAAGGATAATTTCAACTTAAAATTTCATAAAAATTCTGAAATAATATATATTGACTTGGAAAATTAACTATCCGTCAATATATAATTGTACCAAATAAATGAAAAAAAGAATCGGCAGCCTATAATGCATATTACGGAACTGTTGGGTTCCATCCATTAGTCGCCTTTGATGTTATTACCGTTGATTTTTTAAAAGCTAAATTGTGTCCCCTAAATATTTATACTTCGAATGTTGTAGTGAAATTTACACAGCAATTAATGGAACATTACAACAGAAATCCCCCTTGAATAACACCCTTTATTCTAGGAGATAGTAGATTTGTCGATCCTAATTCATTCTTTTTTTGTGACGGATTGGCTACGAACCCTTTGTTTTCCAAAAGTGAAAAAGAATATGCACATTAAAACTATCCTTATAAGAATTGTGAAGGTGACCAGTAAATTAATACAATCAAGCAGATCCTTTTCCTTCAAAATATCATCAAGTTTTGTGTATCTGGAATTCTTTTGGAAGGTACTTGGTTTCATTCAAAATTAAAAGTAGCATAACCAAATAAAACTAGAAATTTTCGGGATTAAATCAAGAAACTTAGTTGAAGTCTTCCTAAAATAGAAATTTTTTGATTGATTATCTAATTTTTAAATAAAACCATGCCACCTTATACTATAAAAAAAGTAGTAACTTATTTTCCTGGCTAATATCCGTTATTTTTCAGCAAAATAATTCAGATTTTAAAATATCTTTTGTAAAGCCGAAGTATTCCATATAAATTAGATATCTCACCAATAAACATAGATAGTAGCATATCCTAGGAAAATTTCGGCGGAAAATATTAAAGGGAGATGAATCATATTGAGCCCATTTTTACCGGCAAATGTTGTTTATAAGGGTATTCCATTTTATTTTGCTACACATCAAGATGATAAAGTGATTGGTAACGCTCTAAGATTAGGTTTAGTTATTGAGGAGCAAATATTAAACTATCTAAACACATTAATTAAGCCAGGAAGTCACATTCTTGATGCAGGGGCAAATATTGGTTCTATGTCTATTATTCTGGCAAAAATAAATCCTCTAGTTACGATATATTGTTTTGAACCTGACCCACTAAATTATTCATTATTAAATATTAATATTGTTCTAAATGATGTTCAAAATATCCATACTTTTAATTATGCTTTAAGTAAGGAACAAAAATTTACAACTTTTTATAAAAATAATATTAATTATGGTGACCATCGAACTTCAAAACCACTAGAAAATGACGCAGACATTAGTAACTTTGGACACTTACCGATGATTGTACCTTCAGTAAATATTGTTAACTTTTTGAAAGAATGTTTAGGTGAACAATCTCCAAATTATTTTGATATAGTAAAGATCGATACACAAGGAGCTGACATTGAGATTCTTGATTCATGTTTACCACTTATTAAAGATCATTCAACAATTGTAATGGAATATTGTCCTTACCTTCTACATCGTAATGGATCCTCTAAAAAGCAAATAGAAAAATTACTAAATAATTTCTCTAATATAGGAGTTATCTATCCTAGTCAACCAAATATCATTACTAGTATAGATCTAGAGAAAATAATATCTGATTTTGATATTCTATCTCCAACGATCAATTATTACGATATAACTCTTAGTAGGAAAAAATAAGACTAATAAAATTTCCACTTATTCTTCAGTTTCAAGAAAAAACGGGAAAACTTCTAAAGTCTTTAAAATGACCGATTATTCTAAAATGATCATTGAAAAATCTTATCATGAGTTTAATAACTTAATAAAATTATCTATATAAGTTGAACTTAAATCTTGCATATGGAATTTCCCATATCATCTGTTGAATAAAAAATTACTTTTATTAAGTGGTAATCTGATGATTTCCACTAACAAAAAATTACTGGAAGTTGAAAATGGATTATAACATGAAAAACGTCACATGCATGAACGTTATCAAACCATTCGCTTGCATTGGTGGGAAATATTTAAACATAAATCTCAATCATTTTATGCAGTTCAGAGAAAAATGTCAGTAACTACATCCGTACCTATAAAAATATGTGATAAAGGATTTGACCATGGAGTTCTCTTCAGGAAAGCAGCCTCTGTTAACGGTGGAGCAATAAGCTCAACAACTAAAACAAGTCATTGTCAACCATGTCGCTCAGGAGATAGGATTTACGGTGAAATTTAATTGAACTTTAGAAAATATTGTAACCTATATTAATCTTGGATACGGCTATTCATACTCCCTTCAATTGGGTATCTAAAATATTGCATCGATTAGAACTGGGTTACATGAAACTGACCCACACTCTGACGGCAGCTTACGAAAAAAAGTAAGAAGAGTGTGGAGAATCTACTTTTCCTGAATAAAAAATTCCAAGAACTGCGAAATTGATTATATTTTATTTAAAAATAAAAGTAAGATCCGTGATTATCATGCATTACAGTATACTTGGTTTGCCAAAGGAAAGCAAAGAATCGTTAACAACGCCAGTCAAACATCGTGGTTTGAAACTAATAACAGCTGTTGATTATGTTAAGAGTGAAATTGTTTGGCAGGCAGGAAGACGAACATTATAACGCCATAACGTTTCTTACCTTTTTCAAAAAGATAGTAGCTGCCTTTCCCTTGGGTAACGTCATCATGATACCCTGATAACACACGAATTCATCATGTAAAATTATTGGAACCTTTCCATACAGAATTGATGAACAGATAAGATTGGTTAACCTGCTATCCTACAGGCCTCATTTAAATATTGTGGAGGGACTGTGAAAATGGTCAAAGTCCGATTTGATAAACAATGTCTTCTACCATAAAGTTGAGGAAATTCACCAAAATGTTCATTTTTTATAGAAAACATTCAAAATGAACCTATGAAAAACTTTGACCGACTATGTGTTAGGATGGAAGCAAATAGCGTTCAAAAAAATCTTTAGTTCACCCTATATAGTTGTTCCATCAGCTTAATGGCAATTATAGTGTTGCAACCAAAACGTCTGCAATAAAACCTTCAGAAATTACTTGCTTATTTGACGAGCTGGGTCATTATAGCTATATTGCTCTGCAATTTTATAAAGTTCTTCGTCCGCAACCAAAAATTGAAGCAATTCCAATAACGGGCTAAATTTTTTCATTTAGTCACTCTCCAAAATTTTTGTTAGGGGTAACAATTATTTTATATGCGAGTAACTTTTTTGTCATAAAAACTTGCCATAATTCCATTATCTTAATAATTAACACTCGTGCTATCTATAAACATCTCATAATTAATCTTTTATGAATTTACTAAATCTAAATATTTTTTGGCACATTTTATCCAAGAATAATTTTTGGTTTTCTCTTTAACTGCGTCACCTAAAGATATCCTAAAATTCGGATTTGCTAACACACGTTGTAAATGATTTTGAAGAGTTAATATATCATTAAATGGAAATAAAAGTCCACATCCATTTGATAACAATTCTTGGGCATAATAGTAAGGGGTGGAGATACATGTTTTTCCTAGATATGCTGCGTAAGTTAGAGTTGCACTAGAGTTTTGCTCAAGAAAATAATATGGGGTAATATAAATATCAGCTGCGACTAAATAATCCATTATTTCACGATCAGACAAATAATAGGGAATAAACTTTACATGATTATTTATTTTTAATTGGTTAACTAAATTTAAAAGTTTATTGCGGTAATTTTCTCCCTGACTAATTAATTCTTTAGGATGAGTAGTACCAAGTATTATATAAAGAAACTCAGGATGTCTTTGAATAACTTTTGGAATAGCATGCAATACTAATTCGATTCCTTTATTTGGGCTTAAGAGTCCGAATGTTAAAGCGGTTGTTTTATTAGATATCATGAATTTTTCTTTTAATTCTTCTTTTGTTTGAATCGGATATTCGGGAACCCCATTGGGAATTACTACTGCCTTTTCAGCAGGTATATTATGAGTTGTTACCAGTAAATGTCTTCCATAATCAGAAAGAGCGATTACTTTGTCACAATGATTAGCAATACTGGAGAGGTTATAAATACTATCTGTTAAAATGGTATGAAATGTAATAAAAACAGTTTTTTTTATTTGTTGTATAAAGAGGTTAATATAGTTACTCTCTATTGTTCCATAAATACTAAATTCATGTTGAATAATTACTGCATTAATAGTATCTGAGTTTAGATAATTGAGCGTTTTTTCGTAATCACTCCAATTATCCGATTTAATTTGATGAACAACTTCATCGCCGTAATCTGTCATATAGTTATCACTTACTGCAATGACAGGTACATGAATTTCTCCTAATTCTATTAACCCCTGTCTCAAATATGAAGCAAATTCTCCGATACCACATTGATTAGGAGGGTACGTACTAACTATTGCAATAGCCATAGAACTTTCATTCCTTTCTCCTATATAAAAAATCCCCTTAGTTAAAGCAAGTTTTATCATGAAACTTGAAAACTAATTTAAAGATAAGTTATATAAAATAAACTCGCAAATTTACAGTCATTTTGTTGACTTCTGTGTTTGTCAATAAAATTGAGGATGTCATTTTAAATCCCCCCTGGTTCAGGAGGTTAAAGGACCAATCTCTAATTATTAGTAGATTTTTATCTTCATAGCATCTTAAAATATTAATAAACTTTGATGAATTGTAGTGATAAAAGAATAGAACCCTATAGTTTTAGTCTATCCCATATACTTTCTAAGATCATTCTCAACCATCATCTGAACAGGTTTTTCAAAACTTATATGAGGCACCCGTTTTAACTTTGTTTTTTCTTTTAAAGGATTACTTACCAAGATATCTACCTCTGCTGGCCTAATAAGTTGAGAATCTTGAACTACATAATCCTCCCAATTTAAACCCACATTTCTAAAGGCGATTTCTACAAATTCTTTAGCAGTATGAGTCTCTCCCGTAGTAATCACATAATCATCAGGATCATCTTACTACAGCATCAATCACATGACTTTTACATAATCTCCGGCAAAATCCCAGTCGCATTATGAATCTGAATTTCCCAAAAATAATTTATCTTGCATTTCAAGTTTAATTTTTGTAACACCATCAGTTACTTTACGGGTGACAAACTCAATTCCACATCTTAGTGATTCATGATTAAATAAAATACCTGAGCAGGTAAATATTCCATAGCTTTCACAATAATTCACCGTGATTCAGTAGCCATGCACTTTTGCTACCCCATAAGGGCTTAGAATAAAAGCGGTATTTTCCTTTGTCCACCTGCTAAAATAATGGCTTTCATAGATTATACAACACTTTTTTAATGATCTTATATGAAAATAAATAATAAGCTTTATTGGTTCAGATTTACCATTATATGTAGTACCTAAAATAGAGGAACAATGATAAATACCCCAACTTCCAGGATGGTTAATCCTGCTAACTCTTTTTTTGTTCCCTCTATTTCTCTCTATATTCTATTTCTTCCCAGAGAAAAAAATTCCGATAAATCAGATTATTATGCGACAACCCCAGTTTTTCCAGACGGGACTTATATAATTTTCTAATTTCTTGAGGAGAGTATTTTGTTCTCATAATTTCTTTGACATGATCACCTATTTATTTAGCAAATTAATAATCTTTTGTTTGAAAATTAAGTAATTATACCTCATTTGGAATTGAGATGCATTATTAAGTTTAATTACTAAACCAACTGATACATCGTTTTCACTAAAAACCTATTTAACTGCTTTTATTACGGTAGCGTTTTTTTCTTATTGCATTACTGTGGAATTTAAACATGTTTAAAAATAAGAAGCAATCATCTGGCAAATGAAAATAGCTTCGTTTTATGCTTGGAGATAATTCCATTGAAATAGAGTGTAGAATCTTAATCACAGGTTTTGTAGTTTTTTAGACACGGCTTGTATAAGCATATCTCCCCATTTTTTTTGTAGAAGTCTTCGCATTACCTTACCGATTCCCTTTTTCTTATACACGATTTTAAGGATCCCACATACTAAAACTGCTTCTCATAAGGACAGTGCAGTATGTTAGCTTTTTATACGAAATCGAAATTCTGAGGCTGCCACGACCTATTCTTCACTTCTACTATTCTTAGTATGTTTTATTCAGATCTATAAATTGAATTCATCACCCATAATTGTATTTCATACCTTAATAAAGTGAGATGCATCTATGCTATATAACTACCTTTTATTTGCAATATTACGACAATAAACAATTAAATATGTCTATTTCGGTATATATTACTCTCCAGAAAACGGCATAACACTAGAATGGTAAAGCACTTCCACTGTCACTTTTGGTTATTTCACATACTATAAACAAGAAAAAAACACCTTGGAGTTGATGACATGAAAAAAGCATTAATTACCGGTATTACAGGGCAAGATGGCTCTTATCTCGCTGAGTTATTAATAAGTAAAGGTTATCAAGTGTATGGTTTAAAAAGAAGAACGTCAACATCCAACTACAGCAATATTTCAAAAATTTTAGATAAAATTGAACTTATCCCTGGAGATTTATCAGATTTGGCTTCCTTAATTCATGCAGTAAAAATTGCAGAACCAGATGAAGTGTATAACTTAGCCGCTCAATCATTTGTAGGAGACTCTTGGACACAATCTATTTATACGAGCAATGTAACAGCACTCGGTGTCATAAACATGCTAGAAGCAGTACGCTTAATAAAACCAGATGCCCGCTTTTATCAAGCTTCAAGCAGTGAAATGTTTGGAAAAGTGACCGAAACTCCTCAAACGGAGCAAACCCCTTTTTATCCAAGAAGTCCATACGGTGTTGCAAAAGTATATGGTCATTGGATTACCGTAAATTATCGTGAAAGCTATAATATGTTTACTTGTTCAGGAATTTTATTTAATCACGAATCACCAAGACGTGGATTAGAATTTGTAACACGTAAAATAACAGACGGAGTAGCTAAAATAAAACTAGGATTACAAAATGAACTGCGTTTAGGAAATTTAGATGCCAAGCGTGATTGGGGGTTTGCTGGTGATTATGTAGAAGCAATGTGGCTTATGTTACAAAACGAAAACCCTGATGATTACATTGTAGCTACGGGGGAAACACGTACCGTACAAGAATTTGTTGAAATAGCATTTGAGTATGCAGGACTAAATTGGAAGGATTATGTTGTTCAAGATGAAAAATTTATGCGTCCAGCTGAGGTTGATCTATTACTCGGTTCTCCAAATAAAGCAAAGGAACAATTAAATTGGAAACCAAAGGTATCCTTTAAACAGTTAGTAACAATGATGGTAGATCATGACTTAGAAATAAATCGGGTGCTAAAATGATAGCTTTAATAACAGGAATTACAGGGTTTGTCGGTTGCCACCTGCAAAACAGACTAATAGCTGAAGGAGCTGAAGTCTATGGAACTTCAAGACAATCAAATTTATGTAAACATACTTATCAGTTAGATTTACAAAAGCAAAATGAAATTGTGAGTTTATTAAAAAAAATTTCACCAACTCATATATTTCATTTAGCAGGAATGAGCAATATAAGCGATTCCTGGTTGAATGTTTCTAAGACAATTGAGGTCAATACCATTGGAACTATCAACCTATTAGAAGCAGTCAAAAAACTAGATAAAGAAATAAGAGTAATCACTATTGGCTCTTCAGAAGAATACGGAAAAGCTACTCTTGGTATACATGATACCATCTCTGAAACAACATTACTAAACCCACTAAACCCTTATGGAACAAGTAAAGCAGCTGTTAGTATGCTAGTAAAACAATATTATAAAGCCTTTGGTTTAAATGTTATCCATGTTAGACCGTTTAACCATATTGGTCCTGGTCAAAAGCTAGGCTTTGTTACATCCGATTTTGCTCATCAAATTGCCTTAATAAATAAGAATACTACATGCTGTAATACAATGAAAGTTGGCGATTTGCAATCTTTTCGAGATTTCACAGATGTACGAGATATTGTTCGTGCATATTATTTGATTGCCTTAAAAGGAAATGCAGGAGAAACTTATAATATTTGTTCTGGAATCAGTATATCAATCCAAAATATATTAAATACGTTACTTTCTTTCTCAAATAAAAAAATAGATATAGAACTTGATCCTAATAAAATGAGACCCTCTGATATCCTATATTTTATTGGTGATTACACAAAGCTAAAAAACTTGGTTGGATGGGAACCTGACATTTCTATAAACCAATCTCTACAGGATATATACCAATATTGGTTAGCTACATTGTGATTTGTTAGTAAAAAGCCTTACTGCTACCCTATTAGTTACTAAAGGATCACTTTTTAGTATTAAACCTAAAATAGCTAAATAAATTCTATAAAATACATTGAATTAGCGTGTTTTATAACATTCAAAAACATATATTAGATAGAAATAGAGTTTAATACAAAGAATTAGAGGTTCCATCTATACTTTAACCAAGGTATGAATGGAACCTTACACTTTAATTGTAAAACAGCAAACTTATAAAGAAACAAGGATTGTCACATTTTCATAGCCATTTTTACATTATATACAAAAACATTGTGCGTTAATGCAGTATACAAACTAATTTTAACAAAAACTATAGCTAAAATAATTACCATATTTCCCTACTAAATATCTAACGCCAGCAATATTTAATTTCCATGTCTTTTAAAGTAGAATATGCCGTTCAATCTCTTGCTTCACTACATTAGGCGGCTCTCCATTATGAATATAAACTTTCAAAACGAGAGAAACATTCTTATATAAGGAAAATTCTTCACAGAAGGCCTCAATCAATAAGTCATATCCTTTTCGAAAATCAAAACCGATTATGTACAGAAATATAAACTTATTTGCCGCAGGAGTAAGACTAATTTTCTGATATTCTCTACCTGGATGCTGTTTCGTTACATCAATTACATAAGGAATCTCTTTTAACTTTTCTGGAACAACACCATAATTAAGAAATATAATACACCTTTTTATCTATTCAAAAAAACACCTCTACTAGTATCATAATTAAAGTTTATGATTCAGAGAGGTATTTTTCATTTTTAGGATATAATTCTTCTCATAAGGAAGAATGTGGGACAAGATTTGAAATAAACTGGTTATTATCATTCATAAAATTACTAACTTCAAAACTTCGTTCTAAACTAAATTCAACTCCACAAGCCGTTCATAAATCATCCGCCCTACCACTTTCGGTGAAAAGTCTTTATGAATTACTGTTTTTCCTTTCTTGGCGATAGCATTATACCATAGATAATTAGAAACAAGCTTCCGCATATAATACACCGCATGCTCAATATCAGGTTCTGCCCAAATTTGATCATGTTTATAAGGACCGTAGTTTCCTCCGACTTTAACAAGTGTATAATCAACCGCACAAGAATTTTCACTATTCATAAAATCCGTATTTCCAGACCAATTCGTACCAATTACTGGCTTCCCTAAATACATTCCCTCCGCTAGTACAAGTCCAAAACCTTCCGAACGATGTAAAGATGCTATGCAATCAATAGCTTGAATTAACGCATTTATCTCTTCTCGGCTCAATGTTTGATTAATAAGATAAATGTTACTATTATCTTGAATTAAATTCTGAAGCTGTTTTAATTCTTCTGCATTATTCTGTGAACCATTCACTTTCAATACCAATCCCACAGAAGCATCGTTTTTAGAGAATGCCTCTTGAAATGCTTTAATAACTGAAAGTGGATTCTTTCGTTGCGATACACTTCTAGTATCATACATAGCAAGAAACAAAAATCGATCTATCGGTAATCCAAAGTATCCTCGATCTATATCTTTAGAGCAATCGACTTGAATACAATGCGGAATACGAATAACAGGAAGGTTGGTTTTCTTCGATACTGCCTCTAATACAAAAGACGAGGGAACCCATACTTCATCTAAAAGTCTGAAACTACTAATCCATTCTTCTGGAAGTTCTGGTAATTCCCAATGCCAATAGCCAATATTATAACGCCCATTAAAAAAACGATGCCCGAGTTTCCTGTGAGCCGTCGGAAGTACATCTGGATTCATATGAAAAATATTCACATTATAGATAGGAACCTTTATTTCCTTATCTACCCAAGATAAATCCATTGATGGATATGGAAGTGGATAATTAATAATACCAAACGGAATATTTGTACTTTGAATAGACCTTGCTGCTAAGCGACAAGATTCTCCTAATCCAGCTTCAAGTCGAGCAAATCCTACTAAATTAATACCTTTTTTTAAATATGGTGATACTCGTGTATTCACTTGCTTTAGTGAGTAATCTTCTGATTTTACAATATTAAACCTTGAAAAAAAATCTTCTTCCTCATAATATTCATTAGCAAGATTATATTGCGCCCATTTCAATAATCCCATTTGATCCCTTTGCAGTGGATCTGAAAAAGCTTCTTGTAAATCAGATCTACTTTTATAAATCTCGTATAGTAAATTAGGTATATATGTATTATGGCGAACTGGAGCTAGTGCCCATTGAAAAAAAGAATCCCATTTTGAAAATACAGAAGTATCCTTTATCATTTTAAAACGGTTAGATAAATCGTCACCAATAGGGTATTCCTGCGCTAAGTAAGTTTGAGCCCATTTCAATAATCCTCTTTGATCCCTTCGCAATGGATCTGGAAAATTTTGTTGCAAATCATCTCTATTTTTGTAAATTACATATAACAAATTAGGAATATGAGTATTTTCATGAACGGGAGAAAGACACCATTGAAGTGTTTTATAAGCTATTGAGTCTTCCATATTGCTCCCTCCTATAATAAAAACAACCCAAAGTATATCACTAAAAATTATTTAACAGACCACCTTATGTAATATATACAAACAAAACTTTAAATTATGCAGTTTATTTACATCCCGCGTATTTTAAACGATTTTCAACTAATACAGTATTTAGACGTTGGAATCATTTTTCAGTTTTCATACATTTTATATTTCACTTGTCCTATTTTTTCATATATTAATATTAACTGGTGTACAAAACATTTTATTTATTCTCATCTTCCTCTCCTCTAAACACAAAGTAAAACTTTCATCACCAATCGTTATTTTCGAGCAGTTATCCCCTCACTATTTTCCTGAATCTTAAGGTGCGGGACTTACTGAAAACGAATAGCAAATAAAGTAAAAATTTCTTAATAATCATCTACTCTATTAAACTAGTGAAAAGATATATCCTAATGTAAAAAATATAATACGTATCGAAAATAAGAATATTTAATTCCACATAGTTACTTTTTCATAACATGGAGGCATATTATATGAGTATAATAAACAGAGAAACTTTTTTTAAAATTTTTGGAAGCGGTACATTCAATGGCCCACCACCTCTGTTTACAGGGGCCGATGTTGAACCATTAATAGCATTTTCACGAACTTTCCGACCTAAAACAGTAATTGAAATCGGCATTCAGCGAGGAGAAACTGCAAAATGTATCTTGGACAATAGCCCTTGGGTTGAAAAATATATAGATATAGACTTAGCCCCTGGTTCTCAAACTTCATTATCTCTCCAACAACACGAAGTCCCTCAAATTGTTGGAGAGTATGTTAAAGATGACCCTCGAGTAGAGCTAATTATAAAATCCAATGGTTCAAGAGATATAAAACCATCCGATCTTCCCACAGCAGACTTAATCTTCATCGATGGTGATCATTCTTTAGAAGGAGTTATGTTAGACACTCCTTTAGCACGTCAAGTCATACGAAAAGGCGGAATTATATGTTGGCATGACTATGGTAATTCACCTGTAATCGATGTAACAATTGCCATTAATAGCTTGAATATAAACGAAGGTGATCATATTTGTCTAATTGAGCATGGTATGCTGTTTTCAGTTTTCTAGAACAGGCAGATAAAGTTTTCTTACTGTTTAAATTCTGTTCATATTAAGGGACAATCATCCTTTTTTATTCACCAGAAAATATATAGATAAAAAAAACAATATTCAAATTTCTAGTTACACTTTACACTTTTCTTAATACTTATTTTGTATATACGAATTCAGTACACTAAACTTTTCTGTACTTTTTAATTGTTCATCTATCCCATAATTACACAATGCTTATCTTTTGAAAAAATTCAATACCTCATCTTTTCGTATTTCATGTATGTCGTATATTGTTCCAAATCCCTAGATAATGCTTTATATGCTGTTCCTACAATCAAGTGCACACACTCCTTAATAAAGATACATAATACGACATGTCCTATAAAGATAGGCTGCTGCCTATAACATTTTTCTCCGCTAGTGCATTAAATAATTGTAGTAACTATATGTAAAAGGGATACTTTCTACATTAAGGAATACAAGGAGATACTCAAAATCTTTCTGAACATAAATCGTTCAACCTATTGCAGAAATTGGAGACTCTTTAGCTTAGGTAGAAACTCATATACCTTAATGCACTTTTCAGGAAAATTACAAGAAAAATCAAATGATAATAAGATCTTTTTATTAACTATTATCATTTGAAACAAGCCTCGGGAGCGGAAAATAAAAGATACTAGCAATCTCCACAAAGCTGAATATTTTTAATAAAGGAGCCATTTAGACAGCTTAGTAAGTTTATATAGGCTCCTAAAACCATATACTACAAACCAAATATAAAATACAATGCTACGTTCTTGACATATACAAGCAAAGCAGAGAGAGGGAGCTCCCTAATATGAGCGTAAGATTACGAGAAAGGCGGTAAAATATGAAACTCATTTTATTATCTGGAGGATCAGGAAAACGACTTTGGCCGTTATCAAATGATTCCAGGTCAAAGCAATTTTTGAAAGTTCTTCGAGATGAGGATGGAAATCCAGAATCCATGCTACAACGTATATGGCGGCAAATCCATTCAGTTGGTTTAGAAAATTCCACCTATATTGCCACAAACAAGTCTCAAACAGATATCATTCAAAATCAACTAAGCGACGCTATTCCCCTAATCATTGAACCAGATCGTCGAGACACATTTCCTGCTATTTCTTTAGCATCTGTTTATCTGCACTCCGTTCTTAATATTAGTTTAGACGAAATAGTTTGTATAATGCCTGTTGATGCTTATGTGGAAGATTCCTTTTTTAAAACATTACTGCAGTTTGAAAATGTTTTAACAGATTCTGAAGCCTCTCTTGCATTAATAGGCGTACAACCTTCATATCCATCTGAGCAATATGGCTACATCATACCTAACATTAATCCTTCCCTTCCCTTAACATCCTCATATATGGAGGTTGATCATTTCATAGAAAAACCTGATCAATATACAGCAGAAAGATTAGTAAATGAAAACGCCCTTTGGAATTGTGGAATATTTGCTTTCAAACTAGGATTCTTAATCCAATATTTAGCTGATAAAAAAATGCCTCTACAATACAAACAGCTTACTAATCAGTATTGCAACCTTCCTAAGAGGAGTTTTGATTATGAAATCGTAGAAGAATGCTCTCATATTGTTGCAATACCATATAAGGGTACATGGCGTGATTTAGGAACTTGGAGTACCTTATCAGAAATTCTAGAAACACCAATTGTTGGAAAAGGGATGATCAGTGATAACTCTTGTAATACACATCTTATCAATGAACTAAATTTGCCTGTAATTGTGACCGGTCTTTCTAACAGTATTGTGGTTACAAGTCCTGACGGTATTTTAGTAGCTGACAAATCGCAAAGCGGACAGATTAAAGAGTTTATTGAATGTTACACCCAGAGACCTATGTATGAAGAGCGTCGTTGGGGATGGTACCGTGTCCTAGACTATAGTAAATTGCCAGATGGAAATGAAGTACTTACAAAAAGACTTAAGATACTTGCTAATAAAAATTTAAGTTATCAATTGCATTGTAAGCGCCAAGAAGTTTGGAGTATTATCTCAGGTGAAGGTGTAATCATTATTGATGGAGCATTTAAAACTGTAAACCCTGGAGATGTAATTCAAATTCCTGTGGGGACTAGACATGCACTGAGAGCAACTTCTGATTTAGAATTTATAGAAGTTCAAATGGGAAGCGAACTGATCGAAGAAGATATTGTGCGCATTTATATGACTTGGGAAGAAATTGAAGAAAATTTAAAATAAATTTTGTAGTATAATTTAGAGATATTTCACCACTTCACTTTTATATACTAGGAGAATTTGTAACGAACTAATCATTCAGGTTTTTATCATTTCCATCCCCTCATTAAAATATAAGGAAACTTATTAAGAATGATATAAATGTATACCCAAAATTAAATTCTCAAAATGAGGCGGATGGGATTATAAAAGAATTATTTCATCATGCGCGTTTACAAATTAAAATAATCTAGCAACAAGTATACTATATTCAGACGCTGGAAATATTAAGGGATTAGAGTTTTATTCAATCTACTTTTTCCTCTTTAGTATAACCTCATAAAAATTCCCTGTTGCAGAAAGAGTATCAAAATGTTCTAATATTTCATTTTTATTTAAAGCAACAGCCATATCGGGATGATTTGGCATTACAACCCCAAAACTTGAAAAATAATCAAATATATTTCTTACTTGTTCTTTTGAAGTTCCATTCCGAAGTAAATGATAAGGAGAGTACTCCATAACAACTGTTGTCACTTCCTTCATAAGAGGCAAACACGATTCAAGGATTTCAAGGTCACTTCCTTGCGCATCAATTTTCACTACATCAAAGTACTCAGGCGAACGCTCGTCCAAGCATTGTTTTAAAAATTCTACAATATTTACCGAATGAACACGATTTGACGAAGTGTTAAAGCATTCTATATCGTAATCTCCATTTAATGGTTGCGCAGTACGATGATCTCCATAATTCATGTTATTTTTATAAAAAGTTGTAAATTTTTGTTCTTTACCTAAAGCATAGTTAAACGTATAGATGTTCTTTATATGATTTAGTTCAATATTCATATTTAATAGTGCATAATTTATTGGATCCGGTTCAAAACAATATATTGTTACTGTAGGAGAAAGCTTCGCTACAGGAAAAAAATTACACCAATATTCGCACCTGCATCCAGAACATGACTTCCTGGCTTCATAATAGAGTTTAGATAGTTTAATACATGAGTTTCAAAAGTCATACCTGCTCTTAAAAGATTACTAATCACAATATCTGCTTGATGTGTGATAAATTGAAATTGAATACCATTAAACATTACATTTGCCATTGCAAAAGGATACAATATAGTCCATTTCCTTACCCACCTTTTAATATTTTTATAATATGATTATGAAATTTGATATGTGCGTAGCAGAAGGAAAACTTATGATCCATCAGCTGCCCGATTCTTACTATTAACCACTACGCTTTTTCTATTTCCGCCCCTTATCTTATAAGCTATCATAATAAATATTATGATAGCTTTACTATATAAGTTCCTCGTTCTTTCTACAGAGCTCTTTTCATTATCTTATTTACAAAAAGTATAATAAGATTTAACACTTCACATTTATAATATAAAACTAGTCATCTTTTTCTAAATTAACTAGTATATTTTTATACCCTGCATCATTTTCCTCTAAATCTTTCCTTCTCCTTAAGGTATTCTTTCAAACCTTCTCGCCACGGTTTCATTACATGAAATCCATTTAATCGCAATGCATAAGAATCCAAAACCGAATAGGCAGGACGTAAAGCACCCGTACTAAACCCTTTCGTAGAAATAGGTGTCGTATTGACCTTTATATCACATAAAGAAAATATCTCTTTAGCAAACTCATACCATGTACAAGCCCCCGTATTAGATACATGATACGTTCCATATAATTCTGTTTCCATCAATTCTTTCACACATCGTACTAAATCCTTTACATAGGTTGGAGATCCTGTTTGGTCATTCACTACTTTAATCCCAAGTTGATTTTTAGCAAGCTTCAACATCGTTTCAACGAAGTTATTTCCATACTTGCCGTAAAGCCAAGAAGTACGTACAATAAAGTGGCGTGAATGAAAGTTCTTAACAAAGTTTTCTCCTGCATATTTTGAGGCTCCATACACGTTTATCGGATTAGGAGTATCAAACTCGTCATAGCCAGTTTCTTTTGTCCCATCGAATACATAATCCGTGCTAATATAAACAAGTTTAGCCGAAACTTTCTCTGCTACAACAGCGACATTTCTTGTTCCAAGAGCATTTACAAGAAATGCTTTATCTCTTTCAGTTTCAGCTACATCTACCTTTGTGTATGCAGCACAATGAATAATAGTATTAGGATTTATTTTTCTTAGAATGAGATCGACTTTTGAAAAATCCGTTATGTCCATATCTTCTCGGCTTAAAGCACAAACCCGATAACCTAAACCATGTAAATCTTCAGCAAACTGTCTGCCTAATTGCCCATTTGCTCCAGTAATCGCTATTACTTTCTTCATAACCCTCTCCCTCTACTAAGATGTACCGTATTTTAGAGGCTTCCACCAGGTTTCATTCCGTTTATACCATTGAATAACCTCCTGAAGGCCCGCTTCAAATGTATATACTGGCTTCCATCCAAGCTCTTTTTTAATCTTTTCAGCATCAATAGCGTATCGCCAATCATGTCCTAGACGATCCTTTACAAATGTAATTTGATCTTTAGAGGCACCTAGCTGTTCAATGATGAGCTCTACAATTTCAATATTGCGCTTCTCATTATTTCCGCCAATATTATATACTTCTCCTTTTCCCCCTTTATGCAGCACTAAATCAATTGCAGTACAATGATCGTATACATGAAGCCAATCTCGAATATTTCTGCCCGTTCCGTATACAGGCAAAGGTTTATTCTCCAAGGCATTTGTAACCATAAGAGGAATCAATTTCTCCGGATATTGATAAGGACCATAATTATTAGAACACCGGGTAATATTTACATGTAAACCGTACGTTTTACAGTAAGCTAATGCAATCAAATCAGCACTCGCTTTACTAGAAGAGTAAGGACTGTTAGGATTCAATGGCGTATCCTCTGTGAATACTCCTGTTTCCCCCAATGAACCGTACACTTCATCAGTAGAAATTTGAATAAATTTTTCAATTTGATTTGCAAAAGCAACTTCTAACAATGTTGTTGTTCCTAATATATTTGTTGAATAAAAGATTTGTGGATTTTCAATACTGCGGTCAACATGTGATTCTGCGGCAAAGTTAATAATACTGTTAATTTCATATTGATCTATTACATGATAAAGCAATTCTTTATTTTGAATATCTCCTTTAATAAACCGGTAATTCTTTTTGTCCTTTATCTCTTCTAAATTCAATAAATTTCCGCAATAAGTCAACGCATCGTAATTAATAATATTATAGTGCGGGTACTTCTTAACTAAAAATCTTATAAAATTACTACCAATAAAACCTGCTCCACCTGTTACTAAAATATTCATGTGCTTTTCTCCCTAAAATGAAAATTATGATTACCATCTTGTAAAGCCGGCAATGCCTGGTCTTTGTCGGATAAAATCGGGTACTTAACCGGCCAATCAATTTGCAACTCTTCATCATTCCAGCGTATCCCACTATCAGTTTGGAAATCGTAATGTTCATCGACCTTATACATGACAATTGTGTTAGGAACTAATGTACAAAAACCATGTGCATATCCTTTTGGCACAAGCAACTGCCGATGATTATATTCACTTAATATAAATCCTTGCCATTTCTTATATGTGGGCGATTCTTTTCGCAAGTCCACGATAACATCAAATATAACTCCTTTCATCACCTGCACAAGCTTCGTTTGAGCTTTAGGGTTTGTTTGAAAATGCAAGCCTCTTATTGTCCCTGCTTCCACCGATTTTGATATATTGTCCTGAACGAATTGATACGGCACTTGTAATTGTTCAAAGACTTTTTTGTTAAAACTTTCTTTAAAGAATCCTCTATGATCCTTATATACGTCCGGCTCTACAATATTTACATTCTCGAATAAAGTTTTAATTACGTTCATTTTCGCCATCACCTCCATCGTTCAGGTTTTTCATCAAATTCCTTCCCGAATTGGATTTCTCTTGCGAGTACATTGCTACGCCAAAGAGGATCATAAACCTCTCCGTCACTTCATCACCTATCACTCCATTAATATATAGGTCAATATTCCTTGTTATTTTAATATGTTATTTCTAATTGATCGCCATAAAGGAAATGACTACTTATTACTTTTGTCGTGGGATATAGACGTGATTCCGTACCATCAATCAGAATAACTCCCCTTATCTAATCCTTCCTTTTCTTATAAAATGCAACTTTAATCAGTGAGTTACTACCCACGAATAGCAGAATAAACATATCTCGTTATTTATCTTACTTTTTAAACATGATATATATGCCGTTTATAACCATACTGTACTAGCTAAATCCTGTACAATTTTAATTTCTTCTGTTCATTTTATTGCTGATCCCATAATGACATGGAACGTCCAGCGTAGCACGCACATAAAAAGAGACCTACTGTTTTCAATTAGTTGCTCGATTTTTAAATATATGGAATTTATTACTCAAAATTAGATATTGAAATTGGATATAAAAGGGGGTATTTACTGGAATATTCTTTGCACAAAATCTATCTATTTTCATATATTATAAGTGTTATTAAGTATCAACATAATTAATAAAAAGGAAGGAGCATTTGTCTATGGTTCTATCAATATGCAAAAGTAGTATCTGTCGCCAGTTCTCCAACATACCACTTGGAACTATAATAACGGTCGTAGGTAAATCTGGCTTTGTTTATGGACCAGCCAAACTTATAGACTTTAATAACTGGACTGGCATAGTTACATTAGAAGAAGAAGATTTACCATCTCCAAGTGCGACGAATATTATAAAAATTAGTTGTAATAATGTTGAAAGCATCATTACAACAGAAGAATAGAAATCATTGCTACAATTGGTGATATATAATGAAGTTACTATATATTTCTTCTGGTTATCACGGTATTTACGATTATTTAGATCACAGTATGAAAGCTGGGCTAAACGATAATGGTTATGAATGGATCTCCTTTCATCCATTAGAACCTATAGAAAAGCTGCAATCTATTGTTGCCACGTTTCAACCACAAGTGGTTCTAACTATATTAGGAGACTATCTTTCTGTACAAGCTATTCAATATTTTAAAGAAAATGGTATTAAGCTAGCATGTTGGATGACTGAGGACCCTTATTATTTTGATAAGACTTATCAAATGATTAATAGATTTGATTATATCTTTACGATCGATACAGGACCTTTAAAACACTATCAATTCGTTCATCAAAATGCCTATCATTTACCGTTAGGAACAGATTCTGCAACTTTTAAACCCCTACTAGTGGAACACGCATACAAAAACGATTTACTCCTTGTAGGATATCCATATCCCACAAGGATACACCTCATCCATTTTCTCTTAAAAAATACAAACTATCACATCTGCTTAGTTGGGAAAGGCTGGCGTAATAGACTACAAAAACTTTGGAGAAACAGCCCTAGAGTTACAATTAAAGATACATGGATGAATCCAAAAGTGGTTTCCTATTTTTACAACGGAGCCAGCATTGTATTAAACCCTCATCGAAGCCACAATTTCTTGCATAATCAAAACGCATCTGGAATTATTAGCGAAAGCATTAATAACCGAACGTTTGATATTGCGGCATGTGGAGCTTTTCAACTAATAGAGGAAAAACCTAACCTTCGTTCTTTCTTTACTGAAGAAGAAATGGTATCTTACCAAGATTATGAAGATTGTCTATGTAAAGTGGTTACCTATATGAATAATAAAGAAAAGAGGCAGGTTATTGCTCAAAAGGCTCAAAAACGAGTGATAAAGCAGCACACATTTGGTCAAAGGGTAAAAGAAATGATGAATATTATTCAAGCATAAAAATCGTATTCTATCGCAAACATAGTTTATCCAAAAAATAAAATCTCAATACGCATTGAGTACGCTTATGTTTTATTTGAAGCAAATTTTACTTTTCAAATTTAAACAAGAAAAAACATCGGTATGATAACCGATGTTTTTTCTTGTTATAAAGTATTTCCTTATCCCGTCTTTCCAGGAAGATATAGATGAAAAAATTTTTCAAACGTAAAAAATGATGTTCTGCAACGAAACACACTCGTGAAAATCAAGAAGGTTGAATGTTAAGTCGTTTCACTGAATAAATTCTTTTACAACTTCATATTTTGTTCTTTTCCACTAATTTTATCTCTGTATAAACAACACAATGTATAACAATATCAGGGGTTATTTCCTATGAAATAGATATCACTTCCAGGATAATTACCATATGCATTTCTTTTTATATCTAAACTCTTAAGGTTTACTGTCGAATCCATTCCCAAAATATAAATCTTTTGCCAACGTATTTGCTCTATAGAGGGAATCATGAGTTCCAGCGTCAGTCCACCAGCCCTTTAATACATTATAAGTTAAAGTACCTCTCTTAATATATTCATTGTTCAAGTCCGTTATTTCCAATTCTCCACGGCTAGATGGACTTAACTTTTTGACCATCTTAAATACATCTGCGTCGTACATATAAATTCCTGTTACTGCATAAGGACTTTTCGGATTCTTTGGTTTCTCCTCTATATTTACAATATAATCCTCCTGTATTTCAGGAACTCCAAATCTTTTTGGGTCATCAACTTCCTTCAAAAGAATTTTCGCCCCTTCTTTTTGCTTCTGATACCCTTTTACATAATGAAATAATGTATCAGAAAATATATTATCACCTAGAATGACAAGCATTCTATCATTACCGATAAATGTCTCACACAATCCTAAAGCTTGTGCAATTCCCCCTGCTTTTTCTTGTACTCTATAAGTAAATGAAACTCCAAAATCTGTTCCGCTCCCTAAGAAATTAACTACATTGCCCATATGATCTTTTCCTGTTACGACAATAATGTCTGTAATCCCGCATTCTTTTAACTTATAAACCGAATGATAAATCATTGGATAACGCCCCACAGGCAGCAAGTGTTTATTAGTGACCCTAGTGATAGGGTGTAATCGTGACCCTGTACCTCCAGCTAAAATAATCCCTTTCATAAGATTGCTCCTTTCCTCTATAAAAATCTAGAACGTATTCTGATGTTTGAGTAAGAGCAGAAAATATCCATATCCCTAAAGCTACTAAAGGTATCCTTCTTTATTCATCCGCGAATCCTACAGTGTACCAATGAAATTTTTTTGCAGTATTAATACAATTCTTTAGGACTCATTTTTATTCTTCATCTTTTAATAAATGCTTTTCTTGCTATGCTCATGACACATAATGAATAAAATTTTTTTATTCTTTTCTTGGAAACCTTAAACTGCTAAAATGCTTTTGAAGAAAACTCAGTGAAGTAACAATAGTAAATTTCTTCATAACAACGACTTCAAAACAAAATGCTGTATAGGTTGATTTATTATAAAAAACATACGCTTTATAAACTCTTTATTCTATAAAACAATAAAAACCCTTGGTAACAAGGGTTTTTATCTAACTAAGGAAGTTACATTAAGTCTCACAGAAAGCAAGGGCTCAACTTTTATTAGCTGCTATTTCAAATAAATCAGGAGCTAATGTTCGAATACTCACTTCAGTTTTATTCATTTCTATTAAATCTAATTTTTTGAAGAAACTTTTTATTTCGTCTTCTGAAGTTAACGTATGATCCCCTTTTATTGTAGAAAGTGCTCTTACTGAAGACTCCTGGATGGAACTTTCACCTGTTGAATTGATTTTGTCTAATAAACTAATAATATTCTTATAGGCATAGTTTTCTTCATCCATAGCCCCATAATAATTTTTTGATAGAATTTTTTTCCCTTCATCTATTTCCCCTTTAGATAAGTAGAAGTTGATTAAATTGAATACTTCACTACTATTTACTGATTTATGGGTAACTGCATTAGGTAAATATTTTCTCTCTTTTTCATAATTAATCGGCATATAAGCAATGACTGGTTTATCAAGTAACAAAGCTTCAATACCTGTCGTACAACGATTGTGTATAACTACTTTCGAGGCTAAAATCCACATAACAACATTACCATCATGGGCAACAAACACATTTTTATAATCCGACAACTCTTTTCGATAACTCTCCAAATTTTCATGAATATGAGGACGAACAACAATATTAAGATCCGGATATTTCCCACTTAATTCTTTAATTAATTGGATAAAATGTTCATATACCTTCTTTATATAATGTTCATTAGGATTAAACCCTCTTAGAAAGTGATTATATTGAGTAAATCTTGTATTTACTAAAATAAAATCACCAAACCTCTGTTCAATCATTTTAACTTCATCACTATATAAACCCCGAAACTTTTTCTTGAGTAGATCGAACCGCGGATGACCAGTTAAATGAAATTTCTGCTTAAATTCAGGAAAAGTATTTGTAACTATTTCTTTATGAGCATCTCCCCAGCAATATACATGCTCAAGTATATTAACATACTTATCATCTTTTCCAAGACGGCTATAATTATTGCTATTAAGGAATAATCCTTCTTCTTCATCTAATTCGACGATAGAATAGCCTAGTTTGTATGCGTGGTCCATATATTCTTTCCTTGCATCACCGTAAGGAGTTCCCTTTGAACAAATAATCCCCTTAGGTAATAACTCTAAATGAGCGAGAATAGGCGTATGTGTTCCTAGAACAATCCGATAATTCTCTTTAATTGCATAATAGGTTAAGAGTAATTTTGCGTCGAATTCTCTTGTTTTTGATTCGATTGGCAAGTAAAGAAACTTTTGCGACATAAACATCACCCCTTCTTATTGTTTCAATCAAAAAAAATCTTGCCTTTAGTAGCGAATAGTATTTTTTCTTATAAGTGAAACTTTAATTAACGAAGGCCTCCTTCATCCCTTACTGTTTACTGGCCCTCACCAATCAGGCTTTTACGGGCAGCTCACACCTAATTTCTTTGCTTTTGCGGAATTTTGAGGTGGGGTCTTACTGCTCACAAATAGTAGAATAAACCTACTGAATCCATTAATATTTACTATCATTCATCCCTTTCTTGAAAATTTTTTAAATTTGTTGCTTTCTCATTAATTTCTTCTCTGTTTTTTAATAATCTTTTTAATAAGTTTAATATTTCAGTACTATTTACATTATCAATAATCCATCCACCTTGGTATCTTTTCACTCTTTCAGCAGGAGCACCCAAATTAAATGTAATAATGGGGTATCCCGATAGCATCGCTTCACTTGTTGTATACGAATACGTTTCAGGACAAACTGAGGGAGTAATCACCAATGCTATTTCTTTTTCAGCTAATATTTCTGATAAATCATCAACTTCGTACCTTCCTGTTACTTCAAACTTACCTTCAACACTTTTGTGTGGATGAAAGTGAATATTTGTTATCCCAATTACCTTTATGTTTATTGGTAAATTTTCTTTAATAATTAAATCCTTTAGCTCATATATAATACTTGATCCTTTTGGATAATCAATGGCTCCTACAAAAGCAATATTTAAATCTTGTTTATTTAAAAAATCCTTATTAAAAGTGTATGCTATTTTTGAATCAATGGAATGTTCTCTTACTTCTATCTGGATATCTTTATAATATTTTAAAAGAATTTCTTTCGTGTTATAGCTAGGTGTTATCACCTTTTTGGCCCCTATCAAAAAAGGATGAAACGCTTTTCTCCAATCTTCAATGTTAATCGTTTCTTTTGGGTATAATTTTGCAATACACCCCTGACAGATTTCTGGATTCGTTTCAGCATTACAGTATTTCTTTTCATAGTTAATTAAATTATAACTTGGGCAAATACAATAAAAATCATGAACAAAAAAACAATAATCCACCAATGAGTTTTTTATTAAACTGAACATCTTTGCAATTGGATACTTAAATAAATGATTAATAAAAATGAGATCAATTCTTAAAGCATTTAATAATTTTTTAAAATTCATTTCATTTAGTTTATTTAGTTTAAGATGATAATGTATTGGTTCAGAATGATTATGATCAGTTAAAATTAAATAATCTGTCCTAGGTATTAATGTGTATATCCTCTCATCATCTTCTAATGTTTTTATATGGTTAGCTTGATAGATTGAGGCACCACCACCTAAACCATGGTCGATAAATAATCTACCCTTTCTATAAGAATATTTATCGGCGACCATTACACTTTTCATGAATTCTCTTATATTTTTTATTGGATCCAACCTTATAAATTCTTGTATTCTTTTATTATAATCGGGGTATCGGTCAAGTAATTTTTTTAAATTACTTGACATTAACGCTTGTTTACTGCCATCTATTTGATTAAAACTGACACCGTGTTTATGATAAACGAACACATTTGGGATCAATATATTTTTATATCCTTTATGCTGAGCTCTCATACACCAATCATTTTCCTCGCCATACCCTTTGCCAAAAACCTCATCATCAAAGATTCCGATATCATGAATGACATTTCTATTTAATGCCATACAGAAGCCTACACCTGTTGGGATTACTATCCCTTTGTTAATGATATATTTTGAAAAATATGAATCGACTTCATTTGTATTCATATCGTACGGTAATTCATTATCTTGAAGAAAATTAGGATAGGAACAAATCGTAGCACTATTTGAGAAAGGAGTAACGGATGAGATTTTATGATTTACTAATATAGGGTTAATTAAACGTCGAAAACAATGAGGTGGAATTTCTGTGTCACTATTTAATAAAATGGGGTGATTCGTTGTTAAAAGTAAGCCTTTATTAATACTTTGTACATATCCTAGGTTTTTATCATTGTGTATAATCACTAATTTTTTTAGGCTTTGGGGTGATTTGCTGGATTTCAAGTTTTCCAAAAAACGATATATTCGTTCATCTGTACTCGCATCATTAATTAAAAATAAGTTAAATTGAAGATCTGCATTCTCATATATACTTTCTATACATCTCTTTGTAAATTCATAACCATTATATATTGATAGAATTACATCTACCTCAGTATCTTGAAGTAAGTTATTATTATATTCAACATAATTTAATTCATTAAATGTTTCTAAACTAAATTGATTAAGAATAGAATCATTTAAAAAAGATGGTTCATCAGCTTCTTCGTCTGTATTCGAAATAGATTGGATATCTGTTGGCTTTTCGTAGTTCAAATTTAAAATCAATCCTTGTTCGTCACCCTGTAAATATTTATCCATATGGCACTTAATCTCTCTTTCGTTTTTTGAATAACCCCAAATTCTCAAATGATTTACTTGTCCTTCAAAATATCCGTATACTTCACACCCTCCAATATTTCCTGATGCAAAGATATTATTCTTCGCACTTTTTAATCCTTTTTTTACAAAACTTCCATTCACATATAAGTTTGGAGTATTGTTTTCATAAACAATAGCTATATGAGTCCAATCATCTATTTTTATCTCATATGTGAGTAGAGCAAATGCATCATTACCACTATTTTCATATACCGTTATCCCATTCGTTCCAACTGATATTCCCGTACTCGATTCATCTTTTTGCTCAATTGTAGATTTCCCCGGGCTAATAACGAACCTTTGACCGGAAATGCTATCCTTTCCTTCATCTGATTCCCAATTTAAGCTAAGTTCCTTTTGAGGCTTTACCCAAAACTCATAGGTGAAATTATTTTTAATATTTTTAAATAAATCCTTTGTCAGTATCATTTCTTGCCCTTTGAAATTTAAAAATCCTTGCAACACATTGTTCACCCTCGCTTATATAATTCATTCTACAATTCAAAAAACAAAAATATTTAACTATTAAAATTAAAAGATATATATACTTTTTTTGCAAATTATTTAATAGCACTATCTAACGCCTATTTGAAAGTTCATTGAATTAAATGTTTTTTGTTAATGAAGATACATTATTATTATTTGAGTTTTATAATCGACTAATTATACACGATCGATGTTTTTATTCATTACTAATTAGTGATATAAACTATGCAATCAAACAATAGAAATCGGACTTAGGCTTTTACTTTTATCATGCTATGTTTCGTTTTGTTTTTTGTATAGTTACACAGCCTATCTTGAAAAAAGATGGGGCATTATGCTCTATATTAAAGACATAATCCCCTCTATGTGCTTGAACAGCTTATGAACATGTAACACTTTTAGATTAGAAAATTTGAAGGTACCGCTTATATCTAAAAACGAAGATTATGATTTCTAGCATTTCCATAATATAAAAGAAGCTATTAAACAGATTTATCATTTCCTGAACCATGAAATAAAAGAACGGTAAGGCGCAATTACAAGTAAATTACAATCTAGACTTATTTACTATTTCGATAAAATTATAAGAAAATATGGAGATGATACCCAAACGTTTCCACGAAATATTCATAGTAATAGATAGAGAAAATGTATTCAATAAAAAAGGCTGTGAATAAAATGAATTTAACAGGAAAAACAATTTTAGTTACTGGTGGAACAGGCTCCTTCGGAAAAAGATTTATAAAAAAAGCCCTGGAACTTGGTGTAAGCAAGATCATTGTTTTTAGTCGTGATGAGTTGAAACAATACGAAATGGCTCAAGATTATACCGATTCGCGTATTCGTTTTTTTATTGGGGATGTACGTGATAAAGCTCGTTTATACCGGGCATTTGCTGGGGTCGATATTGTAGTTCATGCAGCTGCTCTGAAACATGTAGGTGCATGTGAGTACAATCCGTTTGAAGCTATTAAAACAAATGTCTATGGTGCTCAGAATATCATTGAAGCTGCTATAGATTGTGGAGTGCAACGTGTCATTGCTTTAAGTACAGATAAAGCTGCTTCTCCAATTAACTTATACGGTGCAACAAAATTAGCATCAGATAAACTTTTTGTTGCAGCAAATGCTTACGTAGGGAAAAAAAACACAAGATTTTCAGTTGTACGTTACGGAAATGTAGTAGGCAGCAGAGGCAGTGTAGTGCCATTTTTTAAAAGTATAAAAAGTACTGGGAAGATCCCTATTACAGATCAACGTATGACCCGATTTTGGATAACACTTGATCAGGGAGTGCAATTTGTTCTTGATAACCTTCAGCGAATGAAGGGCGGGGAAATCTTCATTCCTAAAATCCCTAGCATGAAAGTAACAGACTTGGCAAAAGTAATTGCACCTGAATGTAAAATTGAGTTTATCGGCATCCGTCCAGGGGAGAAACTTCATGAGGCTATGATAACTGAAGATGATGCCCGTCATACTTTAGAATTTGAAAATTACTATATCATTCAACCAGAATTCAATTGGTGGGATAAAGCAAATATAGGTGAAGGCAAACCTCTTCCAGAAGGTTTTAGTTATACAAGCGACAAAAATGATCATTGGTTAACAAGGGAAGAGTTAAAAAAATTCATTAATGAATAAGAGAAAAGAATGACTAAAATGAATTAAAACAATCTATAAGGGAGTATTAATGATCATGAAACATCTTTTAGCGCTTCATGGAGGAAACCCCGTACGGGATCATTATTTGCCATACGGCAAGCAATTCATAGATGAAGATGATATCCAAGCAGTAATAAACATTTTAAAAAGTGATTTTATTACAACCGGTCCAACAATAAAACAATTTGAAGATCAAGTGGCAGCATATGTAGGTGCCAAATATGCCGTAGCATTTTCAAGTGGAACAGCCGCCTTGCATGGAGCTTGCTTTGCAGCGGGAATCTCCACTAATGATGAAGTTATCACCACTTCGATGACGTTCGCTGCCAGTTCTAACTGTGTCCTCTATCAAGGTGGAATACCGGTATTTACAGATATAAACTCCGATACTTACAACATTGATCCTAATTTAATAAAAGATAAGATTACAAATAAGACAAAAGCAATTATACCTGTACATTTTACTGGACAGCCAGTTGAACTTGAAGAAATTTCAAAAATTGCTCGAGAATATAATCTAATAGTAATCGAAGATGCAGCTCATGCATTAGGCGCTACTTACAAAAAGAAAAAAATTGGTTCAATTAGCGATATGACCATGTTCAGTTTTCACCCCGTCAAACATATTACAACAGGCGAAGGTGGAATCATTACAACAAATAATGAGGACTACTATCAAAAACTTCTACAGTTTCGAACACATGGAATCACTCGTTATCCTAATAATTTAACTGAGAATCATGGTCCTTGGTACTATGAAATGCAATTTCTTGGCTATAACTATCGGATGACAGATATCCAAGCAGCTCTTGGATTATCACAACTGCAAAAATTAGATTCTTTTATTGCTAAAAGAAAACAATATGTAGCAATGTATGATACGGATTTAAAAGATTTACCCGAAATTATTCTACCAAAACAATTAGAACATGTTAATTCAAGTTGGCATTTATATATCATTCAGTTAAATTTATCAATGCTGAAAGTTGGCCGAAAAAAAATCTTTCAAGCGTTACAGCAAGAAAATATTGGTGTCAATGTTCACTACATTCCGGTTCATTTACAACCCTATTATCAAAAATTAGGTTATCAAAAAGGAATTTGCCCCCATGCTGAAAAATTATATGAAAGCATCATTACTCTACCATTATTTTCAGAAATGAGTGAACAAGACGCTAATGATGTCATTCATGCAGTTAAAAAAGTAATAAATTTTTATAAAAAATAAATGAATAAAAAGGTGATGAAATGAAAGTTGCCGCTATTATTCAAGCCCGAATGGGCTCAACTAGGCTTCCAGGGAAAATCCTGAAGAAAGTTCTTGATAAAACACTATTAGAATATCAAATTGAACGAGTAAAAAAAGCAAAAACAATTGACCAAATTATTGTAGCTACTACTACAAAGCTCAATGATAATCCAATCATTGAGCTTTGTAGGCAACTTTCTGTTCCTTATTATCGTGGATCAGAAGATGATGTATTATCACGCTATTATGAAACTGCAACGAAATTTTCTGTGGATGTTGTAGTTCGATTAACTTCAGATTGTCCCATTATCGATCCTAATATTATTGATAAAGTCGTTAATTGCTATTTAAAACAGCAAAATAAATATGATTATATATCTAATACACTAACCCGTACGTATCCAAGAGGATTAGATACAGAGGTTATGCCCTATCGAATTTTAAAACGAACATATGAAGAAGCCAATGAGCCATCATATCGTGAGCATGTGACTGCTTATATATATAACAACCCTGGGAAATTCAAACTGTTAAATGTCCATCATGACTTAGATGAAAGTAAGCATCGCTGGACTGTCGACACGAAAGAAGACTTTATTCTTATTAAAAACATTATTACCAGATTATATCCAGTTAATAGTCAGTTTTCTTTCAGCGATATTTTAAATTTATTAAAACAAGAACCAGATTTGTTTTATATTAATAGTCATATAGAACAAAAGAAGATAGGTATGTAAATCAAATGAACATATTCATTCGAGTAGATGCTTCTATAGAAATTGGAACAGGTCATGTTATGCGATGTTTAACCTTAGCAAAGGAATTAAAAAATCTAGGACATCAGGTAGCTTTTATATCTAGGGAATTAAATGGCCATATGTGTAACTTTATAAAATCTAAAGGATACACAATATATATGTTACCGAAAATGAAACTAGTGAATAATAATTGTAATACCGCTCATGCTCACTGGCTTCAAACTAGTTGGGAAATAGACGCACAACAAACAATAAATATTATAAGTCAGAACATTTCTCCTGTGGATTGGCTTATTGTAGACCATTACGCTTTAGATAAAAAATGGGAAGAAAAATTGAAGGAATTCACCCAATATATAATGGTTATAGATGATTTAGCAGATAGATTACATATGTGTGATATACTGCTCGATCAAAATTATTATACAAATATAGACCAAAGATATACAAAATTACTCCCTAAAAATTGTATAAAATTATTAGGTCCCAAATATGCACTGCTAAGGACAGAATTTTTAAAGGAACGGAAAATTGTAAGAAAAAGAACTGGTAATCTTAAAACAGTACTCATATTTTTTGGTGGAAGCGATCCCACTAATGAAACATCCAAAGTAATCAAAGCTCTAGAAGCACTAGACTGTACACAGCTTCTTATTCATGTAGTTGCCGGTCAAGCAAATCCTCAAAAAGACTTCATCCAAAATTTATGCAAAAAACATTCAAGTATGACCTTCCATTATAATGTTGATTATATGTCCCGATTAATGAATGAAGCAGATCTGGCAATATGTGCTGGAGGTTCGACAACTTGGGAAAGATATTGTTTAGGGTTACCTGCACTATTAATCTCAGTGGCATATAATCAAATTGAAATATGTAAAGCAGTAGGAAATTTAGGTATTGATTTTTATATCGGAAACTCAGAAAAAATCTACGCGAAAGATATTTGTAATGCTATTGAGATTGTTAAAAGTGGAAACTTTGATTTAGAGGTCTCTTCTAAAAAGGCATTAGAAATTGTAGATGGTTTTGGGAAAACACGTGTAGTATCGGAGATTTTACAATATTAAATGTTAAGGAAGATATTATGAACATTCTATTATTAGGATCTAAATGTAATAACTTGTACAGTTTTCTTAAATCATATGGAGATAGTGTTATTTTCTATGAAAATAGAATAGACATTCACTCACCTATTCTTACTAATATTGATTTTATTGTCAGCTATGGATATAGATATATAATTCCTCCTTCGATTATAGAGAAATTTAATAACAAGATTATTAACTTGCATATATCTTATCTTCCCTGGAATAAGGGTGCTGATCCCAATTTATGGAGTTTTCTTGAAGATACACCTAAAGGGATTACAATTCATTATGTAAATAATGGCTTAGATACAGGAGATATTATCGCTCAATTGAAAGTTCCTTACAAGGAAAGTGATACATTAAAAACCTCTTATGATAGACTATGCAAAGGAATAGAACGACTTTTTATTGAGAATTGGGAGTTAATTCGTTCTGGAAAAGTTACGAGGAAACCACAACCTCCTGGCGGCAGTTATCATAGATTAAAAGATAAAGAAAAGTATTTGAATTTACTTACTGATGGATGGGATACGTCAGTGAAAGATATAATAGGTAAAGCAAAAATGAGCGGTTAGAAAGGAGAAGATCGAATGAAAGATGTTGAGATTAATGGAAGAAAAATAGGTCGTAATCAACAACCATTTATCATTGCCGAAATGTCTGGAAACCATAATCAGTCATTGAAACGTGCATTACAAATCGTTGAAGCTGCAGCAAAAGCTGGAGCACATGCTCTAAAAATTCAAACTTATACAGCTGATACTATGACACTCGATATAGATAATAAAGATTTTAAAATAGAAGATGCAGACAGCTTATGGAAAGGAAACACGCTTTATAAACTATATCAGCAAGCTTACACACCTTGGGAATGGCATAAACCGATTTTTAATAAATGTAAAGAACTAGGTATAACTCCATTTAGCACCCCATTTGATGAAACAGCAGTTGATTTTCTAGAATCTCTCAATGTCCATTGTTATAAAATTGCTTCTTTTGAAAATACTGATATCCCTCTAATCTGCAAAGCTGCCTCTACTGGCAAACCGCTTATTATCTCCACCGGTATGGCTACAATTTCAGAATTAGATGAGACTGTCAAGGCTGCCAGATCAGCAGGCTGTAAAGACCTTATTTTGCTGAAATGTACAAGTACTTATCCTGCTTCCCCGGAAAACACTAATATTTATACAATTCCTCATATGAGGGAATTATTCCAATGTGAAGTAGGTTTATCAGATCATACATTAGGAGTAGGTACTGCAGTCGCAAGTATTGCACTGGGAGCGACTGTAATTGAAAAACATTTCACTTTATCTAGAGCTGATGGAGGGGTTGACTCCGCGTTTTCAATGGAAGCAGATGAACTAACCTCTCTTGTTATGGAAACAGAACGAGCATGGCAGTCACTAGGGAAGGTTTATTATGGACCGACTGAGATGGAAAAAAACTCATTAAAGTTTCGTCGTTCTCTATATGTTGCACAAGATATGAAAGCTGGAGATGTTTTAACAACAGAGAATATAAAAGCTATTCGACCTGGGTATGGTTTGGCACCAAAATACCTTCCTATTTTGCTAGGAAAGAAAGTGAAAAAAGATGTTGCTAAAGGAACTCCTGTAAGTTGGGATTTCATTTAATAAAAAAATTTTCTCTACAAATAAATTTTTCACATGAATCTTTTCCTATTGGGGGCTATTGTCATGTTTTGTCAAATAGCCCTCCTTTCATTTTATATGATTGAAAAAGTCTCTAAAAAACTCTTTATCTGCACTGTTCTACAAATCTTTAAGGGTCACAATTACCATTTTAACCCTTCCCTTCTTTTCATCGATAAAAAATTAGAAAGTCTCTTTATTTTGACAAGCTACCGATAAATTACGCGCTTTTTCTAAAATTTCACCACGATTTGTTGAAAGTTTTTGTAATAATTGCAAAATCCTCTGGCTACTCACTTCTTTCAGAATCCATCCCCCTTTATATTTTCTTATTTGCTCCGCTGGGGCTCCCATATCAAATGCAATAACCGGATACCCTGAAAACATAGCCTCATTGGTTGTATAAGAAAATGTCTCTGGACATATAGAAGAAGTTATAACGATAGCTATTTTATGTGTTGCTAAAATATTAGAAATTTCCTTATTATCATATGGTCCTGTTACAGCAAAATGTCCGCTTGGGCTGACAAATCTTCTTTTATGCCTGTCTGTTAACCCAATTACCTTTATACAAAAAGGTCGCTTCCTTCTTTCAATCTCCATTTTAAGTTTATATAAAATGTGCGATCCTTTATTTTTATGTATATTTCCTACGAAGGCGACATTAAGCTTTTTTTCACTTGCAAATTCAGGAGCATATGTATAGTGGATATTAGGAGATAAAGAATGTTCCTGTACATCTATATCAATGCTAGGGAAATGTTTTTTTACAATTTCTTTTGTACTGTTGCTTGGAGCGATTACCCTCTGAGCATTTGATAAAAAAGATTCAAAATTTTTTCTCCAAGTTTGAATATCTGTTTCCCTTCCCCCACTCAAACACGCCGTACATATATTCACATCTGTTTCATTATTGCAGTAAGGACCATTCCTTTTAATCAAATTAACGAGAGGGCATATGCAAAAAAAATCATGTATAAAATAAATATAATCAACTCCAGAATGTTGAACGAATTTTATAAACTCAAATATAGGGAATTTAATGAGATGGTTTATATAAATTAATTCAATATCCATTGACTTGAGTAGTGATTGGAAGCTATTTACATCATAATTATGAAACTGGAACTCATCGTACAGAGGGGTTTCCTGATTCATATCTTCTATACAAAAAATTCCAGTTCTGAACGTCATCTTATAGATTCTATACTTATGTTTATTCTCCTCAATATACGTATTTTGATAGTATTCTACTCCCCCGCCTATAGGATTCATCACAAATAAAATGCCTTTCTTTTTTGAAACACCGGTTCTCTCTAACAACACTCTCCCTCCTTCATTTAAATCTTCTAATGTACCATTCCAACTCATTTTCTTCCATAATTTATAAATATATATTTTCGTAAACAAAAATATTACACCATTTATTTTCACATGAAATAATAAGGCGAAATTGTGCTCCCCTCATCAAGAAAACACTACCATAAGACAGATAGCTACTAATGTTTTTTTACTTTACCCAAACATTTTATATCCCTCTACATATATTAAATATATCTTTATTTAGAAAATATGTATTCAAATAACAAATTTAAGGTTAGGTGAAAAATATGGCAAATTGCGAAGGTATAGCTTGTTTTATATTTGATAGTTGGCCACTAGGAACTATTGTTACAATAACAACCCGATCTGGACAAATTATTGGACCTGCTTCTCTTCTTGCATTTCATTCCAATCTGTGCCTAGTTATATTAGCAGAAGAAAGTTCAATAACACCACCATCTACTAATATTATATTCATAAGTTGTGAAGATATAGAAAGTGTTACTGTCTCTGCTTAACTTTATGAACTGTACAAATTACTTTGTAATTTCAGTGAAAAGAAATAATTACAAAACGTTCTAAAAATAAGTCCAATCTAAAAAAACATTTTTTCTAACTCTAGCAGGTTTGATTTTTACAATTAAATGATTGTTACACCAGGCATAGCATGTTTTTAGACAACAACTGGTATGTAAAAGTTTTTTCCTAATAAAGCTGAAATTCCCTTCTTTTTTCTAACAAATGACACTTGTAAAAAAGAACCTTTATGTATTGTTGAGTATTTCCTTGTACCATTTATAACTTTGCATTCCATTAGTTCTTGCAATTTCCCCTCAATGCTAGCTCGAAGCATAATAGAAAAAATAAGAACTGGAATTCATCTTTAATTAAACGATTCAAAAAAACGCTATTCTTTTTGCAAAAAGAATAGCGTTTGTTCTTTATATTATATAGATACAAACTTATCTTAGCTTAAAGAACATGTTTGGTGTTTTTGTGCCGGAAAAAACATCACACCTAATTTTAACACCTGTCCTACAGCTTAATAAAACTCTCCATTATCCTAAAATATGATACCCAGAATCCACATGAATGTTCTCACCAGTAACACCACTTGCTAAGTCACTGAATAAGAATAACGCTGTGTTACCAACTTCTTCTTGTGTTACGTTACGACGAAGTGGTGCGCGTTCTTCGATTTGTTTTAAGATGCTGTTAAAGTCGCCAACACCTTTAGCTGATAGCGTACGGATTGGTCCTGCTGATACAGAGTTTACGCGAATGTTGTGTTGTCCTAAGTCGTTTGCTAAGTATCTTACGCTTGCATCTAATGATGCTTTTGCAACACCCATTACGTTGTAGTTTGATACTACGCGCTCTCCCCCAAGGTATGTTAATGTAACGATGCTACCACCTTCTGTCATTAATGGCTTCGCAGCTCTTGCTACAGCTGTTAATGAGAATGAGCTAATGTTTTGTGCTAGTAAGAATCCGTCACGAGATGTATCAACGAATTCACCTTTTAAGTCATCACGGTTTGCGAATGCGATGCAGTGTGCTAATCCGTGAACAACTCCAACTTCTTCTTTAATCGATTGGAAGCAACGCGCGATATCTTCATCGTTTGTTACGTCACATGGTAAAACAAGTGATTGTTGTCCTTCTAATGATTCTGCTAGGTCACGTACGTTTTTTTCTAGACGCTCACCTGCATATGTGAAAATTAAGTTTGCTCCTGCCTCATGTAATGAACGAGCGATACCCCAAGCGATGCTTCGTTGGTTCGCAACTCCCATTACGATAATGTTTTTTCCTTTTAAGTTGAGAAGATTCATTTGTTTATCCCCCTAAATTTATTAAATAACATCAGTTATTAGTACCTGGTAATATATTTATATCATATCACAAATTCGAAAGAAGGCAAAATAAAATTATTATTATGACTGGTTCTTTAATTCTCTTTTTTCCTTTCACTTTCCTGCTACTCCGAAAGCTCAATCTGTATTTCCTCTATTTAAACGTACTTGCTGGATAAATCATAGCTATGAAGAATAAAAGGGAGCCACTCTCACTCCCTCCGACTAAAAAAGGCACTGACCGCTTCTACGCACGGACGGATCCTCTCTCCCACCCCAAAAGAGTAGTTTTTTATTTTGTACTTATGTAAAATCACAGTTTCATCACCAATCATACTTTTCGGGTTTCACACATCAAAATTACTTCTATGAAAACGCAAAGTGATCTACTCTCACTTCCTCTCTTTGTTTAAACTTGGCATGGGGCTAAAAAAGGCACTGACCACTTCTACATACGGACGGATCCTCTCTCCCACCTAAAAAAGAAAGGTTTTTGGTTTTATTTATATTGATAGAATCTAACATCTCACAACCAAAATCAAAACAACATATTTGCAAACTACTCAAAATCCGCTAATATGGTAATAGCGTCTTTTTTTCATTTCACAAAGAGTAATAGAAAGGACTACGTACGGTGAAAGACAAGAATTCCCAATATCGAATAGATTATATATTGATCCTGATTGTACTCGCAATTGCAATTGTTAGTTGTTTTGCTATTGCAAGTGCTCAACCATCTTTACCACCAGCTCTGCAAAAAGTAAACTTTGTAGCAAAACAAATCCAATGGTATGTCATTGGGTCCATCGCAGTTGTTGCGATTATGGTTATTGATTTTGACCGATATAAGCAAATTGCTTGGTATTTATATGGATTTGCGATGGTTTTACTTCTTGGACTTGAATTTAAAGTTCCTGGGGCTGTAACAATTAAAGGTGCTACTGCTTGGTATAGTGTGCCAGGCCTTGGTAACTTCCAGCCTTCCGAGATTATGAAATTATTTTTAATCATTGTTATTGGCCGCATTATCGTCAATCATAATGAAAAATATCCGTTTCGCTCTCCACGCGAGGATGTAATTTTACTCGGGAAAATATTCGGCGCAAGTTTACCACCGCTACTTTTAATTGCGAAAGAACCTGATTTAGGAAATACAATGGTTATTTCAGCAATGATTGCAGCAATGATTTTAGTTTCAGGTGTACGCTGGCGCTTTATTTTCGGTTTAGCTGGTATGGTTATAGCCGCTGCTTCTACGCTAACGTATATTTATTTTGAGCATACAGCATTCTTTAAAGAGCATATTCTAAAAGAGTATCAATTAGATCGTTTCTACGGCTGGCTAGCACCTTATGAATACGAAACGCAAGGATATCAGTTGAGGCAATCTGTGTTAGCAACTGGATCAGGTGAATTGCGTGGTAAGGGGTGGGAAAATGGTCAAGTATACTTCCCAGAACCGCATACCGATTTTATTTTTACAAACATTGCCGAGCAATTCGGATTTTTAGGAGCAAGTGTTGTTATTTCCCTGTTCTTCCTTCTTATTTACCGAATGATTCATATCGCTTTGGAAAGTAATGATCCATTCGGTAGCTATTTATGTGCAGGAACGATCGGAATGTTTACGTTCCAAGTATTCCAAAATATCGGGATGACAATTGGATTGCTTCCGATTACAGGGATTACGCTTCCTCTTATGAGTTATGGAGGTAGCTCCTTACTAACATATATGATTGCGATTGGCTTCATACTGAACGTACGATCACGAACAAAAACATTTATGTTTGATTAAACCATATCTAGTAGATATGGTTTTTTCTATATCCATTTTAGACATACTAAGAAAAAACTCGAGATGGAGGTTACAAAATGAAATACGACATTATCGGGGACATACACGGCTGTTTAGAAGAGTTTCAAGCGTTAACAACGCAACTCGGTTATAACTGGGAAAGTGGGCTTCCAGTTCATCCTGGGGGACGACAGCTTGCTTTCGTCGGCGACATTACAGATCGTGGCCCGGCATCCCTTCGAATGATTGAAATTGTGTGGGATCTTGTTATAGATAAAAAGGTCGCTTATTACGCTCCGGGAAATCATTGTAATAAGTTGTATCGTTTTTTCATCGGACGTAATGTAACAATTGCACATGGATTAGAAACGACTGTCGCTGAGTACGAAGCTCTAAAAACTCGTGAACAAAAGATCGTGCAGAAAAAGTTTATTGATCTTTACGAACAGTCACCACTCTATCATGTTCTTGATAACAAAAAATTGATCGTTTGCCACGCTGGTATTCGCCAAGATTATATCGGAAGAACAGATAAGAAGGTCCAAACTTTCGTATTATATGGTGACATTACTGGCGAAAAGCATCCTGATGGTTCTCCTGTTCGCCGTGACTGGGCGAAGCATTATGAAGGAGAAGCGTGGATTGTATACGGGCACACGCCTGTGGCAGAACCTCGTTTTGTCAATCATACGGTGAATATCGATACAGGAGCTGTATTTGGCGGAAAGTTAACAGCGCTTCGATATCCAGAGATGGAAACTGTTTCAGTTCCTTCTTCAATGCCGTTTATGCCTGAGAAATTTCGTGCGATTACATAAGAAATAAAGCTCCTTTCATGGACAAGGTCTTTTTTCAACGCGGAACCCCAGATAAAATCCACGTGTATTCGATTTATATAAAAACGCCCTGTCAAGACCACTTTCTTTTAAATAGACTGTAATATTAGAGGTAAAAAAGGGTGGGAGAGTGAAGAGTGATAAGTTTACGTGATATACAATTTATTAATATATGGCTATCACAAATGAAGCATTATCGGGGTAGAGATAAAAAACAGAAGGCTGAAAAAGCTCAAAACATCTTAAAATTAAAATACAAAATGATTGGATATGGGGAAAATAGGATTGTCTATGATCTTAACAATAAATATGTATTAAAGATAGCCATTACTAGATGGGGACTTAGAAGCAATAAAACCGAATTTGAAATATATAAAAACTGTCCTCCTGAGTTACGAGAACACCTTTGTCCTGTAAAAAAGTTTGGATTCGGTTGGATTATTATGAAAAAATTCTCACTTAAAGTTCCTGAAAATGAAATATATAATGAAAAGTTATCCCAATTAAAAAACAGATTTCTAAAGACCGGAATCATACCTGAAGATATATATTGGTATAACGAGCCGAATATGAATAATATGATGCTATCCGAAAAAGATAAAATCATTATCATTGATTATGGAGATTTTAAACGGACCTCATCTATATAAGTTGAACTAAATATTTTCCCATAACCCCATCGCAGCACAAAGTCATACAGAATACATTGCCCTACAAAGGCAATTTGAATGATGATTTAGCAACTGAATAAGAAGGTGTAAGAATTGAATTCAACTTATATAGATGCAGAGTGCCGAAAAAAGTGAAGGAAACAAAAAACAACTCCAAAATCAACTTGTATTGTAGATTTTGGAGTTACTTTACGTTTACCCCGCATTAACGGGCAGTAAGACTCCCACCTCAAGATTCAGAGAAAAACGAGGAAGATAGGTGGGAATCAACTGCCCGTAAAAGCCCGATTGGTGAGGGCTAATAATCAGTGGGGGATGAAGAAAACCCTCACTGATTAAAGTTTCACTTTACTCTATGTTTGTTTCTAAAGTTACATCTGTATAGGAATTATCCTCACCTATATTTAGGATTACTTCACATTGACGTAATCTCAATTCAAAGAGCGTTATAGAATCATGATAAACTTCAGGATCTGATTTCATTTTATGTAGTGTATCTTGTTTTTCTTTTATTTCTAAATGAGTGTTTTCTACAGCTTGTTTCAACGCGCCAAACGGATTTCTAAAGAATATACTAATGTCCCGCTCTAGTGCTTTTTCAAACAGCTCAAATTGCAAGAAAAATTTGTTCACAATAGAAGCCGTTACATCGGTATAATCTTCATTTTCTAAATACTGTTTGTATTTGTTATATAGCATAGCTTTATTTTTAGGAAGAACTCCAAATAATTTACCGGCACTTTTCAGTAAAAATTGTGCTGGTGTAAATCGGCGTAAGATATTTACTTCTTCCATATGTATTCTAGTTGTCATTCTATCTGTATCTCTGCGCCAATCATCAAGCACTTTAAAGTCACATTCTAACTGTATTCGATTTTCTCCATATAAAGAATTAAGTCCTTCACTGGTTTCTTCTAAGTACGATTGACTTTGAAGGAACTCGTTATTAGAAGTTGTAATCCAATTTTGCATAGAGCGAGCAAGATTAGGTAACACAGTTTGTTCTAGATATTTTTGAACTCTTTCGTTCATCGCTGTATTTAGTTCAATATCAATGTGTCCAAAATCGCTTTCTTCACTAATTAAATCCGAACAACTCTGCAATAGTTTCGGAATATGTTCTGTAAGATCATTCGTAATTTCATTTTTCATTGTACGATATGATTCTGTAATGAAATGCATTTTTTCCTTCTCAAAAGCAGTAAGGTTATTCATACAACCATTTAATTTAACTAACATATCTTCATTCCAACTAATAGAATCCACTATGCTGTTTTCCATCTCAACGCGTTTATCCAACAGATATGTAATTGTTTTTCGAATGAAAAACAATAGCTTTTCAGTACGTTCTGCATCGATATTTTTATGGTTAAAGTTAAAATGAATAAACTCAGTTAAATCGTTTAGCTGTTGGCTATTTATATATAACGAAGAGTAAGGGAAAATTCTCGCATGCGGGAAATATGCGTTTATTCTCTCTTGCGTATCATGTATAACTCTTTTTGCTTCTGCTTCACTGTAAATGTTATCAATTTTATTTAATAAGAAATGAATTTGTAGATTTGGTGTATGTTCTTGAATACTTAATAGAATGTCACGTTCTTTGTCAGTAAAAGGTGAATCCGCATTCAATACGAATAACAATTCGTCTACAGAATTTAAATATTCGAATATCTCACCTCTAGTGTCGTTATTTCTATTAAAGCTAGGTGTAACAACGAATGTAAGTTTATTTTTACTTAAAAATCTGCATGGTAATTTAAATTCAACACATGCTCTATCTCTATATGTTTGGCGGTGCAAGGACAGCATGTTATGGAAATCAGAGAAATTCTCAGTTGTTGTAATTGCTGAATCTGTTATGGCGTTAATTTCTGTATGAGCGTCATTTTTAAAGACAACTACATTTGAGATTGAGTTTTCTAATATATTTTCTCCTAGTATAGAGTTAATAAATGAGACTTTTCCATTCCCTGAAGTTCCAGTTACTAAAAGACGATTTGTTTCTAAATCTGCAAGCTCGCCAACTAACCATTTAAATCGATGACCAATTTCTAAATCATGTTTTTGTGCCCACTGTGTAATAGATTCAAAGAGATGTAAGCTATACTCTAGGCCATCCACATGATTAACAGAATATGAAAGTAGGCTTTCCGCATGTTCTATATTTGCTGAATCTATTTGGGAAGGGAAAATCTCATCCCATGCCAATACTGCTGCAGATGGAAATACAGAATGAGACGGATTAGCTACCTTTAACCAATTTGTTAAAAAGCTTGGAATGATATCGTGTAATTGTCTTAGCATATATTGACCTTGAATTAATTCAAAGTACGTTTCTTCATATAGAGAAGAAATTTTGTCCCATATATCGGACGAATGTATTTCGATATGTAAGAAAAATTCATTTATTGTTTTAAGCCATGATAAGTAATTTTGTTCATTTTTATAACTGTTCCAAAGTGATGAAACAATTTGCGTAAACTGTACTTGATCTACATTATTTAATGTAACTAATACTTGATAAAAATAGTCTGGTGAAATATTTTTAGTAAATCCTTTATCGATATATTCTTTTAGAACCTCAAACCATAGGAAAGATTCTGTTCGAATTAATTCATTCACAGCAAGCTCTACTGCACTGTCAAAATCTTGCTGTTCTTCATAAAAGGAACGTGCAATTGTTGTGACGTTTGGATAATCGGGATTTAAAGAAACCGCTTCTTTAATAACAGCGAAAGCTGAATCAAGTTTATTTTGCTCGATGTAAAGAGACAGCAATTGCAGTACAATTTCGGTCATAAGTATTTTGTTATCAGTAGTAATCGAGGTATAAACATTTTCAGCAACTGATAATTGGTTAAGTTCGAAGTAAGCATCCGCAATATTTTTTTGTGCCCATGGTGCTAATTCATTACTGACTTTCTCCCATTTAAAAATAGCTGTTTCAAAATCTTGATGATGATAATAAAATTCACCTTGTGCAAAACGAATATAAGATCCATCGGAAATCTCATCTTTTTGTTCGTTTACATATGCTGCTCCAAGTACTTGAAGAGGTGGATGTGTTTCATTCTCCATTAAGAATGTTTCATAATATATCTTTTTTATTAATTGTTTTTCTAATCTCATTTTTTTCCCTCACTATATCTTGAAAAAAAGTACATTTTTCTCCATGTGTCAACACTTTTTTGTGTTTATGCTTTTATTTTAACAAAGAATTTCTTTTGGAAAATTTCACTTTTCTTTCATTTTTTAAGTAAGATTGAATTTTAATGAGAAAGGTATCAGTTTTTTTTCAATTTCCTTTCAGTTGTGAAACAACATTAAATGTTCCTAATAACTTAATGCAACTATAAAGTGAAACTTTAATCAGTGGGGGTTTTCTTCATCCCCCACTGATTATTAGTTGAACCAATCGGGCTTTTACGGGCAGTTGATCCCCCACCTACCTTCCTCGTTTCTCTCTGAATCTTGAGGTGGGGGTCTTACTGCCCGTTAATGCGGGATAAAAGAATTAAAGAAAAACGAAAGGGCATGGGCCCGGTACAATACCCGGATCCATGCCCTAGAAGCTGTCTAACTTTTTTGGTTTACTTCAATACTGATGAAGGCAGCTTATTTCAATACTTCTTTCATATCTTCCGGCACATCCACATGAAAAGTCATCTCTTTTTCTAAAATAGGGTGATAAAACGTTAAACTTGTACTATGAAGTGCCTGTCGCTTCATCTCGGACTTACTCCCTCCATACAAGTCATCTCCTAACAGTGGATGCCCCAAATATGCCATATGTACACGAATTTGATGTGTTCTTCCTGTGTCTAACTGCAGTGAAACTCGCGTTTTATCAGAGAATCTCTCCAGTACCTGAAAATGCGTAACTGCTTTTTGACCGTCTTCACATACAGTTCGCTCAATAATGCTGTCGCTTTTTCTTCCAATTGGTGCGTCAATCGTTCCTGAATCTTCTACCAACTGTCCATGAACGATTGCTTCATATGTTCGTTTCACTTGTTTTTGCTGATGCTGTTTTGATAAAAGATGGTGAATGAAACGATTTTTCGCAATCAGCATCAGTCCTGACGTATCACGGTCGAGCCGTGTTACAATATGTACTGTACTTGCAAGGTTTTGCTTATCATAATGATATAAAAGCGCATTCGCAACACTTCCGGCTGGATGTTCTCTAGACGGAATCGTTGACATGTATGGGGCTTTATTCATTACGAGTACAGAGTCATCTTCATATACAACTTTCAAAGGAATATCTTCAGCAAGCATTCCTTCACTTCTTTCCTCAAGTGGAAAGAAAATTTGTAATTCTTCTCCAATCTGTAATACGTGCCGCACTGTCGCATGCTTACCATCAACTTCAATGGCTCCACCTTGAAATTTTATATCTGTCAAAGCAGCTTTAGAAATTCCTTTCGTTTTCAGAAACTCCCGAATGAGCATTCCCTTCTCTGCTTCTGTCATACACCATTTTAATGTAAATCTTCTCACATGCATAAACCCTCTCTATTCATCCGCAACAAACGAATCACGAACGCGTTTCCAAAATGGGAACGGACGAAAACGAACGAATCTCACCTTCTCGTTTGCGACGCGGTATTGAATTGATTTTACGTCTTGATGAACCATCGTTAAATGATCGACCGTAATTTGTAAGTTCATTCTTTTCGTCGGCTTTATAACACATGTATGATGCTTTGGTAAAACGAGCGGTGAACCGACTGTACGGAACACGCGGTTATTAATTGAAGCCATTTCCGCAATTTGAATCGCTTCAATCGAAGGATGAATAATGGCTCCGCCTAGCGCTTTATTGTAGGCCGTACTTCCAGAAGGAGTAGAAATACAAAGACCGTCCCCGCGGAATGTTTCAAAATATTCTCCGCGAATTTCTACCTCTGTTACTAATGTTCCTTCCAAGCTTTTTACGGTCGCTTCATTCATTGCTAAATACTGTGATTCTTTACTACCATTCACATAGCGAATAATGACTTCTAAAAGTGGGTATTCCACCACTTGAAACGGCGTTTTCGCAATTGCAATCACCAGTTTTTCTACTTCTGTTGGCAACCAATCTGCATAGAAACCTAAATGTCCTGTATGCACACCAACAAACGCTGTCTCATCTAAGCGATGATAATAGCGATGAAACGCGTATAAGAGCGTCCCGTCTCCCCCAACAGAAATTACAATATCTGGTTTTGCTTCATCCATTGTAAACCCGAAATCCTGCAAGTAGTCTGTCATTGTACTTGCAAGTGCGTCTGATGATTGATCTCCCTTTGACATAATTGCAAATTTCATCGCCCAACACCCTTTAGTTTATGATTCGGATTCTTTCGCTTCTTGTTTGCGCGAAAAAATCTTTTGTGCTTCCTGAATTTCAAGACGAATCGAAGACATTTCTTCATCTAATAAAAATGCCGCTTCTGCTGCACGTTGAAGACGCACTTTAATATCTTCTGGAAAACGTCCACTATATTTGTAATTTAAAGAATGCTCAATTGTTGCCCAAAAATTCATTGCTAACGTTCGAATTTGAATTTCAACTAATACTTTCTTCTCTCCGCGGATCGTTTGAACGGGATAACTAACGACAACGTGATACGAACGATACCCACTTTCTTTCTTTTGTGTCACATAATCTCGTTCTTCCACAATTTCAAAGTCATTTCGTTTTCGAAGGTATTCAACAACAGGCTTAATCTCATCCACAAATTGACACATCATCCGAAGGCCAGCGATATCCTGCATATCTTCTTCTAGCCTGTCAAGCGGTACATTTCGTTTTTCCGCCTTATCAATAATACTTGCAACTGACTTTACCCTGCCGGTTACAAACTCGATCGGAGAGTGTTCTGTTAACATTGTAAACTGAGAACGCATTCCTTTTAACTTCACTTTTAGCTCTGCCACCGCTTGGTGGTACGGCGCTAAAAATTCTTCCCAATTCCGATTCATTTCAACCACCACCAAAGTCAATCCATTTGCTTATAGAAATACCTTTTCCACAGCAGTTACAAGTTCTTCTCCGTAATTTGCATTCCCTTCAATATTTTCAATTAAATATTCCACTTCTTCTTTCAATTGCTCTAACTCAATTTCAGTATTATTTACGCGAACGAACATTGCTTTATCACTCTTCATTGCACCATTCATTGCTTCCCAGCATGTATGCGGAATGCTTACATAAATAAAAGCTGATTCATTTTCTAAAATATATAAAAATGATAAATGATCTGAGTCTACAAGTACGTGATTACGCGCCTTTAACTCCTCCACTTGTATTTCAGTATTTTCTGCACAAAAAATAAGAGCATTTTCTCTTTCTTCTACGCTCTTAACTTGGATTTTATTTTGCATGCTCTAACTCCTCCATATCAACTTCCTGTCTTACTTCACCCTATTATTGTATCATAACATAGACGCAAACAAATAAAACATTGAACCAAATTTGTGAAAAAGCGATAATGTCTAAAGAATTACTTTAAGAAGGAGCCTATACAATGACACAAGAAATTGAAATTGAATTTAAAAATATGGTAACGCAAGAAGAATTTCAAACATTATGTGATGCGTTTTCTATCCATTCATTTGCAAAACAAGTAAATCATTATTTTGAAACACCTCATTTTTCTTTAAAAGAAGCAGGGTCTGCTCTTCGTATTCGTCATAAAGGCGGAGCTTATACTTTAACTTTAAAACAACCAGCTGAAGTTGGATTACTGGAGACTCATCAATCTGTAACAGAAGAAGAAGCACAGCAAATGATGAAAACAAATGAGCTTATTGCAGGCCCTGTGCTAGATCAATTACATAAACTCCAAATTCCTGTTTCTACTTTAGCTTATATGGGAAGCTTAACAACAGAGCGAGCAGAAACTACATTTGAAGGCGGAACGCTTGTATTTGATCATAGTTTCTATTACAATCACGATGATTATGAACTTGAATATGAAGTACAAGATGAGGAAGCTGGTAAAGCCCATTTCCTCAATTTATTAAACAAATATCATATACCTGTTCGCCATACAAAAAATAAAGTACAACGCTTTTTTCTTGCAAAACAAAACAAAGCAAGCTAAAGTGAAACTTCCATTAGCGAACGGTTTTCTCGCTAATGGTTAGTT